>JBOHCG010000034.1:0-26382 GCA_050698735.1 Streptosporangiaceae bacterium | reverse complement strand
CGCGCGGACCGAGCAGACGGTACTGAGCGCGACGCCGGCCGCGGACGCCACGCTAAGCGAGGCCGCCCGCCTGGCGGGCGCACGGCCGGTCGGTTCACACCACCTGCTGCTCGCCGCCCTCGCGGATGCCGACTCCGCCGCAGCCCGTGCCCTCGCGGCCCTGGGCGTCGACCTCGACCACGCCAGGGAGGCGCTGCGCGGCGTGGACGTCACCGGGACCAGCGACGAACAGCCCGAAGAGGCGGGCCGCCGGCAGATGGTCATCCGCGTCTGCGACGACCGGCTCACGATCGAGGCGGCCGATCCGGTGATCATCGAGGCTGGCCGCGCCGCGCTCCAGGCACTGGGCGACCAGGCCGACACCATCCGCGGTGACCTGCCCGCCTGCGCCAGCCTCAGCACCGTCTGGCAGGCGCTGCAGGATAGCCTCGGCGCCATCCAGCGCCGCGCGACGCTGGATGGCGAGAGCCAGGACGTCCCGGACAAGCCCGGGGCCGAGGCCGCCTAGCGCCGGACCAGCGGGAACATGCCAGCACGCCGGCGCCTTCGGTGGCCGGCAGATGCTCAGGGTGCGGAGACCGTGGCCGGGCTCCCGGAGCGCAGCAGCTGGAGCAGGGCTGTGCGGACGGGGCCGGGGCGGAGGCCGGCGGCACGCAGCAGGCGTGCGTACTCGGCGTTGGTGCGCTCGCGGCCGCCGGTGATGACGAGCATGTTGACGTCGCTGAGCAGGGCCGGGACGGCATCGGCAGGGGTATCGGGGATCAGCCGCTCGACGATCAGCACGCGGCCGTGGCGGGTCACGGCACGACGGCAGGCCGCGAGGATGTCGGCCGACCTGGCGTCATCCCAGTCGTGCAGGACGTTGGCCAGGACGTAGCAGTCGGCGCCGCGAGGGACACCGGTGAAGAAGTCGCCGGTGACGATCTCGCAGCGGCCGGCGACGCCGGCTGCTGCCAGCACCTCTGCGGCGCCCGAGGCTACGGCGGGGAGCTCGAACAGGGTGCCCTGCAGGTGCGGGTGTGCCTGCAGGATGGCGGCAAGCAGGATGCCGCGGCCGCCGCCGACGTCGACGACGGTGCGGATGTCGGAGAAGTCATAGCCGGACGCGACGGACGGGGCGAACGCGGTGGTGCGCTCCAGCATGGCGGCGTCGAAGACGGCGGCGTCCTCGGGGTGCCCGGACAGGTAATCGAAGACCGGCAGGCCGTGGGCGGTGTCGAAGCCGGGCTGGCCGGTCTGTACCGAGCTCATGAAGTGCTCGAACGGCCGGAAGAATGAGGGCGTCCCGAACAGCAGTGCCCAGCGGCGCATCGAGGCGCGGTCGGCTCTGTCCGGCACGGGCTGGTGCCGGTGGGTTCCGGGATGGCGGTGGTCATGACGCCATGGTCATCCCGGCCGGTTACTGCCGGATCACGGCGGACTTACCGGGCCCGCGCGGCGGCGGTAATCCAGACGTACACTCGCTGCGTGCAGGCCGGGCCGGGCCGGGTCGAATTCAGGATCCTCGGCGACACGCAGGTGCTGGTCGACGGACGGCCGCTGGCCATCGGCGGGCCCCGGACCAGGGCCGTGCTGGCCATGCTGGCGGTCAGCGCGGGGCGGATCGTGGCGGCCGACGTGCTGCAGGACGCGCTGTGGCCCAGCCAGCCTGCCGAGCGGGCCGCGGCGAACCTGCAGGTCCGGCTGTCGGGGCGTGCCGGGGCGTCTTCGGCATCAAGGGCTCCGGCGAGATCGTCATCACGTCCTGAGCCTGGATGCCCGCCGGTCAGTTCGGGGTGGCCGTGGTGAGTCGGCGGTTAGCCAGGGCCGTGTGCAGGTCAGACTCCCTCGGCGGTGGTGGCGCGGTCTGAACTGCGATGGCGACCAGGTCGGTGTAGGTGTCCTGGCGCAGCCGTTTCAGCATGGCCTGCGCCGAGTTCTTGAGTGTGCCGGTCAGGCCGGCCAGCGAGAGGCCCATCGCCGCCAGGATCCCGGACAGGGTCTTCTCCCAGGTGTAGCCGGTACCGGCGCTGATCAGCAGCAGGAGCGTGACCAGGAAGGCAAGGCCGACGATGGTCGCCGCCAGTTCGGGCAAGAACAGCTTGGCCGCCCTTGCCGCAGTCCGGGCACCGGACATCAGGCCGGCCGGCTCGATGAGCGTGGTGGGATCCTGGCCGAGCACGATCAGCTCGTACCAGCGCCGGATCTGATGGTAGAGCGCGGCGTTGGCCACTTGGCCGTCGCCGCGCCAGGCCGGCTGGCGGACCAGGTATTTCCAGACCTCGATCGATCCGGTGATGGCGGGGGCGGTGTATTCACTCATGTACGCGCCGAGCCGGCCGGTCAGCCGGCTGATTTCGGTGCAGCGTTCATCGCCGAGCAGGAAGTCCCAGCACCGTGAGCCGACGGCCTGGTCCGGATCGAGAGCCCAGTAGGTTTCTGCCAGGCCCCGCCCAAGCTGGTAGCCGCACGCCTGGGTTTCGGACGTGGCGCTGAGCCGGTCCTGGATGTGCGCGTCGAACCGCCACAGCAGCTGGGCCAGGTCCTGCCATGGGTCGTCGGCGGTGTCGACGATGACCTGCAGGCCTTCCCTGACGGCCGCGATGCGGGCTTGCGCGGTGTTGGCGTCGCCGTCACCGCAGGCCTGCAGGGCGGCGATGGCGGTGCGCAGGGTGTCAAGACCCCGCTGCTCGCCGGCAGCGGCCGCCTGATCGCCTCGGGCCGTGGCCGCCGTCACGGCCTGCCGCTGCGGATCGACGACCGCCTGCAGCGTCTGGAGAGCCTGCTGCGGGGTGGGAGGTGCGGCATTGCCTGGATAGCTCCGCCCGGCGGCGGCCATCCGGAGCTGATCGAGCGCCCACTGAAGCGCCGCGCTCGCCTTCGGCGCGCGGGCAGGATCCAGTGCCCTTGCCTTCTCGTCCATCGATGCGGCGAAGCTGGTGCCGTCACCGTCGGTGTCCACGTGCAGGTCCGCCGCTAGCTGGGCGACCACCTTCTGCGCCTCGATCCGCAGCTCGGTCGGGCCGCGCTCGATGCGCAGCGGGAGCGCGTGGTCGGCGTGATCGGGCAGGCTCGTCTTCACCCCTAGCTGGCCGCCTGGCCTATTCCGGCCGCGTGACTCGGCCAGGAACCAGCCAAGACGCAGTGCGCATAGCACGTCCTTCTCATCATGGGGCGCCGTCATATGTCCTCCCGCGGCGATCGGCAACGGGCGGATTTAAGCACCACTCTGACGCAATATCAAGACATAGCGGCCGGGGGCTGGGCGGCCGGGCGGAGGTACGGGATCGGCGGCGAGGCCAGCGGCAGCGCGGCCAGCTGCACCAGCAGCAGTACGTTGTCATCGAGGGCCGTTCTGTTCATCCGGAGCCGCCCGCAGTGGGTGCAGCGGTGAATCAGCATCTAGCGGCCCTCGCCGCGGACGGTGACCGCTATCGGCTCCATGCCGCCCGGGCAGCCGGCCTTACGGTCGCCGGGGACATTGCGATCCAGGTGCCTGGACCACAGACAGGTGGGGCAATGGTTGCGATGCGAGGTGCCCGGGGCATCCAGCGAGACGTCTACGCCGCAATGCCCGCACTGAAACGAGCGGGGAAATGACAAGCCTGACAACCTTTCGTGGCAGGATCTCGAAACTGGGCTGGCATTTCGCCTCCTCTCGTCCTCGGCGGGTCGTTCTCGGCTATCGTCGGCAGCCGCGAGGCATTCGTCAAGCGAATATCGGTGCCGCGCTATTGCTTGGCGGGGAGCGAACGGGCGTAGCCGGTGCCCGCCTGCACCCACCGGGCGAGCTCGTCGTCGGTCCGCAGGTCTTCGGAGCGGACATGCAGCCAGCCGGGCATCTGCCGGCCTCGCATCTCGACCACGGTGGCGGCTGTCGATTCCACCAGGGAGTCGGACTCGGCCGGATCGACGCGGACCATCGCGCCGCCCTGGCTGGCCGCGGCGATGGCCATGTTGCCGCGGATCAGGAAGGCGAGCCCGCCGAACATCTTCTTCTCGGCCAGATCTGGGTCGGAGCCGATGAGCTGCCGAATGCGATCGGCAAGCTCCTGGTCGTAGGCCATGCGCCGATGGTACAAGCCGTTGGCGGCGATCTGGGCTTCCGCAAGCCATCCCTGCGCATTCCCGATAGCGCCTTCCAGGCCATCAGGTTCCCGGCCTACGAGCCGTGGATGACCGGGACACTGGTCTACGCAGAGCCGTTCTGGCGGCACGACTCGGTCGGTCTCCGTGACCCCAGCGCATAGTGCCATCAGGGCAAATCTTGCCTGCTGCAGTACCTCTGCGGTTCGGTTCAGGGCAGCAGAAGCGGCCGCAGGTCCTCGAGCCGGTCGAACAGGTGCCACACGTAGGCCGAGGTGCCTTGTTCGCGGTGCGGATGCAGATCCGCCAGCGCGGGGTCCTGACGGTAGCTCTCAAAGGCCGCCATCGAGTCCCATTCCACGAGGATGAGCACCTGCCGGGGAGCGATGTCGCCCGCCGCGCTCTCCCGGAACCGGCCCAGGGCCAGCACTCGCCCTCCGTGCCGGGTGACCTCCCGCGCCGACCGGCGTGAATAGGCCAGGTACTCCTCACGGTCGGCGATATCGAACAGGTTCAGCGCGTAGACCCTCGTCCCCTCATCTGCCACATCCCGACTCTAGGCTATGAGAGCGAGCAGGGCGGCGGCGGCAAGCACGCCGGCAGCCAGGCCGAACGCCGCCGGGTAAGACGCGCCATCCACAAGCAAGCCTGCCACGACCGGCCCGGTCACCGTGCCGGCGTCGCCCGCCATCTGGAAGAACGCGACCAGGATGCCGCCTTGGCGGGCCTGTGCGCTGAGCAGGTCGCCGAGCATCGCCGACGGCGCGACGTCAAGCAGCCCGGACCCGGCGCCGGCCACCGCAAGCGCACCCAGGTATGCCCACAGGCCGGGTAGCACGGCGAGCAGCAGCAGGCCGGCCGCCGAGATCGCGCAGCCCGCCACCATGACCGGCCGCCGGCCGAGCGTGTCCGCCGCCCGGCCGGCGGGCAGCAGCGCCGCCGCGTTCAGGGCCGCGAACACCAGGAACCCGATGCCCGTCCAGGTCGCCGAGCGGTGCAGCGAGTCGCGGACGAACAGCGGGATGATCGCGCCGCGGACGCCGACCACGGCGAAGCCGTCGGCGAGGTTCACTGCTGCGACCGCCCGGTAGGCACGGCTGCGCAGCGCCCCGGCCAGCACGGTCAGGCTCTCCCGCGGGCTGGCGCCCGCCCGCGGAGTCACCGGGCGCGCCACCGGCCCGAGCGCGACCGCGGCGATCACCGCCGGCACCACGAGCAGCGCGGCGTACAGGAAGAAAGGCGCGCGCAGCGACCAGGCGGCGACCACCCCGCCGAGCGCCGGGCCGGTGATCCCGCCAAGCAGGAACCCGCCGTTATACAGGCCGCTGGCCCGGCCCCGCTGGCCGCTCGGCACGCTGGCCAGCAGCAGCGCCTGGGCGCTCACCGAGAACATGGCCGAGCCAAGTCCGCCCACGCCGCGCAGCACCAGCAGCTGGGCGAACGACCGGGAGAATCCGGCCAGCATGCTGCTGACCGCGACGACGGCGATGCCGATCGCCATCACGTGCCGCGAGCCGAACCGGTCCGCCAGCCGGCCGGCCGGCAACGCGAACGCGACCCGCATCAGCGCGAAGGCGCTGATCACGCTCGCCGCTGCGGCGACGCTGACACCGAACTGGCGGGCAAAGGCGGGGATGGCCGGCGCCACGATCCCGTAGCCGAGCGCCACGGTGAACGACACCGCGGACAAGATCGCGGCCTCGCGCGGCAGGCCGGCGAACGGGCCGCGCCTGGTTTTCAAGACGGCTGCGGCGGAAGCAGACGTCACGCAGGCCGCACGATGCCGGGCCGGTCCCGGTGCTGCCCGCCGACCAGCCCCGTGCCAGCGGCCGCCATCCATGTCATACCGGCACGTTACGCGACGATCTCACCCGCGCCGGCTGGACGCCCGCCCCTCGGCAACAGGCATCAGCTTGCGTGCAGGGCCTTGCGCAACGGGTCCAGGCCCATGGCCGCCCAGGCTGAGCGCCTTGGAGTGGAAGTCCTTGAGGCTAAAGGCACCTCCGGCCCTGGCTCTGGCTTCTTCCCTGGCCTGGAGCCAGGCTCGTTCGCCGAGCTTGTAGGACGGGACCTGCCCAGGCCAGCCGAGGTAGCGGTGCAGTTCGAAGCGCAGCCGCTTCTCGTCCCAGCTGGAGTGGGCCTGCAGGAACTCCCAGGCGATCCCGGCATTCCAGCGCTCGCCCTCCCGCCAGCCGGTGCCCCTGGGAATCTCCAGCTCCAGGTGCACCCCGATGTCCAGGGCCACGTTGGACGCGGACATCATCTGCATGTCGAGCATCCCGAGATGCGCCCCGGGGTCGTCGTCGAGGAAGACGCCGAGCCTTGCCGTGGCGGCCGTCGCCTCGCGGGCGACCGTGCTCGGCATCAGAGGACGCAACCGCCTGATCGCTGGCGATCTCCGGGCAGGCACATTCCGCCCGCAGGAACCGCTCGACGGCGCCGCACGCATCTCCGGTCAGCGTCAGCAGACGGTCGGTGACGACCAGGGCGCCGACGTTGATGAGCGGGTTGCGCGGGATTCCGTGCTCGTACTCAAGCTGGACAAGTGAATGGAACGCGGTGCCCGACGGCTCGCGCCCGACCCGGGTGACGTATTGCGCGAGGCCATCATGACTCCAGCCTCATCATGTCAGGCTGGCACCGGCACTGACGAGACGCGTCATACTCGGCCAGGGAGAGCCGCTGCTGTCCGCAACAGATGGAGATGGGGAACGCCATATGATCAGCTTTCGGCACGCCACCGTCCTGGCGTGCACCGGAGCGGACCCGGTCTATGACGCGACCGTGGTCGTCGAAGGCGCCGTGATCAAGGACGTGCTGACCAGCGCGCGCTCGGCCGCCGGGATCGGCGGTGAGGTGATCGACTGCGGCGGGCGCACAGTGATCCCCGGGTTGATCGATGCCCACGTGCACGCCTGCGCCGTTGAGGTGGACCTGGCCGCGCAGCGCAGGGAGTATCCCGCCAGCCTCCTAGCCTATGCGGCCGGGGCGATGATGAGGCAGGCACTGGACGAGGGATTCACCACCGTCCGGGATGCCGGGGGCGCCGACTGGGGCATGAAGGAGGCGGTCGACCGCGGCCTGATCCCCGGGCCGAGGATGTTCGTCAGCGGCCGGCCGCTGAGCCAAAGCGGCGGCCACGGCGACCACAGGAGCAGGGCCGAGGACTACGCGGGCTGCGGCTGCGGCGCCGAGATCGGCATGATCCCGGCCATCGCCGACGGCGTCGACGAGGTACGCCGCGCCGTGCGTACCCAGTTGCGCCGCGGCGCCGACGCGATCAAGGTCATGGCGGGCGGCGGCGTCGCCTCGCCGACCGACCGGCTTGAGGCCCCCCAGTACCAGCCCGACGAGCTGCGCGCCGCCGTCGCCGAGGCTGAGGCGGCGGGTACCTACGTGCTCGCGCACGCCTACACGCCCGCGGCGATCCGCAACGCCGTCGAGGCGGGCGTGCGGTCGATCGAGCACGGGAACTTCCTCGATGAGGCGACGGCGGCGCTGATGGCGGCGAAGGGGACGTTCCTCGTGCCGACGTTCGTCACGTACGAGAAGCTGCACGAGGAAGGCCGCGAGCGCGGCCTGACGGCAGCGCAGCTGGCCAAGCTCGACCTGGTGCTCGGCAGCGGCCTGGACGCGCTGCGCCGGGCTCGCGAGGCAGGCGTGCGGATCGGGTCAGGCTCTGACCTGCTCGGGCCGCTGGCCAGGCACAAGGTCCGCGAGCTTGTCATCAAGGCAGCGGTGCTCGGCGCACACGAGACCTTGATCGCCACCACGAGGACCAACGCCGAGCTACTCGGCATCGCCGCCGAGACCGGAACCGTCGAGCCCGGGAAACGGGCAGACCTGCTGGTCGTCGACGGTGATCCGCTTGAGGACATCGCCGTTCTGCAGCATCCGGACAACCTGAAGGCCATCGTCAAGGCTGGCCGGTTTCACAAACGCCAGATATAGCCCACGCTGGTATTCAGGCAGGTTGTGCGGCTTCTGCCGACGGCGAGCCCTGCCCTGAAGCGATGGCCCAGGAACGCGGGATGCCGCGGCTTCGGCTACTCGCCCCCGAGCAGGCGGGCGAGGACCGCGGCCTGGCTGTGGTCAAGGTCCTTGGTGGCGGTCAGCAACGTAACGGGGCCGGACAGGGCCTCGGCGCGCAGGCGCTCCAGCGCCTCGGCGCGCTCGGGTTCGGTGAGCTCGGCCTGGTAGCGGCGGGTGAACTCGTCGAACCTTGCCGGGTCGTGGCCATACCAGTGGCGCAGTTCGTCCGACGGCGACACGGCCCTGAGCCACTCGTCCAGGCGGGCCTTCTCCTTCGACAGGCCGCGCGGCCAGAGCCGGTCCACGAGCACGCGCCTGCCGTCCGATGGCATGGCCGGCTCATACACGCGGCGGAAATGCACCTCGGTCACGGCGCGTCATCCCTTCCTGGACGGGCCTGCCTTCACGGGCGCCTATCCGAGAGCATAGCCACCGGGAGGGTGCGGGTAACCGGGGCGGGAACCACCGATCGTTCTGCTAAATGAGAATTACGGCGGGGGGCGCGGCGGACGGTCACCCTCGATCCGGCGGCAAGTGGGAATCGCGATGAGCGGAGATCAGGGGGTGCTGGTCGGCTCCAGCTCGTCCCGCCAGACCTTCGGGCCGCCGGGGGTGGACTGCGGGACCTCGCCGCGCTCGGCCCTGGCCTGCCATTGCCTGCGCAGCCGGGTCAGCTCCGTGTACCGCCGGGATCCGCCGAGGCCGCTGTATATCGCCCGGCCGAGAACCTGAAGGAACAGCCAGGTGAAGAAGAGCGCGACCACGAGCAGGAACCACCTGCCCGCATCGCGCTCCACCGCGACTCCCGCCCAGAAGAGGAACGCGCCGAAGGCGAGCGGCGCTGCGAGCACCGTGTCGCCGAAGGCCTTTCCTGACGTGCCCGCGGCGCGGCACCGGGCCTGCTCCGCGGTGCAGCGGGCAAGGAACTCCTCCCAGGAGGTCGCCTCCTCGGGGCGCAGCAGTTCACGGTCGCGTTGGGCCATCGTTTCTCCCTTGTCGCCCTTGGCCGTCCCCCGGGTCGGCACTGCGTGACGAAACTGTCACGTAGGATAACGGGCGGCGGCGGAGCGCGGGTTCGACGGCAATTCTTTCGCGTTGATTACGGGGCGGCCGCGAGGAGATGCTGGCCGCTCGGATCGCCCTCGGCGAGGCCGGCTAGCGGGATGGCGACGGGCGGGTCGTCGCGGACCTTGAGGACCGCCTGGCCCGCGGTGAGGTCGGCGACGAGCGTGCACAGCGTGATGGCCCGGCTCGCCGGGCCGGGGTCGGCGCGCACGCCGTCCGGCAGCGGCGCGCCGGCGAGGATGCGCAGGAACCAGGCCGGGCCCGGATCGTCGGCGGGCAGCGGGAGGGCGTCCAGTTTCTGGCCGCGGGCCACGCTGGTGCCGTGGCCGGAAGGCTCGGCGCCGGGAACGTAGCGTCCGTGGTTGGTGTGCCAGAGCAGCCCGGATCCGGCTTCCACGCTGGCGTGGTGCCCGGCCGCGGCCTCGACGTTCACGATGCGCCCGGTCCGGTCCCCGACCGTGTAGGCGAAGCCGCCAGCCGAGGGGTGCGTGCGCAGGTAGTCGACGACCTGGTCGACGGTGCGCGCCGATCGCTGCAGCCCGCGGCCGGCGAAGTGGCGGCCCGCGCCGTCGCCTGGGACGGCGACCGGCAGGTGATCGATGGTCCATACCAGCCCGTCGCCGGTCACGGTGAACGCGTTGGCCGGCAGGAAGCCCGGGTACCAGAAGGCGGTGACCGGCGGGCGGCCGTCGGGCGCCAGCGTGAGCAGCGCGCACCGGCCGACGCCTTCCGGGGAGCCGTCCTCGTTGTGCGCGATGACCGACCGGTTCCCGCACCAGGCGAGGTCGCTGCAGCCGATGCCGCCCTCCACCAGGCCCAGGTCCCCGCGGAAGTTGAGCAGGGCCAGGTCGTCGAGGGGCGCGTTCGCCCCTTCGGCGAAGGCGGCCAGCTCGGCCCAGCCGTCGGCGCAGCGCTCCGCGCTGGCCCGGCGCACCGCGGCGAGGCGATCGCTTCCCGGCGGACCCGAGACGTGCTGGCGCAGGCGGGGCAGCGCGGGCCAGGCCGCGGGCAGGTCGGCAAGCTCGGGCCGGACGTGCTCGCCGAGCGCGCCGAAGGCGTCGCGCTCGGGGCCGGTCAGCACGATCCAGCGCAGGCCGCCCAGCCGGTGTTCGTTCAGTGAGACGCTCATGCTCGGGTGCCTTCCGCGAGAATCCCCGCTCCCTACTCCATCACGGCCCGCCGTGCCCTGGCCAGCCGGCGCGGGCCGGCGCGGGCGCGAGCCGAGATCAGCCCAGCGCCAGCAGGCGGAGGGCGGCGGCCTCGATGTCGGCCTCGCAGACCAGGACGAGAGCGGCGGCGGCGCCGAGCGGGACGAAGCTGTCGGCCGAGGTGACCCTGGCCGCGGCGCCGCGGTATCCGGCGTCGGCTAGCGCGGCCAGGACGCCCTCGGAGACGCCGCCGGAGCGGCGCGTCTCGTCCACGACGAGCACCCGCCCGGTCGCCTCGGCCTCGGCGAGCAGCTGCTCCGCGGGCAGCGGGGACAGCCAGCGCAGGTCGAAGACCCGGACCCCGGTCCCCCGCTCGGCAAGCCCGCGTGCCACCCGCAGCGACATGGGCAGGCCGTTGCCGAACGTGACGATCGTGAGATCGGCCCCGTCGCCGTAGCGGCGGCCCTGTCCGACGGGAATGTGGCGTTCGGCCCAGTCCTGCGGGGCGGCGTAGCGGGACAGCCAGCCGCCGTCGCCCGGCTCATGGAGATCGCGGGTGTGGTAGAGGGCGATCGGCTCGAGGAAGACGGACACGGTGCCGTCGACGTGGGCGGCGGCCAGGCAGGTCCGCAGCATGGGCGCGGCGTCCTGCGCCCGGGCCGGGACCGCGACCACCAGGCCCGGGATGTCGCGGAGCACGCCGACGGCGTTGTCGTTGTGGAAGTGGCCGCCGAAGCCCTTCTGGTAGGCGAGTCCGGCGACGCGGACGACCATCGGGTTGCGGTACTGGCCGGTGGAGAAGAACTGCAGGCTGGCCGCCTCGCCGCGGATCTGGTCCTCGGCGTTGTGCAGGTAGGCGAGGTACTGGATCTCGGGCACCGGCAGCAGACCGGACAGCCCGGCGCCGAGGCCCAGGCCCAGGATGGACTGCTCGTCGAGCAGCGTGTCGAAGACGCGCCCGGCGCCGAACCGCCTGGCCAGCCCGCGGGTCACGCCGTAGACGCCGCCCTTGCGGCCCACGTCCTCACCGAACGCCACGACCTCTCCAAACGCGGTCAGGGCGTCAGCCAGGGCGCGGTTGATCGTGTCGGCCAGCGTCAGCGGGCCGGCCTCCTCCGGAGGCCTGCCGCCGAAGGCGATCTTGCGTGCGTCCGATGGCGCGGCGGTGGCAGCGCGCTGGGCCACCCGGTCGGGATGGGCCGGCGCGAGCGGCGCGATGACCTCGGCTCGGCTGGCCAGGCCGCGGTGCGTTACGGCCTCGTCGGCGAGCGCCCGGACCCTGCTGCGAAGCGCCTCGTACCGGTCGATCAGCTCGTCGGCGCCGAGCACCCCGGCGGCCACGATCAGGCGCGCGGTGGCGAGCAGCGGGTCGCGGCCGTACTCCGCCGCGATCTCGGCCTGGCTGCGGTAGCTGACCTCGGCGTCGCTGCCGGCGTGCCCGAGGTACCGCACGACCTTCAGGTGCAAGAACGCGGGCGAGCGCCTCGACCGCACGTACTGCGCCGCCTCGGCCACGGCGCCGTAGCAGCCGGCGGGGTCGGTGCCGTCGGCGGCGAAGTAGTTCAGCGCGGCGCGGCCACCGTGCGCGGCGGCCACCCAGCCGTCCGGGGTGCGCACGCTGATGCCCAGGCCGTTGTCCTCGCAGACGAGCAGCAGCGGCATCGGCAGGCCCTGGTAGGCGGTCCGGCACGCGGCGTTGATCGCCCCGGCCGCCGTGGAGTGGTTGGCCGATGCGTCGCCGAAGCTGGCCACCGTGATCGCGTCCGCGGGCCAGGGCGACGGCACGCCGAGCTTGGCCGCGTGGCCGATCGAGAAGGCCAGCCCCACCGCCCGCGGCAGGTGCGACGCGATCGTCGAGGTCTGCGGGATCACGGCCAGGCCATGGTGGCCGAAGACCTTGTGGCGGCCGCCCGCAATCGGCTCGTCGGCCGCGCCGACCAGCCCGAGCAGCACGTCGCGCAGCGGCTCGGAACCCGGCACCTGGGCGGCCCTGGCCAGGTAGAAGGCGCCGGAACGGTAGTGCAGCAGGGCCGGATCTGACGGCCGCAGGACCGCGCCGAGCGCCGCGTTGGCCTCGTGCCCGGCCGAGCCGATCGTGTAGTAGCCGTGGCCCTCGGCCCGCAGGTACCGCGCGGCGAGGTCCAGATGGCGGCTGCCGGCCTGGGCGTCGAACAGCGCGATGGCCTGCCGGGCGGTGAGCCTGGCCACGGTCGGGAGCGTGACCGCGCGGGCGCTCGGCCGGTCGGCGGGCGAGGCGTTAGGCAGCGCCCGGACGGCGGCCAGGAAGGCCTGGTCGAGGGCCTGTTCAGGGGTGATCTCCGGCACGATGGCTACCTGTCCTTGCCGCCGCCGTCAGCCGATGGGGGGGACGGAGCGGGGGACACGATCAGGACCCCGTCATCCAGCTCGTAGCGGAACTCGTCGGGCATGTCCTCCATGTCCTCGACGGTCAGCACTCGGTCCTGGCCGGACCAGAACTCCGGAGTGGTCATGGCACCCATCGTGCCCCCCCTCTGTCATATCCGCCACCATGCCAGGGGCGCCGACATTCCGGCCGCCGTTATTCCGATGCCGCCCCACCGGCGAAAAGCTAATTTATCCGAACGGGCGGTGGTTAACCGGTACAGCCGTGCGCCGCCCGAGTGGCTCTCGGCCTGCTTGCGCAGCGACTGCCGCGGGTGCTTGTCAGCAGCGGCCGATATAGGCGCCGCTGGTGAAGGTGGTCCAGGGGGTCCAGTTGGTGCCATCGTCGGAGATGATGACGGCGGCCTTGGCGTTGCCGAGCGGGTCGTAGGTGGACAGCGAGCCGTGGTTCGGGTTGATCTGCCAGTAGCCGCGCTCGCCGACAGTGCCGGTGGCGAACTGCTGGCCGCTCGATTCGGCCATCGCGATCTCGGCTGCCATGAAGGCCTCGCCGTGCGAGCCGCCGGCGTCCTCCCACAGCTCCTCGAGCCCGGCGCAGCCCAGCGTCCCGTGCAGCGTCGTCGTGGGGGTCACGGCGACGGCGGGAACCGCGGGAGCCGCGGGAGCCGCGGGCGGGTCGCCGGGGATGTCGAGCACCTCGCCCTGGTAGATGAGGTTCGGGTTGTGCACCTTGACGCGGTTCGCCTGGTAGATCTCCCGCCAGTCGGCCGGGTTGCCGTAAAAGCGCTGCGCGATCGAGGACAGCGTGTCGCCGGCGCGGACGGTGTAGGTACGGGCCGTCTGATCCTGCCTGACCACGGCATCGGTGTGGACCTGCTCGATTACCGTGGTCGCCGCGGCGGGGGGCCGGACGGAGGCGTGGGCCTGCGGAGCGGCGACTAGCACGCCCGCGATAGCCATCGCCGGGGCGGCCTTGCCTGCCTTGTCCGCTACCTTCTGTACCTGCGATGGCGTCGTGTGCCTGCCCGTACGCTTGACCTTGTACGGACGGCGATGCCTGGGCGCTGGGTTCACTGCACTCCCTACTCGTTCCATCGGTAACTTCGTGATCATCAGCGCTCACTTTCGGATACGGCCTGCTCAGCCGGCACGGTTCGGAAGCGGGGTGCCCCGTAATAGATCGGCAAGATCTGGCATCGGTTCACCCGGAGCGCGAGGTTGTCCGATACGGTCACGACGATGGACGAGCCTGAGGACTATTTCGGCGAGCGGGTCGCGGCGACGTACGACGATTCGGCTGAGGTGTATGAGCCGGGAGCCGTGAACGCGACGGTCGCACTGCTGGCGGAACTGGCCGGAGGTGGCCGGGCACTGGAGTTCGGCATCGGCACCGGGCGCATCGCGCTGCCGCTGGCAGGCCGCGGCGTGCCGGTGCGGGGGGTCGACCTGTCGCAGGCGATGGTGGCCCGGCTGCGGGCCAAGCCGGGCGGCGAGGCGATCGGCGCGGTAATCGGCGACTTCGCGACGACCAGGGTCGACGGGACGTTCTCGCTCGTGTACCTGGTCTTCAACACGATAACGAACCTGACCACTCAGGATGCCCAGGTGGCCTGCTTCCGCAACGCCGCGGCCCACCTGGAGCCTGGCGGCCGCTTCGTCATCGAGGTTGGGGTTCCCAACCTGCGCAGGCTCCCGCCCGGGCAGGACATCCTGCCGTGGCACGTCAGCCCGGAACGGATCGTCTTCTATTCCTACGACCTCGCCACGCAGGCGATGCGCGGGCACTACGTCGATCTCGCCGCCGGCGGCGGATACTCCACCATCCCCTTCCGGTACGTGTGGCCGGCCGAACTCGACCTGATGGCCCGCCTCGCCGGACTGCGGCTGCGGGACCGGTGGGGCGGCTGGGCGCGGGAGCCGTTCACCGGCGACAGCCGCCAGCACATCTCGGTCTGGGAGAAACCGCAGACGACCTAATCGGGGACCGCAACCGGGACGTGCGAATAGACGTAGCGCTGGAAGGCTTCAAGCTCGAGTTCCTCCCGCGCGCAGGTGTGAGCCGAGCGCAGCCGCTCATAGGAGCGCTCGACAACGAACACCATGGCGTGGCAGCTCTCCTCGGTATGGAACTGCATCTCGAAGAGCCGGCCGGTGTCACATTCCTGTCTCGCAGCCGCCCGTCGCGCCAAGGGATGCGGCAAACGGCCGAGCGCGCCTTGTTCGGATTGCTAGAATATATCCGAGAATAGTCGACCAGTAACGACACGTAATGATTCTGTTCGCTTGTCGCCGCTTCACGGGAGGTGTCTGCAGGTGACGGAGCCGACGAGGTTCGGAGAGCGGATGGGCGCAGGCGCGGCCAGCTTCCGGTGCGCGGCATGCGGGGAGGTCGCCGCGGTCGTCAAGGCCGTGCCGACCGACGTCCCGGCGGACATGGGGCCGCCGCTGGGACCGCAGTCCCACCGGCGGGACGGGATCGTGGTGGACTACTTCGTCGGCACCATGTGGCAGCTCGCCGAGCCCGGCACTTACGTGGCCGTGCGCGCCATCCTCAACGAGGATGAGCCGGACCCGGCCGAGCTACGCCGGATCTACTGGGAGTTTGCGCCCTTCTTCTGCCCGGAATGCGAACGGAACTACTGCCGTGCCGACTGGCACACCTACGTCCTGTTCGACGAGGGCTTCTACGACTGCACCATGGGCACCTGCCCCGCCGGCCACCGGCACATGGTCGACGACTGACGGGTCCCGGGCCCGGCTGCGGAGCTGGTTGCCTTCGTCGCCTGATCAATGTCGAGAATGGTCGACTATCTATCTTAGCGTAATCGAATAGTTCGTTTTGTGCGGCATTTCATCCATTGCTGTCACATAGCATCATGCTCTGATTACAGAAAGTCCCCGGATGGGGTGCCGTGCGATCCCTGGACCGGCCGGACCAGCCGGACGAGCCCCGGCGGTTGGAGAACGCCGATGCCGCCGGCGCGGGCCGGAGCCGCGGCTATGAGATGGGCTTTTCGCACAACTGGTGGACCAATCCGGAGTACAGAGGGGTCAACACGCGCTGGGTAAACCAAGAAGGGCAGAGGTTCGAGGTGCAGTTCCACACGCCGGACAGCTTCCACGCCAAGCACCACGTAACCCACGCCGCCTACGAGCGGATACGCGACCCGAGGACCAGAAGGGCGGAACTACGCGAGTTGCACGCGTTTCAGGAAGAGGTATGGGCATTGATCGAGGTTCCAGAAGGTGCGACCGAAATTCCCGACTACAGGAAGGAAGGGTTCTAGGTGTCGAACAAGATCACCTACTACGCGATCGTCGCCGGCAGCAACACTCTGGGCAATCCGCGAGGCCTGGTCCGACGGCTTGAGCACGACGACGGTCCGTCCGATGAAGCCCTGAATGACGATTTCAGTTGGAGCTTCACATCTGTGATCGCGGAGTGGGAGCACGGCGACTTCGACGATGATCTGGTCGAGGTCAGCCACGAGCAGGCGAGCGAGATTATCGAGTATTTCCGGCGCGAGTGGGGTCCGAGCGAACAACCGCCAAACTTCTAAGCAGTGCGCTGGAGGAGGTGCCAGGGGCTGCATCGGGGATATGGCAGCCGCCGCCCAAGGATGAGTGCCAGGAGCAAGATCTACGACAGCCCGATCGGCGAGGACAGTGGCATCCTGCACATCCGCCTGCTCTTTGACCTGCACGGCAACCTAGTGGACTTTGCTGCACTTGCGGGGACGCACAACTGATGATGAGCCATACCCGCCGCGACACAGGTTGTTCGGTTTCTCAGCGGAACGGGTTGGCGACATGGACACCGCCATAGTCCTGGCTGTCGCTCAGGTCTTCGGACAGGACTTGCACGCAGCCCATCGCGCGGGATGCCTCGATGATCGCGGCGTCCCAGTATGAGAGCTGGAAGCGCTGGCGGGCATCAAGAGCAGCCATCATGATCCCGCTCGTGATGTCCTGCACCTGGAAGCGCCGGAACGATTCGATGAGCAGGACCGCCTGCCGGTGACCGATGGCGTCCGGGCGGCTCGCACGTGTCGCCTGGACATAGAACTCCTGAAGTACCTGGACTGACAGCGCGAGGTCGCGCTCGGCCAGGATGTCGTTGGCACGCTTGGCCTTGTCCTGCTCAGTCGGATCGCGGGAGATCGCGTAGAGCAGGATGTTGGTGTCAACGAACCGCACGGTCGTGCACCTCTTCACGGCTGAGCCGGTCGCCGGCGCGGAATTGACAGATCCCGGCCTGGACCTCGCGCTGCAGTGCCTCAAGCCTGGCGAACTCATCCATCCGTCCGGACAGTTGCTCAAGGTAGGCGACGACCAGCGCGCTCACCGAGGTGTCGTTCCGCGCGGCGGCGACCCGGGCATTGCGGTAGACGTCATCGGGAACAGAGAGCGTAATATTCTTCACGGTTTCACAGTAACACATTTTCTGTGAGCCACGTTTTCACAGCCATCGGCCTCAGCGGATGCGCCTCGGGGTGCCGCGCCGATGCGGTCCACAGCTCGGCCAAGGCTGCTGCCAGAGACGTTCACCCAGCTCAACGACGCTATATGCCACCGTGAGCAAGATCCGTTATGTCAGTTATAACAACACAGTTGAGCAGTTGGTTATGCGAGTCCGGGTCCGGCGATGAAGTGGGCGCTGCGGCCGCTCCCTGGACCGCGGACCAGAAGTCCCGCCTGTTCCAGTCGCTCCAACTGGCCTCGGGCACCTGCGTATGTCAAGCCGGTGAAGTTCGCGTGATCACCGGATGTGTAGCGGTCATGGTCGGCCAGCCAGTCGCGGGCGATCGTCGCTGCCATGTTGATGTCGGGCCTGACATATGCCAGCACCCCTCGCCGGTGAAGATCGGCGTAGTCGGTCCTCCGCCTGGCCGCGGACACCGCCTCCCAGGTCAGCGTCCACACGTCCTTGTACCTGAAAAGCAGGGGATCGGTACCGGTCAGACAGCTAGCGGCGGTCTCTAGGGCTTCTTCGACCTCTGGGATCTCGCGTTGCAGGATGCCTGTCAGCCTGGCTGCCGTGGTGAACGGCTGATGAAGCAAGGTGTAGATAATCAGGGCGACGCGGACGTCCCGCTGCCGCGGTTCCGGCCGGACGGTCGATATCAGGTTCACCACCGGTACCACCGGAGGGCCACCCACGAGTCTCGTGCGCACCCGGGGGCCCGGTTCCTCGATGATCAGCGGCGGCCGGTGGCCCAACACCACCATGTCCCGGTACATGCGATCCACGCCCAACCCCTGCTTCTCCACTAGGTGCAGGGCCCGGCATAGGTCCGCCAGCGCCGGGTACCGGGCATGCCGCTGAGTCAGCACGTTCTCTGCGGTGACTCCACCTGTGAAGCCGCCCGGGCTGACAACCTGCAGGGCCGAGTCCTCCGCTATCCAGGTGACCTCCACCGGGTCGTGCTGCATCCAGTCCCGGTGCACGACCCCGTTGAGCACGGCTTCCCGGACCGCGCCGGGGGGAAGTTGCCGCACCGATGGCTGGGCGAAGCCCGGATCCGCTGTGACGCGCAGGGAGGTGTTCAGGGTGTCCAGCCGGTCATCGATTACGGCGATCTGCTCAAGCAGACTGAGCCCCGCCAGGTCCCGAGGAGCGGCGAGCAGTTCGCCCCCTTCGACGTCCAGGACTGACAGGGCGATGTGGGTGCGGTCGGAGGGGCAGAACATTAGGGCGCCTGCGGCGCTCAGCCGTCCATCGGGGTACAGCACGCCCACGGCAGCGAGCAGCTCTCGCGGGCTCTGGCCGCCGATGTCGGCGCCATCTGCGTCCGTTCCCCTTTCTTTGGCCCACGACGCTAGGTAGCGACGGGCAGCGACCAGCGCCCCGGGGGCCGCATCCGACTCGGTGCGCTGCGTGGCCACGGCCATCTGGTCATAGCCGGCGTGGCGCTGTCGGTTCAGCCACCATAACCACACATACAGGTGGTCGGCGTAAGCGGACTGGCTGTTCGTGAGGGACAAGCGGCCTGGTGACCGGGACGATGCGGAGCAGGGCATCCAGGCCGGTGAAGTCAGTCGGTCCGCTCTGGACGCGCCGGACTGTCGTAGGCTCTCGGCATACCTTGACGGGGGCATCCGGCGACGCCGCGGCCTGACTTGAGGAGACCCATGGCTGTCCGATACCAGCTCGTCATCAATTGCGTCGGCCACCCGGAGCCGCTGGCCCGCTTCTGGGCCGAGGCCTTGGGCTACGTGCTGGAGCCGCCGCCAGCCGGCTTCGCCACCTGGGACGACTGGCGGCGCGACATCGGACTGCCCGAGTCCTGGCTCGGCCGGGGGACGGACTGCATCATCGATCCGGATGGCGCCGGACCCCGCATCTGGATCCAGGTCGTGCCCGACCGCAAGACCACGAGCAATCGGTTCCACGTCGACATCCACGCCAGCGGCGGGCGAGACCTCCCGATCGAGACCCGCAAGAAGCGCGTGGATGCCGAGGCCCTGCGGCTGTGTGATCTCGGCGCCACGCTGCTCAGCGACCTGAGCGAGGAACTCGAGGAGGGCGTGGACCACTACGCGGTCGCGCTGAAGGACCCCGAGGGCAACGAGTTCGACATCAACTGACGGTGGCATTCGGGCTACCGCTTCAATCACTAGGGAACCGGTCTGCCCGCCGCGGGCAATGACGGGTGTCATAGCTGACATCCGGAAGGTCACGCATGAGACATCAGGGCCGGGCTGAAGCCGAGGCTAGCGCGGACGTGGACGACGCGGCCGTGGGGCAAGCCGACCAGGCCGGGCACGGCCGTCACCCGGAAATTGCGGCGCACTCCGTACCGGTGACGCCCACAGCGTTTCCAGCGGGTGGCATCAACTATGAGCGGCTGTACACCTACCGGTTCCGCGACATCGACCAGGCTGGAAGGCAGGCGGTCTGGCGGGAGATCGCGCGTTACGCGTACGGCCGGATGGGCGCACCGCAGCGCGTCCTGGACCCCGCCGCCGGCCGCGGCGAGTTCATCACCGCGGTGCCCGCCGCCGAGCGCTGGGGCGTTGACCTGGTCGGCCAGGGGGTGCTGGAGTCCGCCGGGGTGAACATGATCATTTCCGACATCATGGACGCCGCCCTGCCCGGTGATTACTTCGACGGCGTGTTCCTTTCCAACTTCCTCGAGCACCTGACCGGCCAGAACGCGGTCGCCGCCGTGCTCGGCAAGCTGCACGCCGCGATGGAGCAGGGCGGCCGGATCGCGGTCATCGGGCCGAACTTCCGGTACTGCGCCCGCGAGTACTTCGACTGCGCCGACCACACGGTGATCCTCACCCACGTCGCGGTCGCCGAGCATCTGTACGCCGCCGGGTTCACCGTGACCGCGGTAGTACCGCGGTTCCTGCCCTACTCCTTCCGCGGCCTGCTGCCACCGTCACCGCTGCTGACCAGGATCTACCTCCGGACACCGCCCTTGTGGCTGCTGCTCGGCAAGCAGTTCCTTCTGCTTGCCAGTAAACAAGGCGCCGCGCGCAACTCAGCGCAACCGGCGGGGCCACGTTCGTATCCGGCGACGCCAACACCTGGACGCCGGCACCGCATGCCATAAGCGGCGAGTACTCACCGGGATCCGGCACTTGCCAGGGAACCGGGACTGATCTGCCTTAGATTTGCCTGGTGACCGGAAGGCAGCTGCCGTCGGCAACCGGACTGGCAACCAGGCCGGCTCCGCGGGGCAGGACCTGGAGGCGGCGGGTTACCGGGATGCTCACGGGCGTCGTCGTCTACGTGCCGTGGCTGGCCGTGACACTGTTCCCGCTCCAATGGCATTTCTCAGGAGGATTCTCCCTTGACTACGGTGAGCTTCTGGGCGTGCTGCCGGGCATGCACCTTCCATCAGTTCCGGGCGCCGCGGCGGGCACAGGAAGGTCCGGCCGCCGAGACGACGGCACCGGGCCCGGTCATTCGAACCAGTAGTCCAGGTGAACCTGGGCACCTTCGCCGAGGTTCGCGCGGAAGCCGCCCTCGCCGCGCAGCCCGGCCAGCCCGCCGGTGCCAGAACCAGGTATCACGAACCAGTCACCGCTGACGATGTTGTCCGCGACGGTGCCTGCGTCTTGGAGCAAGAAGGTGCCCTCCCGGCCGCCCACCGCCCCGGTGACCCGCTCGATCCCGGCAAAGCTCGCCGAACCATCTGACCGGGCGGCCTGCAGGAACTCGACCACACCGTCGCCAGAGATGTCGCCGCTGAAGCTCTCCTCGACGTGAATCCTGGTCAGCACCGGACCCTCGGCCGACTCGTCGTAAGCCGCGGGCTCGTATTTGTGCACCGTGATAACCGCGTTCGCGCGAATTCTCGCGCCGGGTTCGCTCATGTTCGCCGCCTCCCGTGATTGTCCTGATAGGGCCAGGTAGCAAATGCCGCGCACTGGTGACCGGGGGCAACGCCGACGCTCTCTGCGCGTCGCATCGCCGGCCCTCGTACGGGCCACCAACTTGCCGTGACGGCGCCAGCCGATCAAGGGGAAATCGTTGATCGCATCGATTAAGATCACTGATCGATGTGGCGGAATATCGAGTTGCGTGAGCTGCGGATCTTCCTGGCGCTCGCCGATGAGCTGCACTTCGGGCGCACGGCCGAACGCCTGGGCATCTCCCAGCCGGGAGTGAGCGAAGCCGTACGTGTCCTGGAGAACCGCCTCGGGGTCAAGGTCTTCGAGCGGACCAGCCGCCAGGTCCGCCTCACCCCGGCCGGAGAAGACCTCAAACGCAAGCTCGCGCCCGCGCTGTCTGCCCTGGAGCAGACGCTGGCGCAGACCAGCGACCTAGCCGGTGAGATCGGCGGGCTGCTGCGCATCGGGTTCGTCCTCACCACCGAGGGACCGGCACTCAGCCGGCTCGTCGCGGCATTCCGCGCTCGCTACCCCGCCTGCGAGGTCCGCCTCCAGGAGGTCGAGACCTTCGACGCGTACCGGGCACTGCGTCACGGCGACGTCGACGTCCTGTGCAACTGGCTGGCCGTCGACGAACCCGATCTCAGCGCCGGCCCGGCGTTCGCCTACTACGAGCGCGCGCTCGCCGTAGCCCCGTCGCATCGCCTCGCTGCCAAGACCACGGTATCGATCGAGGATCTCGCCGACGAGCAGGTGGCCTTGTTCCCCCCGTCCACCCCATCGGGGGTCTACGACCTGCTCGTCCCCCCGCGCACCCCGTCAGGACGCCCGATCCCCCGCAGCCAGCCCATACGGACCATCAACGAGATCCTCTCGTTCGTGGCCAGCGGGCGCATCGTTCACCCGACCAGCTCGACGGTCCCGATCTTCGACCGCGACGACGTCGTGCTCATCCCCATCGGCGATCTGCCTCCGCTGCCCCTCGGGCTGGTCTGGTGCACCAGCCGGGAGAGTCCGCGCATCCGCGCCCTCGACGAAACCGCCCGTGCCCTGACCCCCGCACGCCGCTCTCGGTAGCCGGACACCAGCGACGCTGCTCCCGCCGCTGGCGGCCCGCTATTCCGTCAGCTGCGTCCTGGCCAGAAACTCGTATCTGTATGCGAGCACAGCCCGCCGTGTCAGCGATAACGACACACTTCAGCTCGGCGCTCAGGCGACCCTGACTGTCCAGTCGCCCACCCGGGCTACGACGTCGACCGTCCCGCCGAGGGCCTCGACGTAGCCGCGGATGGCATCCACCTCGGTCACCTTGCCGTGCTCGATCTGCGACACCCGTGCCTGCGATACGCCCATCACGGCCGCGACCTGCGCCTGGGTCAGCCCGGTGTTCTTCCGCAGCTGCGCGAGCTGATGGCCGCGCTGCTCCGCGCGCATCGCGGCTGATCGCCTGCGTGGCGCTGCGGACACTGCACGAGATCTTCACCGCCACGCCCTCTGAGGTGGTCGAGGCAGTGGTGTTCAACGGGCGGCTCAGCACCACCGACCGCGCGACGGGCAAGCCGGCCCGCCCGCACCTTCTGAGCGTGTCTGCCGAACGCGCGGTTCGAGGACCTGGTGCTGGCCGCTGTCGAGCCGGCTGCTTGCCTGACCCAGCTGAACGCACTGGTCTCGCCCAACCCTTACGACCTGGAGGCCGTCGAGCCATTCATCGCGTTCGATCTCAAGCGGTTCCGCTTCACCGACGACATGGACGTGATAGCCAGCCTCGATTCCCGGCCGAACCTGCTCAACCTCACGCCCACCGAGTTCGAGCACCTGGTGAAGCAGCTATTCGTGGCTATGGGCGCCGAGGCATGGACCACGATCCCGTCCAAGGACGGCGGCGTCGATGCGGTCGCGACCAGCAAGCACCTGTTCTTCGGAGGCGTATGCCTGATCCATGCCAAGAGATGGACCGGCCTGGTCGGGCTGGACTCCGTGCATGCGCTGACCGGCGTGATGGCCGACCACAACGCCACAACCGGCGTACTGGTCACCACATCGTGGTTCGGCCGGGCCAGCGAGCAGTTCGCCAACCGCAATCGCATCACGCTGATCAACGGCGCGGAACTGAAACAGCTCCTCAAGAAATACCTCGATAAAGACGTGATCCCGGGCACAAGCCCGCCGAAACGGCTTCGTGCGTCGGCCAACGTCCAGACCGGCCGCCCGGGACCAGGCCAACCCTGACCCGAAGGAAGCGCCACGTTATCGCCGCAGCTCAGGGACGTATCTGCGCGTGCCGCCACAGTCTGCAGTGTCAGCGATAAAACCGCACAGGTTGTCCGTCAAACAGGCGAGTATTGCTTCCGTGCTGTGGCCTGCCAGAGACCGTCTGGGGCGTCGGGGGCTGTGAAGGGCTATCCGTTATCCAGCCCACCGCGCCCGGCTTGGTGGCGGTAGAGCGTCGGAAGTACGCGCAGGTCTTTCGGGCGGCCGGCCGACTCCTTAGACCGGATGACATCGGCGAGGTCAGCGACGATGACTTCTACCTCGCCCACCTGAAGGCGGTGCGCGTTGACCACAAGCTGTGAGTAGCCGTCGGCAAAGCCTGCGGGATGGAAGGAGATGTCGAACTCGCCGTCGGCGCAGATCAAGTTCCACATCTCGGCCGCCGCCAGGGACGTGGCGTCGTGGCTGAATGGCAGCCCGTCCGGTACCCCTTCGGTCCGGATCCGCGCGCCAAGCTCTGTCAGCACCAGCGACAGCCGGGCCAGGTTCTCCCGGCTTGCTTCAGGGGTGAGATCGATGTCTCTGGTCGCTGGTATCGGTGCCTGCTGCGCGATAGCGGCGAAGGCCCCAATGACGACATAGCGCACCTGGTGCCGGTTAAACGCAGCGACTATGGCTGCGGCGTTCAGTTCCGGTTCACCGGCACCCTCCTGGTCACTCATGCGACCTCGTCTGCGGGGGTGGCCTGGCGCCACGCCTGAAGCTGGCGATCGCGGCGGAGCCGTTCGGCTTCGGAGCGGCCCGCTTCAAGCCCGGCGAGTATGTCGTCGTGCGGGTCGTAGGCGGCCAGATGCAGGCGGAGGTCGAACCCGGCCGCGTGCAGCAGCCTGAGAAGCGTGGTCAGGGTGGGCTGCCGCTGGTCTCGCTCATACGCCGAGATCATGGTGACCGGGACTTCTGCACGTTCGGCTAGTTCCCGCTGGCTCATCCCGGCTTTGAGCCGGGCAAGTTGCAGGAGCGCCGAAGATGGTGAAGGCATCCCATCTGCCTCATGCGGTTGTGTCATAACACAATCGTATGACACGTCGTGCCGCAATCCCGTGGTGACTTGGGAGCGGTGCGCACCTATTACGGGATCGAGGAATCCGATGCCTTGAGTACGGAACTGCGCATGAGAATGTGCGGCAGATCATCTATGGCCGCCTCCCAGAGCCTGCTCGGTCAGTGCCTCCGGCAGCCCGGACTCCTCCCCGAGCCAGCGGACCCATTCCGTGAGCAGGTCCAGCCCCGGGGTGGCGTACGGCTTGCGCCAGTCTCCGATCAAAGCGCGGAAGAGCGTTGTCCTGGTCGGTGAGATCAGCCGCTCTGTACCGGGCACGACGCAGTCGAGCCACTCTCCCGCGACCTCTTCGACGATCTCGGCATCCGGTGCCTGACCGCGCCTGCCGGTGTACCAGGCAGTGAACTCACCGACCATGGGCGCGGGATTGGCGGGCTGAGTCCGCGGGGTTCGCGTGCGCTCCCAGGGCAGCTCCATGCCCCGCCCTGACAGCGCTTGTGCGATGTCATCCAGCCGCCGGTAGGCCCGGTACCAGCTGTCCATCCGGGAACGCGATTCGCGACCCCCGACGAACTGATCCGACTGCGCACATGCAGCCAGGAACGTGTGCGCGCCGGTATCGACCGCGCTCGGCACAGCCGGGTCTGCGCTCTGCCCCACCGCCGCGCGCCATACCCCGGCGGCCTCGTCCGGCGAACCGAACGTGCCGGCCCCTGCGATGGTGATGAAGCCACCCCCATCGATGTCCAGCAGCCACGTGACCGGTTCTGCCCGGCCTGGATAGCTGAAGCCGGCGATGATGCCGAGGCGCGTGCCGTAGGAGTCCCGGATCACCTGGATGTCACCAGTCACCGCTGGTACGGCACCGAGCCAGTCTGGCTGCGCGGAGGGCAGGGAAGCGGCCACCTTCGCCGCCCGCTCGGCCGCGTAGTCGCCGAGCCCGTAAGAACCGATCGCCGCCACGCCGTGTATCAGCCACAACGCGTCTAGGTCGTGATCCCGCCGAACCCGGCCCGCGGCCCGGTCCACGAGTTGCGTGGCCCAGCCACCCATATTGAAACCCATCTTCTCCCGGCCCAGGGCGGCATGAAGCTCGCCGCCGATCAGTTCGGCGGTCGCCTGCTCGAGCTCCAGTGACCCAGGCTCGTCACGCAGCGCCGCGGAATGCCCGATCACGTGATCGTGCGACGCCTCCCACCAGTCGGTGGGATCCCGCGTGGCCAGGTCCGCGAGCCCGGCGGGCATCGTCCTCGATGGCGTGCGGGCGACATCGCGCGGAGCCGCGGCATGCGGCTTCCGCTTCTTCTGAGACTTCTTGGGTTTACGTCCACGGGACACCGGTGACACACGCAGCACCCTACCGGCGCGATCCCTGCCCGGTGTCCGGTCAGGCTCAAAGCGGACGGTCCGATCAGCAGCCCGGCCGCGGGCGCGCCAGCATGTACCCATCGGCGTCGTCAACCCCTCGCGCAACTACCTCGCCGGCGACTTGCGCGGAACCGCCGGCACGGGTCCGGGCCGGCACTGCTGGGCGAGGCTGACATCTGGCGACCTTAAGGCTCATCAACTGCCCGACCCAGTCGGCCAGTACCGGCGTCCAGCTGGCTGGCAGCAGCTATAGTCATCCCCCCGGACGACTTCACACGGGAACCGCGTTATAGCAATCGCATATACCACCCGGCTCCTTGTGGGCCGGGTTTTCTTATGCCCGGCGCCGCGCAGGACCGTGGACGAGATTAGGGTCTGAGTCTGGCCGCTGTCACGTCAGTTCCCAATCCGTCGTCGGTAATCGAAACCCGAAGCTGTTCTCCCAGCTCAACGAGTTATATGGGAGTGCCAGAACAGTCCACGGTGCAAACGATAATGACACACATTGTCCGCCTGGCTCCGAGAAGGAGCCGAGATGTACGACGAGGACGACAACGACGGCAAGTTCCCTGACGAGAGCCCGGTCGAGGTCCGCTACCCACGCTCGAAGCAGGAAGAGATGGTCTTTCCGCAACTGGCAAAAAGGGCGGTGCGGCCCGTCGGGGGAAGTCGGGAGCACATAGCGGATCTCGACGTCGCCGTCGGTGACGACCACGCGGTCGA
>JBOHCG010000033.1:0-26479 GCA_050698735.1 Streptosporangiaceae bacterium | reverse complement strand
TGTCGCGCCGCTGGCAGCCGTATGCCGGGCTGGTGTACTTCCACCTGCTGCTCGACGCGCTCGCCGCCCGCGGTGACCTGGAGGATGCCGGGTGATAACAGAAGATGCCGAGTATACGGTGGCAGCCAGGCGGCAGCGGACCCCGGTGATCGCCGAGTTGCTGCTGCGCCCGGCCGGGCCGCCGCTGCGCTACCAGCCAGGCCAGTACGTGCTGCTCGGCGACCCCGCCGCCGAGCTCGTGGTCCGCTCCTACTCGATCGCGAACGCGCCGCGACGCGACGGCCTGATCAGCCTGCTGGTTACCCGGGTACCTGGCGGCCAGCTCTCGTCCTGGGTGCATGACGTGCTCCGACCCGGCGGCCGGGTGCTGCTGTCCGGGCCGTACGGGTCGTTTGTCGCCACGCCCGGCGAGCCCGGCCCGGTGCTGCTGCTCGCGGGCGGATCCGGGCTGGCCCCGGTGCGCGCCCTGGCCGAGGCGGCGCTCCCGAGCCGCAGCCGTGGTGGGCCGCGCAGCCGGCCGCAGCCACAGGGAGCCGAACATGACCGGGAGCAGGATCTACACCAAGACCGGAGATGACGGCACCACCGGGCTGCTGCACGGCGGCCGGGTGTCCAAGGGCGACCAGCTGGTCGGCGCCTACGGCGACATCGACGAGGCCGTCGCCGCGCTCGGCGCGGCCCGCGCCGCCGGCCTGGAGCCGCGGTTGGCGGAGATAGTGCTGCGGGTACAGCGTAGGACGGCGCGCAGCGGGACCACGATGTGCCGGGGCTTGGACCGGCTCGCGATCGGGCGCGGCTTGGGGGGCTCTTCCGCCCCCGGCACCGGCCAGGGCCGCGGCATGCCAGGCGCATGCGCCAGCCATATAATATTTTTCTAGTAACTGCTGGAAATACTTGCCCGGCCGCTGGCGGCCGGGAAGGAGGTGCAGTGTGGCAACCGTGGACGCCCCGCACCGACCGGGACGGCAGATCGAGTTCACCCTCGGCCGCTGCCCGTTCGCCGAGGTCGCCGCGGCCGACCCGGACACGATCTGCCGGCTGCACCTCGGCCTGGCCGAAGGGCTCACAGAAGGACTCGGCGGCCTGATCACCGAACGCCTCACGGTCAGGCCTGCCCGCCGCGCTGGCTGCCGCCTCACGGTCCGCCGGGCAGCCGCCAAGGCGAGGATCTCCGCGTAAGCACGGCCGAGCAGGTTCATGGAGGGAAAGAGATGACCAGCGATCAGCCACTGCACAGACGGAGCGAACCTGCCGCTGATCCCCTGCTGGCGGCAAGCCAGGCACGATCCCCTGCCGGATCCGGGGAGGCCGGGGACGGCGGCGACCCGGCCTGCTGGGCGTGCCTGGTCTGCGAGGAGTGCGGGGCCGTGGTCAGCGAGGGCCATCGCGCCGGGTGCTCCCAGTCCGCACAGCCGGCCGGCCCATCGCGGGCCGGTGCGTGACCACTCGGGAGTCCCATGTGCCGGCGCAGCGGGTTGTTGTCCGGCCGCAAGCGGCGCATCACGCCGCCCACTGGCTGCCCGCCGCAGCGGTCGCCCTCATACCGTGATCACCGCCATGCCAGATGCCGCGCGGGAGCTAGCCTGGCCGGCCCAGCGGGGGCACGCCATTGACAGAATGTACCTCACATTTTTACTATAGCTTTAGTGAAAACGAGCTGAGGAGGACATCATGACTGAGCCAGGCCTGGTGCCGGGGCCCGGGCAGCCGCCGGAATCTGCTGGCCTGACCGCGCGGTGGCCGCTGACGCTGGCCGAGGAGCACGTGCTGCTGCTGTGGCAGGTCACGGCGCGCGCCGAGGAGCTGCTGACCGCGGCCGCGCATGGCCGGTGGCCCGGTGCCGAACTGGCGGCGCTGGCCGGCTACGCCCAGGCCGAGGTGCTGCGCCAGGCGTCTGACGAGGAGACGCTGCTGTTTCCCGCAGCGTCCGCCCGGGAAGTGGCGGGGCTGGCCAGGGATCATGCCCGGCTGCGTTCGGCTGCTGATCTGCTGGCGCGGGCAGCCGCCGGAGAGCAGCCGATGTCTCCTGCGCAGGTCGCCATCGCCGCCCGCGACTTCGCCGCCCAGCTTGAGCGTCACCTGCGGGCTGAGGAGGCGCTGCTGGCGCCGGGGCGCGTGCCGCAGGGCGTACCGGGCACCGCGGCGCGCACCGGCACGAGTGGTACCCGCTCACCGAGGGGCCCGTGGTCGATCTCGACGCGCTCCCCCAGGACCAGGCGGTCGCCGCGACCGTGGACCGGCTGCTGCGGATGCGCCGCGGCGAGCAGGTCGAGCTCCAGTCCGGGATGGACCTGAACCCGGCATGGCGGGAGATCAGCGAGGTCAGCCCCGGCGGCTACCGGTTCACCGTCCTGGAGGACGGACCGCACCGGTGGCGGATGCAGGTCACCCGCCGCGGGGCGGCAGCCTGACCCGGAATGCTCCCCGCCGCTTGCGCCGGGGGCGGGCAAGGACCTTGGCCCCTGGCACGAGCGCCCGCATGGTGTCTAACGTCCGGAGATGAGGACCAGCCACCGTGCCCGCGTGCGCCCTGGCAGGGCGAAGGAGGCAGTGCAGTGCGAAGGAGGCAGTGCAGTGCGAGGTGACGGCAGCCAGAGGACAGTCACATGCAGGCCCGCCGGGCCGGTGAAGCCGCCATGACGGTCATCACCGGCAGGCACCACCCCAGCGCGGCAGGTTCTCCGCCGGCCGGCGTGCCAGCGGCACGCGAGTCGTCCGGGCAGCGCGCTCCCGGCCAGCGGCTGTCATGCGACCCAGCGGTGATCAGGATCAGGCTGCTCGGCCGGTTCGCGGTGGAGCATGACGGCCAGGAGATCGCACTGGGCTCGTTCGGCGGACGGCTGGCCCGCCGGCTCCTGCGCCTGCTGGCGCTGCGCCGCGGAACCCTCGTCCCGGAGGACCTGATCGCCGACGCGCTGTGGCCGGATGACCCCCCGGCAGATCCCGCGGGGAACATCGAGGTCCTGGTCAGCCGGATCCGCCGCGCGATGGGTGACCGCACGCTGATAGAGAAGGGCCAGGGCGGATACGTCCTGGCCGACGCCGGCCGCTGCCGGGTCGACGCCGAGGAGTTCCTCGCCGCGGTACAGGCCGGCCGGGCCGCGCTGGCGGCACGGCCGGGTGAGGCCCTCGCGTCGTTCCGCACCGCGCTTGACATCTGGAGCGGCGAGCCGCTTCCCGAGGACACCTACGCCGACTGGGCGCAAGCCGACCGGCGGCATCTTTCCCTGGCCTACCTGGAGGCGCTGGACGGAGCCGCCGCAGCCGCCCTGGAGAGCACTGGTGCCGTCGCTGCGGCGGAGGCGGCCTCCTGGTCCAGGCAGGCGCTGGCGGCCGAGTCACTGCGCGAGCCCTCGGTGATGCTGCTGATCCGCGCGCTCGTCGCGGCCGGTGACCAGGCCGCGGCGCTGGCTGCCTTCGACGAATACCGGGACCGCCTGTCCGGCGAGACCGGACTGGAGCCCACGCCGCAGGCGCGCGAGATGCGCCAGCGCCTGCTGGCACGCCAGCCGGAAGGCGGCCAGCCGGACCCCTCCCCAACGCGGCCCGCCGGGCCGGATGGGTCCTGTCGTGGCCGCAGGAGCTCGTTCCTGGGCCGCGAGGAGGAGTGCGCGGTGATCGCGGACGCGGCGGCCGGCCACGGTCCCCGGGTCGTGCTGGTGACCGGGCCGAGCGGGATCGGCAAGTCCGCGCTGCTGGCGGAGGCGGCGCGGCGGGCCAGCGTGCCCGTGCTGACGGCGCAGGCGTTCGCCCCGGATCAAGATGCGGCGTGGTCGCTGGCGAGCCGGCTGCTCGGCCAGGCCGCCAGGCTGCTGCCGGCGCCGACGGAGGTCCTGCCGGAGCCGGAGGCCAGCGCGCTCGCCGAGGTGGTGCCCGGCCTCGCGGTACCGCCCGGCACCGCCGCCGGCGGCCTGGATGAGCAGTCCCGCCGCGCGCTGGCCCTGCAGGGCGCGGTCCGGCTCCTCGCGGCCGTGGCACGGCCGCGCTGCCTGATCGCGGCCGATGACCTGCACTGGGCCGACCCGACCAGCCTGACGCTGCTTGGCCTGCTGCTGCGCCGCCTGGACACCGTCAGCCTCGCCGGCGCATACCGGACAGACGGCAGCCCTGGCGCCGGCCTCGCTGAGGCACTCGGCCTGCCGGACTCCCAGATGACCAGCGTCACGCTCGGGCCGCTGCCAGCCCGTGTCATCAGGGGCCTATTCAGCGACCAGTTGCTGGCCGAGGCCATCCTCAGGCACGCAGGCCGCACCCCGTTCACCGTCACCGAAGTCATCGCCGCCCTGGCCCGGCAGGGGGCAATCACCCCACGATACGCCCCGCCGAAACCGCCCGGTTCCACGCGCTGCTCGCCCAGGCGCTGGCGCACTACGGCGCCGACCCGGCCGAAGCCGCCAGCCACCTGGCCGCCAGCGGCGACCACGGCGGGGCCGCCATGGCCTACGAGACCGCCGCACGCCGCCAGCTGGAGCGGATCTGCGACCGCGAGGCTCTGCGCCTGGCCGGGACCGGCCTGTCGCTTAGCCCGGCCGGCCGCACCCGGGCGGCGCTGCTGGAGACGCGAGGCGAAGCCCGCCGGCGCGCCGGCCAGCTCACCGCGGCCCGCGCCGACTTCACCTCCGCGCTGGACAGCCTCGACGATCCCGCCGCCCGGTCCCGGGTGCTGGCCCAGCTGGCCATCCTGGACGCCAGGACCGCCGACGCGGCCCGCGGCAGCGAACTGGCCGACCTGGCGATCGCCGAAGCCGGCGACCAGCCCGCCGCCCTGGGCCAGGCGCTGGCGGCCGGCGCGATCATCGACCTGACCGAGGGCAACCTGACCCGCGCCAGGGACCGGGTGCGCCGCGCGGCCAGGCTGCTGGATCAGTCCGGCGACAGCCGCGGCACCGCCCGCCTGCTGTACTGGCGGGCGATGGCGTGCTTCGTCGACGGCAGGCTGCCCGACGCGGTAACCCAGCTCGGCCGGCTCGCCCACCTGCCGACCACCGGCGAGGTGCTGCGGCTGTGGAGCCCGCGCGCCACCCGCGGCCATGCCCTCGCCCTCCTCGGCCAAGCCGGGGACGGCCTCGCCGAGATTGACGGGGCCCTCGCCTGGGCCCGCGCCGCCCGCCACCCGGCCGTCGAGGCCGAATGCCTGTGGCGCCGCGCCGAGGCCCTGGCCATCGGTGGCCGGGCCGATGACGCGATCGGATCGGCGAAGGAGTCAGCGGGCATAGCCGCCCGCATCGGGCACGCCGAATGGACTGCCGCCGCGCACCGCGGCCTGGGCATCGCCTGCGAGGCCGCGGGGCTGCCCGGCAGCGCCGAAGCCGCCTACCGCCGCTCGCTGGGAGCCGCTGACGGCATCCCGTTGTTCCGCGCCTGGGCGGCGGCCCGGCTCGGCGCTTTCCTGGCCCGCCAGGGCCGGCCGCGCGAGGCCGCGCCGCACGTCCAGGCTGCCCTCGCGGACGGAACCCCGCTCACCCGCCACGAGGCCCGGTGGGCACATGCCGAGCTCCTCGCCAGCCAGGGCAACGACGAGGCCTGCCGCGCAACCGCCGCGACCGCCCTTGGCCAGGCCCAGGACGACGGCTACCTGGCCCTGGTCCCGCGGCTACGGGAACTCGCCGGCCGCTGACCCGCGGCCCGCGGCGTCCGCCGGCGGGCGGCCTCAGCCGGCCGAGGCCCCGCCGCCTGCACCCGCAAGGTTGCAAGGAACCTGCAAGCCGGCACGGCTACGGTGGCCGCGCGACGGGTGCAGCGGCGGAAGGAGATCTCGTGTCCAGCGAGGTCAGGCCGCTGGCCACCCTATCCACCCGATGCTGGCCGCGTTCCCGGTGGCCTGCTACACCGGCACCGGACTGACAAGGGGGTTATGTGGGCGAGCCATTCGCACGCCACACCACGCATGACGGGCAGGACCTTACCAAGCCAGGCAATCGGGGCGGTGACCTGCTCGCACCGCTGCTGCCCGCCGGGGAGCCGGTCGAGCAGCTGCTGCGCAAGGCCCAGTTCTTCATGCCCGGCGGCACGCCGAGCCCCGATTTTCGCGAGGTGCACCGGAAGGGCGGCCGGGCGGCGGAGGAGTTCTATCACGAGCGGTGGCGGCACGACAAGGTCGTCCGTTCCACCCACGGAGTGAACTGCACCGGCTCGTGCTCGTGGAAGGTGTACGTCAAGGACGGGATCATCACCTGGGAGACCCAGCAGACCGACTACCCGTCCACCGGCCCGGACTCGCCGGAGTACGAGCCGCGCGGCTGCCCGCGGGGGGCGTCGTTCTCCTGGTACACCTACTCTCCGTCGCGGGTACGGTACCCGTACGTGCGCGGCGAGCTGCTGTCGATGTGGCGCGAGGCCTGCGGCCGGCTGGGCGACCCGGTGGCGGCGTGGGCGGAGATCACCGGCGACCCGGAGCGGGCGGCGCGCTACAAGCAGGCCCGGGGGGAGGGCGGGTTCGTCCGCTCGTCCTGGCCGGAGGTGAGCGAGCTGATCGCCGCCGCGCACGTGCACACGATCAAGGAGTACGGCCCGGACCGGGTGGTGGGGTTCTCCCCGATCCCGGCGATGTCGCAGGTCTCGTACGCGATAGGAACCAGGTTCCTGTCGATGATCGGCGGGACGATCCTGTCGTTCTACGACTGGTATGCGGACATGCCGGTCGCCTCGCCGCAGGTGTTCGGCGACCAGACCGACGTGCCCGAGTCCGGGGACTGGTGGAACGCCGCCTACCTGATGATCTGGGGCACGAACCTGCCGATCACCCGCACCCCGGACGCGCACTTCATGACCGAGGCCCGCTACCGGGGCCAGAAGGTCGTGGTGGTCTCCCCGGACTACTCCGACCACACCAAGTTCGCCGACGACTGGCTGCCCGCCGCCCCGGGCACCGACGGGGCGCTGGCGATGGCCATGGGCCACGTGATCCTTGCCGAGTTCTTCCGCGACCGCCCGGTGGACTATTTCACTGAGTACGTGAAGACCTATACCGACGCGCCGTTCCTAGTCACGCTGACCGAGCGCGGCGACGCCCGCATACCACCGACATGCACCCGTTCGTGCACTCGTTCAACCCGGCCATCTCGCCGCCGTGGGAGGCGCGCACCGACTTCGACGCGTTCACGCTGATTGCCAGGGAGTTCTCCCGGCTGGCCGTCACGCACCTGGGCACCCGCACCGACGTGCTCGCCGCGCCGCTGATGCACGACACGCCGGATGAGCTGGCCCAGCCCGGCGGGTCGGCGCTGGACTGGACCCGCGGTGAGTGCGAGCCCATCCCGGGGGTGACGATGCCGCGGCTGGTGACGGTCGAGCGCGATTACACCCGGGTCGCGCAGAAGATGGCGGCCGTCGGCCCGCTGATCGACACCCTCGGCACCCAGGTCAAAGGGGCTAGCTGGGTGCCGTCGGGGGCGATGGACTACCTGCGGCGGGCCAACGGCGTGATCCGCGGCGGAGCCGGCGACGGAAGGCCGTCGCTGGAGCGGGACGTGCACCTGGCCGAGGCCATCCTGGCCCTGTCCGGCACCACGAACGGGCAGGTAGCGGTGCAGGCCTGGCGCTCGATGGAGCAGCGGACCGGGGTGGACCTGGCAGACCTTGCCGAGGAGCGCTCCGGCGAGCGCATCTCGTTTGCCGACATCGGTGTCCAGCCACGCGCGGTGATCACCTCACCGGAGTGGTCGGGGTCGGAGACCGGCGGGCGGCGCTACGCTCCGTTCACGGTCAACGTGGAGCGCAAGAAGCCCTGGCACACGCTCACCGGGCGGATGCACTTCTTCCTCGACCACGACTGGATGCACGAATACGGCGAAGCGCTGCCCGTCTACCGGCCGCCGCTGAACTACGTCCGGCACTTCGGCGAGCAGGGACTGGCCGAGGATGGCCGGCCGGAGATCACCGTGCGCTACCTCACACCGCACTCGAAATGGTCGATCCATTCGGAGTATCAGGACAACCTGCACATGCTCCGGCTGTTCCGCGGCGGGCCGGTCATCTGGATGAGCCCGGCCGACGCCGCGACGATCGGGGTCGCGGATAACGACTGGATCGAGGCCTACAACCGCAACGGGGTGGTCGCCTGCCGGGCCGTCATCTCGCACCGTATGCCGAAGGGGACGGTGTTCATGTACCACGCCAAGGACCGGCACCTGATGACCCCGAAGTCGGAGGTATCCGGCTGGCACGGCGGCGCGGACAACTCGCTGACCCGGCTGGTGATCAAGCCCACGCACATGATCGGCGGCTACGGGCAGCAGACGTTCGCGTTCAACTATCACGGCCCGACCGGCAGCCAGCGCGACGAGATCACCGTCATCCGCCGCCGATCCCAGCACGTGGAGTACCGATGAGGATCATGGCCCAGGTTGCGATGGTGATGAACCTGGACAAGTGCATCGGCTGCCACACCTGCACGGTGACCTGCAAGCAGGTCTGGACCAACCGGCCCGGCACCGAGTACGTCTACTTCAACAACGTCGAGACCAAGCCCGGTGTCGGGTACCCGAAGCGGTATGAGGACCAGGAGCAGTGGCACGGCGGCTGGGCCCTGGACCGCAAGGGCCGGCTCCAGCTGAAGACCGGCAGCCGGCTGCGCCGCCGCCGGGCTGTGGTGCGTCGGGCTGCTGCTGTACCTGATGGTCGTCGCGCTAATCCTGCTGCGCTGGCTGACCGTCCCCATGACGCCCGCCACCCTCGGCCCGCCGTACTGGATCCTGATGGGCGCCACCGCGATCTCCGTGCTGGCAGGAGCCCGCGACCTCGCCCTCCCCGCGCGTATCCCGGTCGTCCTGGCGACCGCCGGGTTCGTCGAGGGGTTCACGTTCGCCCTGTGGGCGTTCGGCACCTGGTGGATCCCGCTGCTGGTCATCCTCGGCCTGTGGCGGCACATCCGCCGGCACTGGCCGCTGACCTACGAGCCCACCCTGTGGAGCGTGGTGTTCCCCCTCGGCATGTACAGCGTCGCCACCCTGACCTTCGGGAAAGCAGCCCACCTCGCGTTCATGGAACCCCTCGCCCGGTTCATGCTCTGGGTGGCCTTCGCCGCCTGGGCGCTGGTCGCGGCGGCGTTCCTCACCCGGCTCGCCCGCCATTCCGAGCCCTCACCAGGGACGCCAGCGGTCTCCGAGACCGCGGCAACCCACGACGTGAGCACAAAGGAGGAGCTACCTTGACCGTCGCGCTGATCACCGAGGCCGACGCGAACCCCGGTGAGGCCGAGTACCTCGCGTCGCTCGCCGCCCGCGCAAGGTGTCATGGCATCTACTACATGGTCTTGCTGTCGTCGGCAACCGGGGCCGGTAAGGACCTATCCAGGGGATGTGCATGGAAACCGTCGCTGACGTTATGATGCGCTACCCGAAACTCTGTCATGAGGACAGTACGGTTGGCGACGTTCGTCAGCTCTTCGCCGACGATCACGTGCACGCCGTCCTTATTGTGTCCGGTACCCGGTTGCTCACCGTAATTGACCCTGTCGACCTCGGCCCGGAGGCGACCGATTCAGCGCCGGCTGCGCGGTTTGGCCGTCTGAGCGGGCGGGTGATCGCGCCGACGGCGTCGGCGGATACCGCACTGCAGCAGATGATCGCGGCCAGCCGTCGCCGGCTTGCCGTTGCCGGGCCGGACGGCACGCTGCTCGGCCTGCTATGTCTCAAGCGCGGCGGCACCGGTTACTGCTCGGACGAAAACGTTCGCCAGCGGCAACGTGAACACCCCCAGCGAGCGGTATCCGGAGGCTAGCTGAGCCAGACGCACCATTCGAACTGGGTCCTGGTGGCGGGCTCGGAAGGTGCCGTCGAGCTCGGCGGCCGAGTGCCTCGCCTCCGCCTTGCGTCACGCTGGTCCCTTCTCCTTGAGCCACATCGGCCTCTCCGCTGTGCACCGCACTGGCCCCTCGGCCGTCGGCCGGGCCCGGACCCATCTCATCGGCCAGGCCCTCATGGGAGAACACGAGAATGCCGTGCCGGGTCTGTAAGGTTAAACGGTGCGATTCGGGTTCGTGGTGCCTCATGGGGATGCGCGGGACTTCGCTCAGGTCGCGGCGCTGGGTGAGCGGCATGGGTGGGACGGGGTGTTTACCTGGGAGGCCGTGTGGGGGGTGCACGCGTGGGTGACGCTCGGGGCGGCCAGCATGGTCACCGAGCGGATCAGGCTGGGCACGCTGCTCACGCCCGTATCGCGGTGGAAGCCCTGGGATCTGGCCTCGGCGGCGGGGACGGTGGACCGGCTGAGCGGCGGACGGGTCATCCTGGGCGCCGGGCTGGGCGCCCTGCACGGGGGATGGACGGCGTTCGAAGCCGACGAGGGACGCCGTGCCAGGGCCGAGAAGCTCGACGAGTGCCTGGCTATCTACGCCGGGTTGATGCGCGGCCAGCCGTTCAGCTACCACGGAACGTATTACTCGGCCGAGCCGACGGACTTCATGCCGCCCGATCCCCCGGTGCAGCGGCCGCATCCGCCGGTGTGGATGGTCGGCGCGTACGTCGCGGGACGCGACAGGCAGCCGTCGCTGGACCGGGCGGCGCGCTGGGACGGGCTGCTGCCGCAGATCATCGACTCCGGCGGCGCCCGGCACGTGGGCAGCCCCGGCGAGCTTGCCGACCTGGTCGGCCTGGTGAGGTCGCGGCGGGCGCCCGGGCTCGGCGGCGCGCCGTACGACGTGGTCATCGAGGCGGACAGCACGGGCGAGTTCGTGCAGCTCGACCCGCCCGATCCGGCCTCGTGGGAGGCGGCGGGGGCCACCTGGTGGATCGAGAGCTGGTGGACCATCCAAGCCGGGGCCGAAGGGCTCGAAGAGGTCAGGCGGCGGGTCCGGGCGGGCCCGCCGGCGGGATCGTTACGATGAGGAGTGTGCATGCGCGCGATTGACTTCCATGTGCACCTGCCGACTCCGGACTGGCTGGACGGCAGCATGGCCGGCTACGTCGAGGCGGCCGAGGCATACTTCCGCTCACCGGCGCAGCGGCAATCGCTCGACGAGCTGGCGGCCAGGTACCGCGCACTCGAGGTGAAGGCGGTCCTGCTGGCCTGGGACGCGGAGACCGCGACGCGGCGGCCGCGGGTGCCGAACGAGACCGTCGCGCAGGCGTGCAGCGATTACCCGGACGTGTTCACCGGCCTGGGTTCGGTCGACCCGCACAAGGGCGAGGCGGCCGTGGCCGAGGTGGCGAACATCGCGTCCCTCGGCCTGCGCGGGGTGAAGTTCCACCCGTCGCTGCAGGCCTTCCCGCCCGACGACCCGGCGTACTGGCCGATCTTCGCGGCCTGCGAGCGGCACGGCCTGCTTGCCCTGTTCCACACAGGGACCAGCGGGATCGGCGCGCGGCAGCCGGGCGGCCAGGGCATCAGGATCGACTACGCGCATCCGATCAAGCTCGACCCGGTGGCAGCCGCCCACCCGGACCTGACCGTGGTGGCCGCGCATTTCGGCTGGCCCTGGCAGATGGACCTGATCGCGATCGCGCTGCACAAGACCAACGTGTACATCGACATATCCGGCTGGTCGCCGCGGCGTATCCCGGCGGAGGTGATCCGCGAGCTGCGCGGGCGGCTGTCCGGACAGTTCGTGTGGGGCAGCGACTACCCGTTCATAACCCCCGAGCGGTGCCTGGCCGAGGTCGGGGAACTCGGCCTGCCCGCCGAGGTGATGACCGCGGTGCTGCACGACAACGCCGCGCGCATCCTCGGCCTCGGCCTCAGCCTCAGTTGAGGTCCACCACCACCGGCGCGTGGTCGGACGGGCCCTTACCCTTGCGGGCCTCGCGGTCCACATAGGCGCCGGTCACACGGTCGACGACCGGCTGGGTCGCGTACACCAGGTCGATGCGCATGCCCATGTCTTTCGCGAACGCGCCGGCCCGGTAGTCCCAGTAGGTGAAGGGATGCGGTCCCTTCATCGGGGTCGGCACCACGTCGTGCAGGCCGAGGGCGCGCAGGTCGGCCAGCGCCTGGCGCTCGGGCGGCGTGACGTGGGTGGAGCCGACGAACACCGCCGGATCCCACACGTCCGCATCGGTCGGCGCCACGTTGAAGTCACCGCACGCCACCAGCTGGGGGTGCGCGGATAGCTCGGCCTTGAGGGCGGCGCGAAACGCGGCGAACCATTCGAGCTTGTAGGCGTAGTGGGCGGAGGAGGGGGTGCGGCCGTTCGGCGCGTACAGCGACCAGACCCGGACGCCGCCGCACACGGCGCCGATCGCGCGGGCCTCCGGGCTGCGTGTCAGGGGATCGTCCAGCAGGGTCAGTTCCTCGGCCTCGGCCTCGCCCGCATAGCTGGGCTGGCCGGGGAACCCCCTGCTGACGTCCTCGAGGCCGACCCGTGACAACAGGGCAACGCCGTTCCACCGGCCCTCGCCGTGCGCGGCGACTTCGTAGCCGAGATCTTCGACCTCGTCTGCCGGGAACAGCGCGGTCGTGGTCTTGATCTCCTGCAGGCAGACGATGTCCGGCTCGGCCTCGGCCAGCCATTCGAGCAGCCTCGGCAGCCGAGCCTTGACCGAGTTGACGTTCCATGTCGCCAGGCGCACCCGAACAGCCTGCCACCACCAGCGTCTGGCCGCCACGCTTACTACGGGCTTCGGGTCGCCGTTGTGTCGACGTGGTGGGCTTCGGGCGGGCTCCATTGTGACGCCACTAGATCCACTGCCGGACCCGGCCTCGCCATCCCGGAGCACCAAAGGTAGTTTCCCGAACCGGGATGCCGTTCTGGAGATGCCACACCCGGGGCGTCACGTTGCCCGCGGCGGCCAGGGCCGTGCCGTCCGGGCTGAACGCCACCGACAGCACCCTGTCGCTATTGCCGGTGAGTTCGGCGAGCTGCTGGCCGGTTCGCGCCTCCCACACCCGCGCCACCGCGTCATCGCCGCCGCTGGCCAGCAATGCGCCGTCCGGGCTGAACGCCACCGACTGCACCCAGGCGCCGACGTGGCTGACGATCACATAGATGTGCCGCCAGGTTCGCGCGTCCCACACCAGTATCTCTCCGTCCTCGCCGCCGCTGGCCAGGGTGGCGCCGTCCGGGCTGAACGCCACCGCCGCCACCACGAAGGAGTGGCCGGTCAGCTCGGCGCGCTGCCAGCCGGTTCGCGCGTCCCAGATCCGCACCGTGGCGTCCGAGCCGGCGCTGGCCAACGTTGCCCCGTCCGGGCTGAACGCCACCGAGTTCACCCCGGTAGTGTGGCGGCCGGGCAGCTCGGCGCGCTGCTGGCCGGTTCGCGCGTCCCAGATCCGCACCGTGGCGTCCGAGCCGGCGCTGGCCAGCGTTGCCCCGTCCGGGCTGAACGCCACCGAGTTCGGGTAGCCGGCCAGCCGGGCGCGCCGCCGGCCGGTCCGCGCCTCCCAGAGCCGCAGGCCACCCGAGCCGCCGCTGGCGAGTACCGCCCCGTCTGGGCTGAACGCCACCGAGTGCACCGACCTGGCGTAGCCGGCCAGCCGGGCGCGCCGTCGGCCGGTTCGCGCGTCCCAGAGCCGCAGGCCACCTGGCCCGCCGCTGGCCAGCGTTGCCCCGTCCGGGCTGAACGCCACCGCCCACACGCGGCCGCGGGGTCCGGGCGGCGTGGCCGGGTGGGGACCGCCGCGAGGGCTCATCATCTGGCTATGCAACCGACCGAATTCGCTGGCCCGGGTCCGCACCATGCCGTCCCGGCCGCCGCTGGCCAGGGACAACCCGTCCGGGCTGATGGCTACCGACAGCACGCTGCTGTTGTGGCCGAGCATCCGGAAGCGCGTCCACCCGGTTCGCGTTTCCCCGGTCATCCAACCGCCCCCGGCACCGGACCAGTCCGGGCTGGACGCCACCGACCACAGGCGGTGCTTGTTCGAGATCACCTGCAACATGCCGTCATCGCCGCCGCTGGCCAGGATCTTCCCGTCCGGGCTGAACGCGACCGACCGCACGCCGCCAGCGTGACTGGGCACCTCGGCGAGCTGCCGGCCGGTTCGCGCGTCCCAGGTCCGCACCACGCCGTCGTGGCCGCCGCTGGCCAGCACCGCGCCGTCCGGGCTGAACGCCACCGACCACACCCCGCCGGCGTGGCCGGCCAGCCCGACGAGTTGCCGACCGGTTCGCGCGTCCCAGGTCCGCACCGTACCGTCTGCACCGCCGCTGGCCAGGATCGTCCCGCCCGGCCCGGACGCCACCGACCACACCCCGCCGCTGTGGCCGGCCAGCTCGGCGCGCGGCCGTTCCCTCTCCCAGATCCGCACCACGCCGTCCTCGCCGACGCTGGCCACCACCGAGCTGTCCGCGCCGAACGCCACCGACCGCACCGGTCCCGCATGATCGCCGAATGGGGTGGCACCACCGGTACTCATGGCATCATGATCCCTCTCCCACGATGCAATGCATGCGGCCCCTGCCGAGAAGATTCATCCGGGCCGCCGAGCGCGGCGGACGGCTACTGGGAGCGGCTATTCGGAGTCGTAGCGGAAGCCGTCGATGAAGCGGCGGAAGACGCCGCCCTCGTGGGCCAGCGGCGCGTCCGGCGGAGGGGCCTCGGGAAGTTCCCTGCCGACGGGTTCGTCGTAGTCGGCGCGGACGATGGCGTCCACGATCTGGTCCTCATCGAAGGCGTCCGAGCCCGGGATCTCCGGCACGTAGCCGACCAGGTCCCCGTCGAGCAGCACCTCGGCCTCCAGGCCGCTGGTGCTCTCGGATCCCCAGACGGCCTCGCGGCCGCCGCCGCCCGCGGGCACCTGCACCGCGTACGCGTCGATCCCGGACTTCTTCAGGTGCGCGTTGATGCCACGGTCCCTGAGCGCGTCGGTGATCCGGCGGGCGCGGTTCTCATCCATGCCGCCAGGTTACCTGGCCGCCCGCCGCGCAGGACCGACGATGGAGCACGTCCCAACTTGTCGCCAAATCGCGGTGAACCCGGTGCTGTTACCCCTCGTGAGAAATGGGCCAGGGGAGCTAGATTCTGGGTAAGGCGTTCCGGTGACCAGACAGGGCGGGAGCATGGCGTCGCTTGTGAGGCAGTCGCTTCCGGTTCGTCTCACTCCGCTGGTCGGCCGCGAGAGCGAGCTAGGTGACATCGTGCAGGCCCTCGCCCGCAGCCGCCTGCTCACCCTCACCGGGCCGGGCGGCACGGGGAAGACGCGGCTGGCGCTGGCGGCCGCGGGCTCCGCCGCCAAGTTCTTTTCCGGCGGGGTCTGCTGGGTGGAGCTGGCCCAGATCGATGACCCCGCCATCGTCGGCCCGACGGTCGCGTCCAGGCTCGGCGTGCCCGACACCCCCGGACAGGACGTCGCCGAGGCCATCGCCGAGCATGTCGCCGACCGGCCGGTGCTGATCGTCCTCGACAACTGCGAGCACCTTGCGGGCGCCGCCGCCGGACTGGCCGAGGGCATCCTCGGCGCCTGCCCAGCCCTGGTCGTGCTCGCCACCAGCCGCGAGGCCCTCGGCGTTGAAGGCGAGCGCAGCTGGCCGGTGCCGCCACTTGCGCTGCCGACCGCAAGCCTGACGCCGACCGCCTCGCTGCTTGCCCGCTACGACGCGGTCCAGCTGTTCGAGCAGCGGGCGCAGCTGGTGCGCCCGGCCTTCCAGGTCACGGACGCCAACGCCGGCGCCGTGCTGTCCATCTGCCGGCGGCTTGACGGCCTGCCGCTGGCGATCGAGCTGGCGGCGGCGCGGATGCGGATGCTGTCCTCGGCCCAGCTGGCCGAGCGGCTTGGCGACATCTTCAGCGTGCTCGTCGGCGGCGCCCGTTCGGCACCGCCCCGGCATCAGGCGCTGCGGGCGACCCTCGACTGGAGCCACGACCTGCTGTATGAGGATGAGCGGACCGTCTTCAGGCGGCTGGCCCCCTTCGCGGGCGGCTTCACGCTGCACGCGGCGGAACGGGTCGCGGCGGGCGGGGGCGTCCACCGGGACGCGGTGCTGGACCTGCTCACCCGGCTGGCGGACAAGTCGCTGCTGCGGGTCGAGCACGCCGACGGCGCGTCACGCTACTTCCTGCTGGCCACGATCCGCGACTACGCACGGGAACGGCTGGCCGCGACGCCGGAGTTCGAGCGGGTGCGGCGCGCCTACCTGCAGTACTACACCGACCTTGCGGAGCAGGCCGCGGCCAGGCTGGAACACGCGGAGGAGGAAGCCGGCCGGCTCGAGCTCGACCGCCTGGACGCCGAACTGCCGAACCTCCGCCGGGCGTTCGAGATCGCGCAGGAATCGGGAGACACCGAAGTACCGACCGCGGCGCTGCGGATCGCCGCGTCCCTGGATCGCTACGCTTACCTGCGCGGCCACTACCACGAGGTCAGGCAGTGGATGGACGCGGCGGTCGCCTCCTGTCCGGACGCCCCCGCCGCGCTGCGGGCAAAGGCCCTGCTCGGCAGCGGGCGGCTGGCCCTGCTGCAATGCGACTACGCGCCCGCCGTCCGGAGGCTAGAGGCCGCGCTGCGGCTCTACCGCGAGCTTGGCGACCCCAGGGGAATCGCCAGCGGGCTGCAGGTGCTCGGCAGCGTGAACCGCGAGCAGGGCCGGTACGCCAGGTCGATAGAGCTGCACGCGGAGAGCCTCGCCGTCGCCGAGGCCGCGGGCGACCCCTGGGGAGTGGCGAGCGCGCGCGGCTACCTCGCCTTCGCCTCCTGGCTGCAGCGCGACTTCGGCCGGGCCGAGGACGAGGCAGACACCGCGCTGACCATGTTCCGCGACCTGGGCGACGTCGAGGGAACGGCGTGGTCGCTGATCAGCCTGGGTACGGTGGCCCGCTACCAGGGCGACGCCGAGCGGGCGTCCACGCTGCTGGCAGAGAGCCTGTCGCTGTCGGAGGGAATCGGCTTCCGGGAGGGCATCGCCTGGTCGGTGGAACAACTTGGAATGCTCGCCGCCGTCGACGGGGATCAGGCCGCCATCTCGCTGCTGCACCGCAGCCTGCAACTGCACACCGAGCTGCGCGACCGGTGGCGCATGTCCAGTGTGCTTGAGGATCTCGCCGCGATCGCGCTGGCAAAGGAAAACGCGGCCGGGGCTGCGCGGCTGCTCGGCGCGGCCGAGGCGATACGCAACGCGATCGGCACGGTGATAGCTCCGTGCGAGCGACTCCAGCACAACCAGACGACCACTACCGTCCGGGCCGAGCTCGGCGACGTGTGGTTCGACGCCGCTATGCAACAGGGAGCGGCTGCCACCATCGATGAACTGGGCCCCGACCTGCCGATTGCCGAGACGCCAGAGCCCGCCACGTCGGCGGAGCCGACGCCCGTCGAAGCCACCGAGCCTCCTGAACCCGCCGCGTCTACCGCGCCAGCGGCCGCCGTGTCGACACCAGCCGCCCTGTTCCCTCCGGTGGCCGCATCGCCTCCGGCCGCCGTGCCGATTCCGGCCCTCGTGTCGACGTCGGCCCTCGTGACACCTCTGATCGAAGCGCCGCCGGACCAGCCGGCCCCGGCAAAGCCGAAGGCGGCGACGCGGTCGCGGGCACCGCAGCAGACCAGGGATCTCAGCGGTCCGCTTCGGATCAGGGCGCTCGGCGCGGCCGCGGTGGAATTCGGCGAGGTCGCGGTGACCGCGGCGGACTGGGGCTACGCGAAGCCGCGCGAGCTGATGTTCCTGCTCGTCGCGTCGCCGCCGATGACCAAGGACCAGATCGCCGCGGCGCTGTGGCCCGACCTGTCGCGTCAGCAGCTCGGCAACGCCCTGCACACCGCGCTGCGCGAGCTCCGCCGCGCGCTCGGCGATCCGGGCTGGGTGCTGTACGCGGACGGTCATTACCGGTTCGACCGCTCGCGGCCGCACGAGTGTGACGTCACCGCGTTCGAGGACGCGCTCGCCGTGGCCCGGCGGGCTCGCCCGGCCGCCGCCGCCCTGCCCGACCTGCAGCGGGCCATCGCGGCCTACGGCGGCGACTTCCTTGACGGCATGTCGGCGGGCGAGTGGGCGCTGATCCGCCGGGACGAGCTGCGCCGGGCGTTCGAGTCGGCGCTGCTCGCGACCGGCAGGCTGCAGGTCGCGGCGGGCCGGCATCAGGCCGCCGCCGCCGCCTTCCGGCGGGCCGTGGCGCACGAGCCGCTCAACGAGTCGGCCCACCGCGAGCTGATGGCCTGCTGGGTACAGCTCGGCGAGACCGCGCGCGCCGTCCGGCACTACGAAGAACTCGTCCAGTTGCTGCGCGACCAGGTAGGAGTGGCCCCAGCGGCGGAAACCGCGGCGCTGTACCGGAAGCTACTGGCCGCGCCGTAGCCCCCTGCGTTTCCCCCGGTGCTCTGACCTGTTCCCCTTGTGCCGGTCTGCCACACTCGCCGCATTGACGAGAGTGTGGAGGTGCCCGCAATGTCTGATCCGATTGAACCGCTCGCTGCCCGCGGGCCGCAGGAGGCCCTTGAGCTGCTGTCGCAGGCGCTCAGCGACGGAGACCTTGAGGCCGCGCTCGCGCAGTACGAGGGCACGGCGATGCTGGCGCCGTGGCGTGCCGACGGTTCTGTGCACCTGGCAGACGACGGCGTCCGCGACGCGCTGACCTGGTTCATGGCGCTGCGGCTGCCCCTGTCGGTGCGGATCGGAACCGTGCTAGCGACCTCAGACCTGGCCCTGGTGACCTGCGAGCGCCGGATCGCAGGGACCGACCCCGACGGCAAGCCGGTCAGGCTGGCTGGACACGGCTGCGCGATCGTCCGGCCGCAGCCCGATGGCGCCTGGCGCATCGCCGCGGACGCCTGGCACCTGGAGGCGGAGCACCCGGAGCGCGAGCACCCGGAGTGTGAGCGCCTGGAGGCGGGCCCACCCCTGATTCCCCCTGAGCCTCCGGAGATTCCCCCCGGCACCGGCTGCCATCCTGTTCGAGGCGAGGGACAAGGCGGGCAGCCTCACCCACTAAGCCTGAAATGCCCGCCGGAAACGGGACACCGCAATGAACACTGCTAGCCGTTGGATCTCACCGCGCCGCCTGGGCATCATGGTAGCGGCATCGGGCGCGATCGCCATTACCGCCGCCCTCACGCTGGGCGGGGCGGCCCAGGCTAACACCCAGAGCTCCTATGATGGGTACCACTTCAGCACCCTGGACAACCACAAGGACCTGACGTTCAACCAGCTGCTCGGCGTCAACAACCAGGGCGTGATCGCCGGCTACTTCGGCTCCGGCGCCAAGGGGCACGCGAACAAGGGCTACCGGCTTTCCGGGACTTACGGCCAGGGCAACTACGCCAACGAGAACTTCCCAGGGTCCAAGCAGACCCAGGTCACCGGGCTGAACGACCATGGCGTCACGGTCGGCTTCTGGTCGACGCAGAACAAGGCCAACATGGTCAACAACAACTTCGGGTTCTACTACGTCGGCGGCCGCTACTACAACGTCAACTTCCCGACGAACAACAACGCCAGCCCGCAGGTCGACCAGCTGCTCGGGGTCAACGACCACGACGTCGCGGTGGGCTTCTACACCAACGCGCAGGGCAACAACCGCGGCTACACCTACAACATCCGCACCCGCACGTTCAGCCGGGTGGACGTGCCCGGCGCCCGGACCGGCGAGGCCGGCCCGAGCCTGACCGCGGCCGCGATCAACAACTACGGCGACGTGGCCGGCTTCTACGCCAAGAGCTCCTCGCTGACCGACGCCTTCCTCCTGCAGAGCGATGGCCACTTCATCACGCTGGCGGTGCCCGGGGCCTCGATGACCCAGGCGTTCGGCGTGAACGACCACAACGAGGTGGTCGGCGCGTACACCGTGGGCACCGGCAACAACGCCGTCATGCACGGCTTCACCTGGCGGCCCGGTTACGGCTTCAGGACCGTGGACGACCCGCACGGCATCGGCACCACCACGATCAACGGCGTCAACAACCGTGGCGACCTGGTCGGCTTCTACACCGACTCGGCCGGCAACACCGACGGCATGCTCGCCCTTCCGTAACACGCACAGCCAGAGCCGGGGATCCCGAGGGTCCCCGGCTTCTGCCGTTTCCGGGCATCATAGTGACGCTTGTGATCCGTGAGTCGTCCGACGACCAACTCGAGTCGCGGGGGGCGCGGGCCGGCTGTGTACACACTCGCGGCATCTCACGCCGTTTCTCCGTGGAGCGCGGGCCGAAGTACCACGGGAGCGTTTGGGTCGAGGCTGTTTTTCCTATAATTCCGCTGTGGCGGGCGACGGAGGCGGAGCCTTCGAATTGGGTACCGACGGGCCTAAGGTCATCCTCGTCGGGGTGGACGACTCCGTCACATCGCTACGCGCGGGAGCATACGCGGCCGGGCTGGCCCGGCGGCAGCGCGCCCGCCTGGTCTGCGTCTACGTGGAGCAGCTCTCGGCCCTATACTGCGCGGCAGCCGCGGGCGGCGGGGCGGACGCCATCCTCGCGGGGGACCGTACGCTCAGCGAGACCGCGGCGGACCTACGGCGGCGGGCCGAGGCGGAGGCCGAACGGCTGGGCCTCGACCTCATCTTCGTGGCCGCCCGCGGGGATCCGTATACCGAGCTGAAGCGGGTAGCCGACGAGGTACGAGCAGACGCGGTCGTCGTGGGGGCGTCCACGAAGGCCGGGCACCGGTGGATCGGCTCGCTTGCGGTCCGGCTAGTCCGGGCAGGCCGGTGGCCGGTCACGGTCGTCCCCTGAGCGGAAGGATCTGACGAGACATGAGTACAGCCGTCGTCACCGGGGCGGGATCCGGGGTTGGCCGGGGCATCGCCAGGGCGCTGCTCGGCGCGGGCTGGCAGGTCGCGCTCGCGGGCCGCCGCGAGCAGGCGCTACACGAAACGGCGGACGCCACGCTGGCAGGCCGCCGCGAGGAAGCACTGCGCGAGACGGCGGGCGCCCCGGAATCCCCCGACGGCCCCGGCGCCTGGGCTGCCGAGGCCGCGCTCGTGGTGCCGACGGACGTGACGTCGCCGGATTCGGTCGCCCCGTTGTTTGAGACCGTGCGGCACCGGTGGGGACGGCTTGACCTGCTGGTCAACAACGCCGGGCTGTTCGGGCCCGCGGGCGGGGTGGACGAGATCGAGCTTGCCGACTGGCAGCGCGTGGTGGACACAAACCTGACCGGCGCGTTCCTCTGCGCGCAGCACGCGGTGCGGCTGATGAAGGTGCAGGATCCGCGGGGCGGCAGGATCATCAACAACGGCTCGATATCCGCGTACTCCCCGCGCCCGGGCAGCGCCGCCTACACCGCGACCAAGCACGCCATGACCGGGCTGACCAAATCCATCTCGCTGGACGGCCGGGCCTTCGACATCGCCTGCGGGCAGATCGACATCGGCAACGCGGCGACAGAGCTGACCGAGCGTTTCAGCCGCGGGGTGCCGCAGGCCAACGGCACGATCGCCGCCGAGCCCACCTTCGACTCCCGGCACGTCGCCGATGCCGTGCTCTACATGGCCTCGCTGCCGCTGGACGCGAACGTCCTGTTCCTCACGATCACGGCCACCACGATGCCCTTCGTCGGCCGAGGCTAGGGGTGGGCCGGGGCCAGGAGCGGGCCGGGGGCCGACGGGTCGGCCGAGGCTGACGGCAGAGCTAGCGAACGCGCTGGTACCGCAGCAGGACCACGCCGTTGCCGAAGGTCCTGGTCTGCACCAGGCGCAGGCTGGCCTTGACGTCCGGGTCCAGGAACATCCGCTTGCCGCGGCCGATCAGCACCGGATGGACGTAGACCCGGTACTCGTCGATCAGGTCGTGCCGCATGAACTCGGCGGCAAGGTCCGCGCCGCCGACGACCAGGTCCCCGCCCGGCGAGGCCTTGAGCCGCTCGACGTCGGACACCTCGACCGACCGGGCCAGCGTCGTGTTCCACCCCAAAGCCCCCGGATCCAAAGAACGCGAGTACACGATCTTGGGCATCTCCCGCCAGATGCGGGCGAACTTGACCATCGTGGGCGAGGCGGACGGGTCGCGGTCCGCGGTGGGCCAGAACCCGGCCATCAGCTCCCAGGTGACCCGCCCGTCGAGGAAGGCGCCGGCCGTGGCGAGCCACTCGTTGAGATGAGCGTGCACCTCGGCGTCAACCAAGTGCCAGTCGATCGAACGGTCCGGTCCCTCCATGAAACCGTCGAGGGACATGGACATCATGAAGATAACGCTCCGCATCCCAGACATTGTGCCGCATCCCCGCGATGGGACATGCTTGCAGTCGTGGCGACAGGAGGGTGCATGACCAATCTCAGTTCCCTGCTCGACCATGCGACGGCCGACCACCCGGACCGGCCCGCGATCAAAATGGATGATCTCGTGCTGAGCTACGCCCAGCTGCGGGAGGCCGCCGGGCGGATGAGCGCGCTGCTGGCCTCGCTCGGCGTGGAGCCGGGCGACCGGATCGGGATAATGCTGCCGAACGTGCCCGCGTTCCCTATCGCGTTCTACGGCGCGCTGGCCGCCGACGCGGTCGTGGTGCCGATGAACCCGCTGCTCAAGAGCCGTGAGGTCGCGTACTACCTGGGCGATTCCGGGGCCAAGGTGCTGATCGCCTGGCACCAGTTCGCCGGGGAGGCGGCCAAGGGCGCGGCCGACGCGGGGGCCACGCTGATAACGGCCGAGACCCCCGACCTGGCCGGCCTGCTCGCCGAGGTGGCCGCCGCACAATCAAAACCAAGACGCCACGACGATGACGACGCGGTCATTTTGTACACCTCGGGGACCACGGGACGGCCGAAGGGCGCCGAACTCACCCATACCGGCCTGGTCAGGAACGCGGAGATCTCCGCGCGGACGCTGTTCGACGTCGGCCCGGACGACGTGATCATGGGCTGCCTGCCGCTGTTCCACGTGTTCGGGCTGACCTGCGGGCTGAACGTGGCGGTAACCTCGGCGGCGACGCTGACCCTGCTGCCCAGGTTCGACCCGGCGAAGGCGCTGGACATCCTGCAGCGCGACCGGGTGACGCTCTTCGAGGGCGTCCCGACGATGTACGCCGCGATGCTGCACCTCCCGGAGGCGGATCCGGCCAAGGCCGCAACGCTGCGGGCCTGCGCCTCGGCGGCGCCGCGATGCCGGTGGAGGTCATGCGCGGCTTTGAGGAGAAGTTCGGCTGCATCATCCTCGAGGGCTACGGCCTGTCCGAGACCTCCCCTGTCGCCTCGTTCAACCACCCGGACTCCGAACGCAAGCCCGGCTCGATCGGCACCCCGATCGAGGGCGTGCAGATGCGGCTCATCGACGACGCGTGGCAGACCGTGCCGGACGGCGAGATCGGCGAGATCGCCATCCGCGGGCACAACGTGATGAAGGGGTACTGGGGCAAGCCCGAGGCCACCGCCGAGGCCATGAAGGGGGCAGGGGAGGTGGGTGGGGGCTGGTTCCGCACCGGCGACATGGCCAGGGTGGACGAGGACGGCTACTACTACGTCGTGGATCGCAAGAAGGACCTGATCATCCGCGGCGGCTACAACGTGTACCCGCGCGAGATCGAGGAGGTCCTGCACGAGCACCCGGCGCTCGCCGAGGTGGCGGTGATCGGCATGCCGCACCCCGAACTCGGCGAGGAGGTGGGCGCCGCGGTCGCGCTCAAGCCGGGCGCGAGCGCCACGCCTGACGAACTGCGCTCGTTCGCCAGGGACCGGGTCGCGGCGTACAAGTACCCGCGCAAGGTCTGGCTGGTGGACAGCCTGCCCAAGGGGCCGACAGGAAAGATCCTGCGCCGCGAGGTAAGGCCGCCGGAGGAGACTGGGTGACCGACGACGAGGCCGTGGCCGGCGAAGCGGTCGCCGGCGAAGCGGTCGCCGACGCGGGGGCGCTGGACTTCCTGCTCGCCGACGCTGCCCTCGGCGTGCTGCGGCGGTTCCGGCCGGACGGCTCGCTGCTGCGGCTGGCCGCCGGGCTGGCCCGCCGCCCCCGCCTGGTCGGCGGCCAGGCCGCGCCGGGAACCTATGTACACGACCGCTGAGGTCCGCAGCGTCACCATCGACGGCCGGGAGCTGCGCATCGCCGTGCGCCCGGGCCGCCGCCGCAGCCGCGGCCGCAGCGGCCGGAAAACGAACCAGGACCAAAGGCCGCCGCTGCTGCTGATCAACGGCATCGGCGCCAGCCTGGAGCTGCTCGAGCCGTTCGTGCACGAGCTGGACCCGGCGGTCGAGGTGATCAGGTTCGACCCGCCTGGCGTGGGCGGCTCGGGCCCGGCCTCCGGGCCGTACCGCTTCACCGGCCTGTGCGCGCTGATGGCCAAGCTGCTGACCGAACTCGGCCACGACCAGGTCGACGTGCTCGGCATCTCCTGGGGCGGCGGCGTGGCCCAGCACTTCGCCGCGTTCCAGCGCCAGCGCTGCCGCCGCCTGGTGCTGGTCGCGACGGCCACCGGCGCGCTGATGGTGCCCGCCAAGCCGTCGGTGCTCGCGCACATGGTGACGCCGCGCCGGTACCTGGACCGCGGCTACCTGGAACGGGTCGCGGGCGACCTGTACGGCGGGTCGGCGCGCAGCGATCCGGGACGAGTAGCCGCGGCGATGAACGACGGCAACAGGGTCGGGCCGTCGCGCGGGTACCTCTACCAGCTCACCGCGGGAGCCGGCTGGACCAGCCTGCCGTTCCTGCCGCTGCTGCGCCAGCCCACGCTGATCATCGCGGGCGACGACGACCCGATCATCCCGCTGGCCAACGCCAGGCTGATGCACAGGCTGATACCGAACTCGCGGCTGCACGTCTACCACGGCGGCCACCTCGGCCTGGTCACCGAGGCGGCGGAGCTCGCCCCGCTGGTGGACGGCTTCCTTTCAAGGAGTGAACCGGCATGACAACCGAACGAAGCGCGATCAACACGCTGATCGTCGGCCGCGCGATCACCGGCACCGGCGCGTTCGTGTGATCGAGTTACCCGTCCGCGGCCAGCGACCCCGAGGCGCAGCCGGGACGGTGCCCCTCGCTCTCGATAGCGCCGCATTCCGGGCACACCAGGTGCGCCCAGCAGGCCGCCTCGCCGCCGAGGGGCTCCTCGTCGGCCAGCGGCTCGTCACGACCGGACACGTGCACCCCCTACCGGCGCAGCTCGACCCAGATGGCCTTGCCCGCGGGCCCGAGCGACTCGACGCCCCACCGGCTCGCCAGCGCGTTCACCGCGCCCAGGCCGTGCATCTGCGCCGTCGGCAGCGCCTCGGTCACGCCGGCCGGCAACGGCCGCGAGTCGCGGACCGAGATCCGGATCGCGTCCCCGGGCGCGGACATCGTAAGGGTGAAGCCCGAGTGCGCGTGCACGATCGCGTTCGCGGCCAGCTCGGTCACGACGAGCGCCACGTCGTCCCACAGGTCACCGGCGCCCCACCGGTCGAGCGCGGCGACCGCGAAGTGCCGCGCCTGCGCGGGCGCCTCGGCGCCGAAGGCGAAGGTCCGCATAGCGCCGTGCCCGGCCGCCGCGGCGGAGACGACGATCTCCTGGTGCAGCCGGCACACCTCGGCGAACGCGTCGCACTGGCCCTCGGCGGCGACAGAGCCGGCCGAGTAGCCGCAGAACAGCGAGAACGCATGCCGCCCGCCGAGCTCATTCCACATCGCCTCGAGCCGGATCGCCGCGTCTATCAGCCCGGTGTCCCACAGTAGAGCCACCATCTCGCCGTACGCGCGGACCGGCCCGCCGCCGCTGACCGCGCTGCGGATCAGGCCGCCGATCACCCGGTCGAAGCCTGCCTGGTCGGGCACCTCGGTACCGTCGGCCGCCATCAGCTTGGCGACCACGTGCGCCGCGTCGAATGCCAGGTAGCTGCCGGCGCGCGCGGCCTGCGCCAGGTCCACCCCGGCGGCGGTCAGCCGCCTTTCGAAAGCCCTTCTGTGCGCGCCGGTCGCGATCACGATCGCGACGCCGCCGCCCTCGAGCGCGCCAAGCAAATACTCGCTTACCCGGTCCGCCAGCTCGTCGTCGTGACTGTAAAACTGGACGACGTGCTGGCCGCCGTTCAGGTACTCAGCCCCAACAACCACCGTTTACTCCATCTGGTATGCCTTGCGTCCAGTTCAACGGCCTACCTTCCCACCAATCGCCGGGCCATGCAGCTACGCGGGAGTAACAATCGAACCGACCGTGGAAGCAGATGCGGCCACGCATGCCCCATCTGGTACAAAATGTAACATCCGGGCTGCGCGGCGACGAGTGGTACCGGTTCGACCCGGGCACTGGCACGGTCAACGCCGCGATGTTCAACCTGATGCGCCAGATCAGCCTGCTGTACGGGCCGCGCGGGGTGACCACGCACACCCTGAGCCCGGGACCCGCCGACACGCCCAGGCTGCACAGGATCGCGGCCGCGGTGGCCGCCGAACGCGGCGTGCACCCCGACCAGGTCTGGAGCGAGTACGCGGCGCAGAACTCCCTCGGCAGGCTGCCCACCGTCGACGAGCTCGCCTGGGCGGTCAAGCTGCTGCTCGACCCGGAGGCCGGCCTGCTGCACGGCAGAGTGCTGTACCTGGATGCCGGCGGCCACCGCAAGCGGCACCGGCGCGACGCGCCGCGGTACTGCCCAGCCTGCGCGGCCGCGCTGTCCCTGGCCGACGGCGGCCTTGGCCTTGCTACCGAGTACTGGTCCGGCGCGGACCGAGTCTTCGCCTGCTTCTGCGGCGCCTGCGGCTGGTCCGGCGACATAGTCCTAGC
>JBOHCG010000032.1:0-26548 GCA_050698735.1 Streptosporangiaceae bacterium | reverse complement strand
CCACCGCGCTGAGCGGCGGGACGACGATCACGCTCCAGCTGACGTTCCAGAACGCGGGTGAGGTGAACCTGCAGGTGCCGGTCGAACCGGACGCCTACGGCTACGCCACCTACTCGCCGCCGCCCCCCGCGCCGACGCCGACCGCCAGGCACCACGTCAAGCCGAGGCCGGGCGCCTCCGGCACCGCGTCGCCCACCGCGACCGCCAGCCCCTCACCCACGTCGTAGCCGACCGGGGACCGCGTGCCACGGCTCGTTTAGCCAACCACCGGCTCGACGTAGCCGACCGGGGACCGCGCACCACGGCTCGTTCGGGATAATAAAGATCTTTTGATTTTTACCGAACGAACGGTGGTTCCCGGTCTGGGTAAGCGTCAGGTTCAGGCAGCGGCCGACTCGAACTTGTAGCCGAGGCCGCGGACGGTGACTATGTGCTGCGGGTGCGCGGGGTCGACTTCGATCTTGGCCCGCAGCCGCTTGATGTGCACGTCGAGCGTCTTGGTGTCACCGACGTAGTCGGCGCCCCAGACCCGGTCGATGAGCTGCATCCTGGTCAGCACGCGGTCCGCGTTGCGCAGCAGCACCTGCAGCAGCTCGAACTCCTTCAGCGGCAGCTGGACCGTGCCGCCGCGGACGGTGACCACGTGCCGGTCCACGTCCATCCGCACCGGCCCGGACTCCAGCGCGGACTCGGCCACGTCGTCCGGCTCGCCGCGGCGGCGGAGCACCGCGCGCATCCTGGCGACGAGCTCGCGGGAGGAGAACGGCTTGGTCACGTAGTCGTCGGCGCCCAGCTCGAGCCCGACCACCTTGTCGATCTCGCTGTCCTTCGCGGTCAGCATGATCACGGGCACGTTCGACTTCTCGCGCAGCGACCTGCACACCTCGCTGCCCGGCAGGCCGGGCAGCATCAGGTCGAGCAGCACCAGGTCGGCGCCGGTCCGGTCGAACGTGTCCAGCGCGTCGGGCCCCGTCGAGCAGACCGCGACCTCGAAGCCCTCCTTGCGGAGCAGGTAGGAGATGGCGTCGCTGAACGAATCCTCGTCCTCGACGACCAGCACGCGTGTCACTTCAATTCCCTCCAGGTCGGGTTCGGGTGGTCCTTAGCTGGCGCTGGCGCTGGCGCTGGCATGCTCGCCCCGTAGCGGGATGTAGAGCGTGAACGTGGACCCCGCGCCCTCGACGCTGCGCACCGTGACCCTTCCGTTGTGCGCCGCCATCACGTGCTTGACGATGGCCAGCCCGAGTCCGGTGCCTCCGGTCGCCCGCGAGCGCGCCGGGTCGACCCGGTAGAAGCGCTCGAAGATCCGCTCCAGGTCGCGCTCGGGGATGCCGATTCCCTGGTCGGCGACGCTCAGCTCGGCGTTGCCCTCGCCGGCCCGCTTGGTGCTGATCACCACGCGGGTGCGCTCGGGGCTGTAGGCGACCGCGTTCTCCAGCAGGTTGCGCAGCGCGGTGACCAGCAGGTCCTCATCACCAAGGACCGTGAGGCCGTGCGTGCCCACGGACTGGAGCGCGATGCCGCGGGCGTTCGCCTTCATCCGGCACCGGTCCAGCGCCTCGGCGACGACCGCGTCCAGCCCGACCGGGCGCGGGTCCAGCACCGGCTCGACCGCCTGGATCCGGGACAGCGTGATCAGGTCCTGGACCAGGTTGGTCAGCCGCTGCGCCTCCTGGCGCATCTTGCCCGCGAACCTGCGCACCGCCTCGGCGTCGTCGGCCGCGTCCTCGATCGTCTCGGCGAGCAGGGCCAGCGCGCCGACCGGGGTCTTGAGCTCGTGGCTGGTGTTGGCCACGAAGTCCCGCTTGACCTCATCCACCCGGCGGCTTTCGGTCTGGTCCTCGGCGAGCACCAGGACAAGCCCGCCGCCGCCGACGACGGCGCCGAGCGGCGCCACCCGGACGGCGAAGCTGGTCGTCCGGCCGCCGAACCTCGGCACCGGGACCTCGAACTCGCCCTCCCTGATCTCCCCGTCCCTGCGCACCTGGCGGGCCAGCGCGGCAAGCTCGCTGACCATCAGCCGATCGCCCTTGACGATCCCGTACGCGCGGGCCGCGGCGCTCGCACGGAGCACCCGGTCGTTGCTGTCCAGGACCACGGCCGAGGAGGAGAGTACGGAAAGGACCGATGCAATGCCCGGCGGCAGCCGCGCGGGCTGCTTGGCCACCCTGCGCCTGGTGGCGCGCGGGGAGCGCACTGCCGAGCCGCCGCCTGGCGCCCTCGTTCTTATCGCCACGCGATCTCCGCTATTCGCCAGGTCAAGGCCGTGACCAGTGAAGACTCACGCTCCCATGGTAGGCGGTGGCGGACGCTTGAAAACAGCGGCAATGCCAGCCCGCAGGCGATATTCGACGGTTGTTCACCTTGCCGTAAACATCCGGCAATGCCTGATTCGCCCTCTCTGCACCTTGCGCGGCCCCTCAGCGGCCCTGGTTACGCACCGTTTCCGCGGCCTCCGCCGCCGCTTCCGGGTCCAGGTAGCGGCCGCCGGGCACGACCGGCCGGTAAGCGTCGTCGAGCTCGTAGACCAGCGGGATGCCGGTCGGGATGTTCAGCTCCGCGATGACCGCGTCGCCGATCTCGTCCAGGTGCTTGACCAGCGCGCGCAGCGAGTTGCCGTGCGCGACGACCAGCACCGTCTCGCCCCGGTTCAGGTCCGGCACCACCGCGTCGTACCAGTAGGGCAGCAGCCGCGCCACCACGTCCTTGAGGCACTCGGTCCGCGGCCTGGCCTCAGGCGGCAGCTCCTTGTAACGCGGATCGCCGGACTGGGAGAACTGATCGTCGTCGGCGATCGGCGGCGGCGGCACGTCGTAGGAGCGGCGCCAGAGCATGAACTGCTCGTCGCCGAACTGCTGCCGGGTCATCGCCTTGTCCTTGCCCTGCAGGGCGCCGTAGTGCCGCTCGTTCAGCCGCCAGGACCTGCGGGTCGGCAGCCAGAGCAGGCCCGCCTCCTCAAGCGTTATGTTGGCGGTCTGGATCGCCCTGGTCAGCACCGAGGTGTGCACCACGGTCGGCGTCAGGCCGGAGTCCGTCAGCAGCCGGCCGCCGCGCGCCGCCTCCTGCCTGCCGGCCTCGGAAAGGCCGACGTCGACCCAGCCGGTGAACAGGCCCTTCGAGTTCCATTCGCTCTGGCCGTGACGAAGCAGCAGCAAGGTTTTCATGGCTTCAGAGCCTAGCCCCAGCCCCGCGTGGGAACAGCCGGCGACCCGGCGGGGTTGGTCTAGAACGTGCACCAGGCGCCGCGACCCAGCTCCCGCCCCCGGCGGGTCGCGACCATCAGCCTGCACACCTCGCCGCTTGACCAGCCGGGCACCGGCGACGCGGGCGGGCTCAACGTCTACGTGGTCGAGGCGGCCAGGCAGCTGGCCGCCCGCGGCGTCGAGGTGGAGATCTTCACCCGGGCGGTCTGCCCGGACACCCCGCCCGTCGTCGAGCTTCTGCCCGGCGTGCTCGTCCACAACGTGGTGGCCGGCCCGTTCGAGGAGCTGGACAAGAACGCGCTGCCCGGGCAGATATGCCAGTTCACGTTCGGGGTGCTGCGCACCGAGGCGGCCTTCGCGCCGGGCAGGTACGACCTGCTGCACGCGCACTACTGGCTGTCCGGCCAGGTCGCCGCGGTCGCGGCGGAACGGTGGGGGGTGCCGTTCGTCCAGTCCATGCACACCCTCGGCAAGGTCAAGAACCTGGCGCTCGCGGCCGGCGACTCCGCCGAGCCCGCGGCGCGGATCCGCGGCGAGGGCGAGGTGATAGCCGCCGCCGACCGGCTGGTGGCCAACACCGCGGAGGAGGCGCGCCAGCTCGTCGAGCTTTACGGCGCGGAGAGCTGGCGGGTCAGCACGGTCAGCCCCGGGGTTGACCTTTCTATCTTCCGGCCTTCCTCGCAGGCCGAGGCACGGACCCGGCTGGACCTGCCGTTGGACGCTTTCGTGCTGCTGTTCGCGGGGCGGATCCAGCCGCTGAAGGGCCCGGACATCGTGCTGCACGCAGCGGCGGAGCTGCTGCGGTCCTCGCCTGGGCTGGCTTCCCGGCTTGTTGTGGTGTTCGTCGGCGGGCCAAGCGGCACCGAGATCGGCGCACCGGGGCGGCTTGACGGGCTGGCCAGCGGGCTCGGGCTGTCCGGGCGGCTGCGGTTCGAGCCCCCGTGCCCGCACCGCGAGCTTGCCGACTGGTACCGCGCGGCGAGCGTGGTGATGGTGCCGTCGCACTCGGAGTCGTTCGGCCTTGTTGCCCTGGAAGCGCAGGCCTGCGGGACGCCGGTCGTCGCGGCAGCCGTCGGCGGGCTGCACACCGCGGTCCGGCACGGGTTTTCTGGGGTCCTGGTGGACGGGCACGACCCGGCCGACTACGCGAGGGTGCTTTCCGGGCTGCTCGGGTCGCCGGCGCAGCTTGCGGAGCTGTCCCGCGGGGCGCTCGAGCACGCGGCGGCCTTCGGCTGGCCCGCGACGGCCGACCGGCTTGTCGAGGTGTACTCCGAGGCCATGAGCGTGTATACCGGTTCGGTGACCTCGGCCGTTGCCCCCGCGCGCGCATGAGCCAGAATCCTGGTGCTGCCATCGAGGCGGCGCTGGCTGAGCTCGGGCTCGAGTATGAGAGCCCGCGGCCTGGCGCCTACCTGGTCCGGCTCGAGGGCCAGCACAAGCTGGCCACGATGACCTGGCTCGTGGCCGGCGCGCACAGCCTGGGCGTGGAGGCCTTCTTCTGCCGCCAGCCGGACGAGAACCACGCCGCCTTCTACCGTTTCCTGCTGGAACGTAACGGACGCATGTACGGGGTGCGCTTCACCCTGGATCCGGTGGGCGACGTCTACCTGACCGGGCGGCTGCCGCTGTGCGCGGTCAGCACCGAGGACATCGACCGACTGCTCGGCTGCGTGCTCAGCTACTCAGACGAGAACTTCGACACGGCCCTCGAACTCGGCTTCGCCTCGGCGATCCGCAGGGAATGGGCCTGGCGGGCGAAGCGCGGCGAGAGCCTGGCCAACCTGCGCGCGTTCGCCCGCTTCGCCGACCCCTCCGTGGACCCCGAGCGCTGACCCTAGCCCTGCGCTGACCCTAGCCCTGCGCTGACCCTAGCCCTGCGCTGACCCTAGCCCTGCGCTGACCCTAGCCCTGCGCTGACCCTAGCCCTGCGCTGACCCTAGCCCTGCGCTGACCTAGCCCTGCACGGTGGCGAGGGCGCGCTCGAACTCCGCGTACATGTCGGCGCCGAACAGTACGAACCTCGCCTCGGCGACCGAGGTGGCCGGGGTCTTGGCGGCGACGGCGTGCACCGTGCCGACCGCGATCCTGGCGGCATCGTCGGCCGGCCAGCCGTAGATCCCGGCCGATACGGCGGGGAACGCGACGGTGCGCGCGCCGAGTTCGGCCGCCACCCGCAGCGACTCGCGATAGCACGAGGCCAGCAGGGCGGACCGGTCCTCGGCGGCCGAATAAACCGGCCCGACGGTGTGGATCACCCACCGGGCCGGCAGCCGGCCCGCCGTGGTGGCCACCGCCTGGCCGGTGGGCAGGCCTGCGTCGTACTGCCCGGCTCGCAGTTCCCGGCACGCGGCGAGGATCTCGGGCCCGCCGCGCCGGTGGATCGCGCCGTCCACGCCACCGCCGCCGAGCAGCGACGAATTCGCCGCGTTGACCACCGCGTCTACCTGCTGTTGTGTGATGTCCCCCTGGGCAAGCGTGATCTCCATGGGACCCTGCCTATTCGGTTGCCCGCATTGCGGGGTACATTGACGACCGTGAACCGGTTGGGCGATCTTGAGCGTGCCATTATGGACGTGCTTTGGGGAACCGATAGCTCTCTCACCGTACGCGAGGTCAGTGCTAGGCTGACCGAACGTAATCTAGCCCACACCACCGTGATGACGGTGCTCGACAGGCTCGCGAAAAAGGGATTCGCCAGGCGGCAGCGCGACGGTCGTGCCTGGCGTTACTGCCCTTCCGCGACCAGGGAGACATACGTCGCCGAGCTGATGTTGACCGCGCTCGACCAGACCGGCGACCGTACTGCCGCATTGACCCGTTTCGCCAAGTCGGTCTCCGGGGTCGAGGCCGAGGCGCTGCGCGAAGCGCTGGAAGTACTCGAAGGTGACGGCGAAGGAGATGCAAGGACTCGCTGATGCGGCGCTACTCGCCGCGGTCACCACCGGGAGCGTGCTCGGAGCTTCGGCGCTCGTGTCGGCAAGCTGGACGCGCCGGTCACCGGTGGCGGCCATCTTGCTCTGGCAGGCGCTCGGGCTGGCCGCGGGCCTGGCCGCGGTCGGCACGCTGATCGGTCTCGGCATGCCGGGCAGCCGGATCGGCCTGGTCCGAGCCGTGCTCGGCCTGGGTGCCGTTTCCCGTATCGGCGCGGTGCTGCCCGCCGTGTTCGGCGCGGACAGCGTGTCCGCGACGGTCGTCGCGGGCGCCAGGCTGGCCTGCCTGGCCGCCGGGCTGGCCCTGTTCGCCTTGCTGTGCTGGGTGCTCGTCGCCGCTTCCGCCACGGCGTTCGCGGCCAGGCGCCGGCAGCGTGCCCTGCTGAGGCTGCTCGCCCACGGCGACCCGAAGGTGCCAGGCGCCCTGGTCGTCGACTACCCGGCCGCCGCGGCGTACTGCCTGCCCGGGCTGCGATCGCAGATCGTCGTCAGCGTCGGCACGCTGGAACTTCTCGGCCCGGCCGAACTCGCGGCCGTGCTCGCGCACGAGCGCGCGCACCTGCGCGAACGCCACGACCTCGTGCTGCTGCCGTTCAGCGCGCTGCGCCGCGCGTTCCCCCGGTCGGCCACCTGCGGGCAGGCTCAGCGGTCGGTGGCGCTGCTCGTCGAGATGCTGGCCGACGACCGCGCCCTGCGCGCCCGCCCGGCCAGGGAACTCGTCTCCGCGCTGGTCCGGTTCGGCACCGCGGGCGCCCGCCCGGCACCCGCGGGCACGCTGGCCGTCGGCGAGGGCGAGGTGGCCGCCCGGGTCGCCAGGCTGCTGCACCCGGTACGCCCGCTGCCCCCCGCCGCGTTCGCCGCGATCTGCGCAGCCGCCGCCCTGCTGGTCGCGACCCCGGTCACGCTGCTCATCCTCTGAGTAATCCTCTGGGCCGCTGCGCGTCCGCAGTGGTCAGCGGGTTACCAGGGGCCGTAGGGACCGGAGCTGGTTCCGCCGCCGCTGCGGAAATCCTTGACCTTGGGGCGGACGTCGGCCAGGTAGACGGCGGCCGCGACGAAGGCCGCGACCGGCAGGATGGAGATCGGCCCGACGCCGTAGGCCGCCCCGTACAGGCCGACCGCGGCGGCCACGCCGAGGATGATGAGCCACAACTGCTTGGTCTGCTTGCCGGTGGCGACGAAGGCCTGCGAGGGCCTCCTGATAGCGTCGATGAAGGCCCAGGCCTCGACGACGAACGCCGCGATACCTAGGGCAAAGAAGAAATCCCTGAGCGGGGTGTAGGCACCAAACGACACGTGAATCACGCTACCTAATCGGAGGCATTGTCTGGTCTAACCGGGGGTGCCATCTCGGCCGCGAAATCGGCGATGTCGGCCGGGTCCGGCGCCCCCGCGCCGTCGGCGAACGGAGAGTCGTCGGCGGCCACGCCGTCGGCGGATGGCACGCCGTCGGCGAATGGAGCGTCTTGGGCAGTCATGCTATCGGCGAATGGAGCATCCTGCGCCGCCGCCGCGTCTCCCGCGGTTGGCGCGTCTTCGGCGGCCGACGCCTGCGCTGCCGTCGCGGCCGCGGCCGCCGCCGCGGCCGCGACGAAGTTTTCCTTGCGGAATGACTCGTAGATCTCGATGAGGACCTGCTTCTGCCGCTCCGACAGCTCGGGGTCGGCGAGCAGGGCCGACCGGACGCCGGAGTCGGCCGGCCTGTCCTCAAGGATCCCGGCCTGCACGTACAGCGCTTCCGCGGAAATCCGCAGCCCCTTGGCGATCTGCTGCAGGATGTCCGCGCTCGGCTTGCGCAGGCCGCGCTCTATCTGGCTCAGGTACGGGTTGGACACCCCGGCCGCCTGCGCGAGCTGGCGCATCGACTTCCCCGCCTGCTCCCGCTGCTCCTTGATGTACTCGCCGATTGAGTTCCGCATGCCTTCAGCCTGCCACGTAATGCTTGCAATTGCAAACGATCAGCAAGCGCGCCCCTCAGCTCCGCGCATCCCCGATGCCGAGGAGGGCGCGCGCCTCGGCCGGGCGCATCGGCGGCCGCTGCGCGATCCTCGCCAGCTCCGCCGCCCGTTCCACCAGTTCGGCGTTGCGGGTCACGGGACGCCCGCGCGCGTAGGAGAGCGTGTCCTCCATGCCGACCCGCAGATGGCCCCCCGCGGCGAGCGAGCCGAACAGCACGGGCAGGGTGCTGCGGCCGATCCCGGTCGCGGACCAGGTCGCGCCCGCCGGCAACGCGGCCACCGCCGCCGCTATGGTCGGCACGTCCCCCGGCATGCCGCCGGGCACGCCCATCACCAGGTCGCAGTGCACGTGCCCGCCGGCCGGCGGGCCGAACTCGCCGAGCAGCCGGTGCAGCGTCGCCACCTGCCCGATGTCGAAGAGCTCGAATTCCGGGGCGACCCCGCGCTCCTGGGTCAGCCGGTAGAGGTCCCTGATGAACGGCCAGGGGTTGGCGAACACCTCCTCGCCGAAGTTGACCGTCCCGCAGGTCAGCGAGCAGGTGTCGGGTCCGGCGTCGAGGACGGCCAGCCGGTCGGCGAAGCTGTCGGTAACCGCGCCCCCGGTGGAGAGCTGCACGATGAGGTCGGTACCCTCGCGCAGCGCCGCCACCGTGTCGGCCAGCCTGCCGCGGTCCAGCGTGGGCTGCGCCGCGTCGTCCCTGATGTGCACGTGGATGACCGCCGCCCCGGCCGCCTCGCACTCCTTGGCGGTCGTGACGAGCTCGTCCAGGGTGACCGGAAGCGCCGGTACCCCGGCCTTGTCGGCCTCGGCGCCGGTCGGGGCCACGGTGATCAGGGTTCCTGCCATGGCGGCAAGATTACCCGCGCCCGGCTCGGATTGGGCTGCCCCGGTTACGCCCCCCGGCTTACGTTCCCGCCGCCCGGCCCGCGGGCAGCGCCAGGTGCTGTCTGGCGAACGCCAGCGACTCGGCCAGGTCCGCGACCCGGTCGGCTCGCGTCGCGGCCCGGTGGGTCTTGACCTCCGCCACCACAGCCCCGTCGTATCCGGTCGCGACGAGGCGGCGCAGGAGCTCGGCGCATGGCTGGTTGCCGCGACCGGGCACCAGGTGCTCGTCCGGGATCGGGCCGACCGGATTGCCGGTGCCGTCGGCCAGGTGCACGTGGGTCAGGCGACCGCCTAGCTCGTCGGCCATGGCCAGGGCGTCGGAACCGGATGCGGCGGTGTGCGAGAGGTCCAGCGTGACGTGCGGCACGTCGAGCGCGGTGGGATCCCAGGTCGGGGCGTAGGCCACCACCTCGTTGCCGCCGGCTCGCAGCGGGTACATGTTCTCCACCGCGAACATGACGTCGGTCTCCTCGGCCATCGCGGCCAGGCCGTTCGCGAAGCCGCGGACGTACTCGCGCTGCCAGCGGAACGGCGGGTGCAGCACGACGACCCTCGCGCCGAGCCGCTCGGCCAGGTCCTTGGCGCGGCGCAGCTTCTCCCACGGTTCCCGGCCCCAGACGCGCTGGGTGAGCAGCAGGCTGGGCGCGTGCACCGAGACGACGGGGAGCTGGTGATAGTCACTCAGCCTGCGCAGCACGTCCGCGTCCTGGCTCACCGGATCGGCGTAGACCATGATCTCGATGCCGTCGTAGCCCAGCCTGGCGGCCATCTCGAAGGCATCCGGCGTCCGCTCCGGGTAGACCGAGGAGGTGGACAGGGCGACCGGCGGCCCCGATGCCCTCGCCTCGCCGCTCAACGCCGGCTCCCTTCGTTGCCCTGGCCTTCGTTGCCCTGGCCTTCGTTGCCCCGCCCTCCAGCTTACTGAGAATGTCGGTAGCAGCCGCTATCGTGCGGGCCATGGCGAAGTCGGCGGCAGGGGCGGCAGGCTACCGGTGCACGGAATGCGGCTGGCAATCCCTCAAGTGGAGCGGGCGGTGCGGCGAGTGCCAGGCCTGGGGGACGGTGCAGGAGGCGGGAGCGCCCCGGCTGACCCGGGTCGTCCACCGCAGCGGAGCACCGGTCAGCACGCCCGCGGTGCCCATCGGGCAGGTCGACGCCGCCGAGGCGAGCGCCAGGCCGACCGGCCTCGACGAGCTGGACCGCGTGCTCGGCGGCGGGCTGGTGCCAGGCGCCGTCGTGCTGCTGGCCGGCGAGCCCGGCGTGGGCAAGTCGACCCTGCTGCTCGAGGCCGGCGCGCTTGTTGCCGATTCGGGGCCGGTGCTCTACATCACCGGCGAGGAATCCGCCGCCCAGGTGCGGCTGCGCGCCGACCGGATCGGCGCGGTCAGCGACCAGTTGTACCTCGCCGCGGAGACTGACCTGGACGCGGTGATCGGGCACATCGATCAGGTCAGGCCCAGGCTGCTGATCATCGATTCGGTGCAGACGATCGGCGCCGCCGACGTGGACGGCGTGCCTGGCGGGGTTACCCAGGTGCGGGCGGTGGCAAGCGCGCTGACCACGGTCGCCAAGGAACGGTCGCTGGCGACCATCCTGGTCGGGCACGTCACGAAGGACGGCTCGGTGGCCGGGCCGCGGGCCCTCGAGCACCTCGTGGACGTGGTGCTGCACTTCGACGGCGACCGGCATTCACAGCTGCGCATGGTGCGGGCGGTGAAGAACAGGTACGGGCCGACCGACGAGGTTGGCTGTTTCGATCTCGGCGAGTACGGCCTGATCGGCCTGCCCGACCCGAGCGGGCTCTTCCTGTCCCAGCACCGCGAGCCGGTGCCCGGCACCTGCGTCACGGTCACGCTGGAGGGGCGCAGGCCGCTGCCGGCCGAGGTGCAGGCCCTGGTCGGCTACTCGGCGCTCGAGGTACCGCGGCGTGCCACCTCCGGGCTGGACGGCGCCAGGGTCGGCATGGTGCTCGCCGTCCTGCAGCGCCGCGCCGGGATCAAGCTGGGCAAGCAGGACGTGTACGCGGCGACCGTGGGCGGTGTCCGGCTTACCGAGCCGTCGGTCGACCTGGCCATCGCCGTCGCGCTGGCAAGCTCGGCCGCGAACCTGAGCGTGCCGCCCGGTGTCGTCGCCATCGGCGAGGTCGGCCTGGCCGGAGAGGTCCGGCGGGTTGCAGGCCTGCCGCAGCGGCTGGCCGAGGCGGAGCGGATGGGTTTCCGCCGCGCGGTCGTGCCCGCTGGCCCCATGGACCCGGCAGGCCCGGCGGACCCGGGGGCCCTCACGGGCTCGCTTCAGGTCATCGGGGTCCAGGATGTGCGCCAGGCGCTGTCCACGGTGCTCGGGACCGACCTGTTACCTGTCGAGCTTGATCGCCAGCACGGCGCTGGCGGTGGCGCCTGCCTTGACCCGTACCTGATAGGTGCCGGGGCGTACCGACGAGGCCAGCATCACGCAGCCGGGCAGGGTGCTGGTGCGCTTCCAGGTGATCGATTCCTGGGACGGGACACCGCGTTTGAGCGTGGCGACCCGGGTGCTGTCACCGCGGGCGCAGTCGGCCGAATCCCAGACGATGCGGCCCGCGGACATGACCTGCACCTGCAGCTTGGCCGGGCCGAGCCCGAACGTGCAGGCGGCAGGCGCGGTCGAGACGATGTACACCTCGAACCGCGGATCTTCCCCGGCGCCGTAACTGGACTTGTTACTGAGCAGGCTGAGCACGATCGCGCTGGGCGAGCATTGGCCGCCGGTGCCCGATCCGCTCCCGCCGCCGCCGTTGCCCTTCTTCGCGTCCTTGCCGTCCTTGCCGCCCGGCTGGGCGGCGGCACTGGCAGCGGGCCGGGTCCCCGCGGTCCTCCTGGCCGCCGGCGTTCGCAGCGATCCCCGGGTGGCCGGGGGCGCGGTCGGTACGGCGCTGTAGGCGGCTTCCGGCTGCAGCGAGGGCTGCTGCGAACCCGTCGCGGCCGGGCTGGCGGGCTGCCTGCCGCCGCCACCGGTAAAGGCCCAGATCAGCACCGCGAGCAGGACGAGGCCCAGGGCGAGGGTAAGCGCCCTTCGGCGCCAATACGCATCGGACCGGTAATCATCGAACGGGTCTTCTTCTTCGTCGTCATCACGAAAAGTATCCATACCCATGCGGAGAGTATGAAGTCAAAGGGTAGCAACCACGGGAAGACCCGCCGGCCGCACCGCGAACCGCGCAGCCTGGCCGAAGCCGTCCCGCCGCGTGGCACGATAGGCAGGGTCATGACGGTGCCTTATACGAATCCGGCGCCCCTTACCGAACCGGTGCTGGCCTGGTATGCGCGGAACGCCAGGGACCTGCCGTGGCGCGCCGCCGACGCGACCCCCTGGTCGGTGCTGGTCAGCGAGATCATGCTGCAGCAGACGCCGGTGGCCAGGGTGCTTCCCGCGCACGGCCGGTGGCTGGCCAGGTGGCCGACGCCCGTCGCGCTCGCCGCCGAGCCGCGCGCCGAGGCGATCAGGCAGTGGGGCACGCTCGGCTACCCGAGGCGCGCCCTGCGGCTGCACGAGACGGCGACGATCCTGACCCGCCGGCACGACGGGGAGGTGCCCGCGGACTACCAGGCGCTGCTCGCGCTGCCCGGGATCGGCGGCTATACCGCGGCCGCGGTGGCCAGCTTCGCCTTCGGCCAGCGGCACGCGGTGCTCGACACCAACGTCCGGCGCGTGTTCGGCAGGCTGATCTCCGGCCGGCAGCCGTCGGCGGCCGCGCCGTCGGTGGCGGAGCGGCGGCTGGCCGAGTCGCTGCTGCCCGACGAGCCCGCGACGGCGGCACGCTGGTCCGTCGCCGTGATGGAGCTTGGCGCCCTGGTATGCACGGCCGCCAGCCCACGCTGCGGCGACTGCCCGGTGGCCCGCCACTGCGCCTGGCTGGCCGCGGGGCGCCCCGCCGCGGAAACCGGGCGACGGACGCAGCGCTACGACGGCACCGACCGGCAGTGCCGGGGACGCCTGCTCGCGCTGCTCCGCGATTCGGTCGCCCCGGCCCAACGGGTCCACTTCGACGCGCTGTGGCCCGACCAGGTCCAGCTCGACCGCGCCCTTGACGGCCTGGTCGCCGACGGCCTGGTCGACCCGCTCCCCGACGGCCGGTACACCCTGCCCGCCGGCAAATAGCCGGCAAACGGCGAGGAGCCCGGCTGCGGGGCAGCCGGGCTCCTGCTTGAACCGAATAACCGCTAGCCGAGGGCGGAGGCGGTGCCGCCGTCCTGGCTTGCGGAGCCGCCGCCGGCCGAGCTGCCGACCGTGCTGCCCTTGGTCACGACCGGCTCCGCCGGCATCTCCGCCGGCGGTGTGTCGGTCACGATTTCCGGCTTCGCGACGCCGTTGAAGGTGAACTTGGCGGTCTCGCCGGTGCCTTCGGTGTCGACGATCACGATCTGGCCCGGGCGCAGCTCGCCGAACAGGATCTTCTCGGACAGGGAGTCCTCGATTTCCCGCTGGATCGTGCGGCGCAGCGGCCTGGCGCCGAGGACCGGGTCGTAGCCGCGCAGGGACAGCAGGTCCTTGGCCGCGGGCCGCAGCTCGATGGCCATGTCGCGGTCCTTGAGCCGGTCGTCCACCTTGGCGATCATCAGGTCGACGATGCGGAAGATCTCCTCCCGGTCGAGCTGGTGGAACACGATGATGTCGTCCACGCGGTTCAGGAACTCCGGCCGGAAGTGCCCCTTCAGCTCCTCCTGCACCTTGTTCTTCATCCGGTCGTACGAACCTTTCGACTCATTCGCCCGCGCGAAGCCCACGGACACGCCCTTGGAGATGTCGCGGGTGCCCAGGTTGGTGGTCATGATGATGACGGTGTTCTTGAAGTCAACCATCCTGCCCTGGGCGTCGGTCAGCCGGCCGTCCTCAAGGATCTGCAGCAGCGAGTTGAAGATGTCCGGGTGCGCCTTCTCGATCTCGTCGAACAGCACGACGGAGAACGGACGCCTGCGGACCTTCTCGGTGAGCTGGCCGCCCTCCTCGTAGCCCACGTATCCGGGCGGGGAGCCGAACAGCCTGGAGACCGTGTGCTTCTCCATGTACTCGCTCATGTCGAGCTGGATGAGCGAGTCCTCGTCGCCGAACAGGAACTCGGCCAGCGTCTTGGACAGCTCGGTCTTGCCGACGCCGGACGGGCCGGCGAAGATGAACGATCCGCCGGGACGCTTGGGGTCCTTCAGGCCGGCCCTGGTGCGCCTGATCGCCTGGGACAGCGCCCTGATGGCGTCGTTCTGGCCGATCACCCTCCTGTGCAGCTCGTCCTCCATGCGGAGCAGGCGCTGCGATTCCTCTTCTGTCAGCTTGAACACCGGGATGCCGGTGGCGGTGGCAAGGACCTCGGCGATGAGCTCCTCGTTCACCTCGGCGACGACATCCATGTCGCCGGCCTTCCACTCCTTCTCCCTTGCCGCCTTCTTCGCGAGCAGCTGCTTCTCGGTGTCCCGCAGCGCCGCGGCCTTCTCGAAGTCCTGCGAGTCGATGGCCGATTCCTTCTCCCGGCGCACCTGGGCGATCTTCTCGTCGTATTCGCGCAGGTCCGGCGGCGCGGTCATGCGGCGGATCCGCATCCTCGAGCCGGCCTCGTCGATCAGGTCGATGGCCTTGTCCGGCAGGAAGCGGTCGCTGATGTACCGGTCCGCCAGCTGCGCCGCGGCGACAAGCGCGCTGTCCGTGATTGACACCCGGTGGTGCGCCTCGTACCGGTCCCGCAGCCCCTTGAGGATCTCGATCGTGTGCGAGATCGTCGGCTCGGCCACCTGGATGGGCTGGAACCTGCGCTCAAGCGCGGCGTCTTTCTCCAGGTACTTGCGGTACTCGTCAAGGGTGGTGGCGCCGATGGTCTGCAGCTCGCCACGGGCCAGCATCGGCTTGAGGATGGAGGCCGCGTCGATGGCGCCCTCGGCCGCACCCGCCCCGACGAGGGTGTGGATCTCGTCGATGAACAGGATGATGTCGCCGCGGGTCCGGATCTCCTTCAGCACCTTCTTCAGCCGCTCTTCGAAGTCGCCGCGGTAGCGAGAGCCGGCCACCAGGGCGCCGAGGTCGAGCGTGTACAGCTGCTTGTCCTTGATGGTCTCGGGAACCTCGCCCTTGACGATCTTCTGCGCCAGGCCCTCGACGACCGCCGTCTTGCCCACGCCGGGGGCGCCGACAAGCACCGGGTTGTTCTTGGTCCGCCGGGACAGGACCTGCATGACCCGCTCGATCTCTTTTTCCCTGCCGATGACCGGGTCGAGCTTGCCCTCGCGCGCGCCCTGGGTGAGGTTCCGGCCGAACTGGTCGAGGACCAGGGACGTCGACGGCGTCGATTCCGCGGCGGTGCCCGCCGAGGCGGGCTCCTTGCCCTGATAGCCGTGCAGCAGCTGGATGACCTGCTGGCGAACGCGGTTCAGGTCGGCGCCAAGCTTCACGAGCACCTGGGCGGCAACGCCGTCGCCCTCGCGGATCAGGCCGAGCAGGATGTGCTCGGTGCCGATGTAGTTGTGGCCAAGTTGCAGCGCCTCGCGCAGCGACAGCTCGAGCACCTTCTTGGCCCGCGGCGTGAACGGGATGTGCCCGGACGGCGCCTGCTGGCCCTGGCCGATGATCTCCTCGACCTGCTGCCGCACGGCATCCAGGCTGATCCCGAGCGACTCGAGGGCCTTGGCCGCGACGCCCTCGCCCTCGTGGATGAGGCCGAGCAGGATGTGCTCGGTGCCGATGTAGTTGTGATTGAGCATCCTGGCTTCTTCTTGCGCCAGGACAACAACCCGCCGCGCTCTGTCGGTAAACCTCTCGAACATCTCGTCGCTCTCCTCACGGCACGGGGGCGGAACGGGTCGGTCCCTCCCTACTGCGCACCTACTTTGCATGGTAGCGGGGGGGCCGACGGTTGTGCTTAATGCGAGTATGCGCCTCACATAACCAAGACCTTCCCTGCATACAGGGCGTTCATCCTCATCCAACCCCACGAAACAGGCCCGTGTTCCCGGTACGCCGCAAGCGAACGCGCAGCTCATATGCGGTTCAAATGGGTCAGACCAGTGCCAAGGGGCCGACTTGTTCGCGCGGAACGAACACGCCCGCTGGGTCTGCCCCTGGGGTCGCCCGCCGGGGCCAGGGACCTGCTCGACCGGATCCCGAGCCGCGATCGAGCCGGGGTATAGGCACCGGCACCAGGCGGGGCGGGGTGGTGGTGGCGAGGAGGCGCGGGGGACGCCGGGATGCGGCGACGCCCCGGACAAAGCAAACGCACCGTTGGCCGCTGGGGATTGCTGCCGCCCAGTCCGGCCAACGGTGCGATCGGTCACGACACCGCGGCAGGAGTTGCTTCGCCTCGGGGCGCTGAACCCGGGAGCGCTCGCGGCTCGACGGACTCGCGAACTCCGGTGCGCGGGGGTTCTAGTGCGCCGCCTCGTACTCCGCGACGATGTTCGCGGGAATGCGCCCGCGCTCATTGACCTTGTATCCACGCTGCTTCGCCCACTGCCGGATTTGAGCGCTGCGCTCGCGGCCGGGGCCAGTGCGCGCCCTGCGCCGCCTGGCCGGAGCGCTCGCTTTCCGCGCGTGGTCCACATAGTGGGCAAGCTCTTTACGTAGCTTGCCGGCGTTGCCGGTACTAAGGTCGATCTCATACGAGGCGCCATCGAGCCCAAAGGCCACGGTCTCTGTCGCCTCGCTTCCGTCGAGATCATCGACGAGAAGTACCTGCACCTTCTGTGCCATGGATTCAGCCCTTCTGACGGAGCAACCTATTTCGGATGCTAAACATATACCAAATCTCTTGGCCTTGACAATTGGCTAGAACTCACGTTTTATGTTTTGAGCTCCGGCGACCGTCTTCGGGCAGCATCAGAGGCTGGCGACTCTCCGTAATCAGGCATTCCTGGCACGTTAGCAGGGCGATGTCACATAGCGCGGGCCGCAGGCGGATACTGGATCTGCAAGGCGGGCAAGGCAACCAAGCCGTTCAACCAGTTCGGATAATCCCGTCGTTCACCGAAATATCAAGACCTGCGGTCCCTGGATCGGCGCCGCTCGTTCCTGGCCTCGCGGCGCTTCGGGGACATCTGGCTGCGCAGGAACATCGCAACGCCGACGAGGAAGGCGACGCAGACTATCAGCGACGGAGCCAGTGCGGCGAGGTCGCTCAACATAGCGGGCTCCTCTCGGTGGCCAGCGGCGGAACGCGCTCCCGCTGGGCTTGTATCGTCTCGTCTGCAACGCCGATGCTCATTTTTCCCGGCCCCGTAACAGCCGCAGCAGCATGCGGGTGTTCCCGAGGGTGTTCGGCTTTACCCGCTCTAGGTCTAGAAACTCGGCCACGCCCTCGTCATAGGATCTCAATAGCTCCCGGTACACCTCTGGGGCCACGGGCGTACCGCTGATACGCCGGAATCCGTGACGGGCGAAGAAGTCCACGGCGAAAGTCAGCACGAACACCCTGGCTACCTCGAGCGCGCGGGCCCGCTGAAGCAACGTATCGACGATCCCGTGACCGATACCTAGCCCTTGGCAGTCCTCGCGCACCGCAACCGTCCTGATCTCGGCGAGATCCTCCCACATCACATGCAAAGCGCCACAACCCGCCAGCCCAGCGTCATCCATCAAGAGTTCTGCTACGCAGAACTCTTGGATGTCCTCATAGAGCGTGACGGTGGCCTTACTCAGCAATCTTCCAGACTCTACATTGGAGTCCAGCAGCTTCCGGATCATCGGTACGTCACGGGTACGCGCCGCCCTGATCGTGTATGTCATAGCGCAGTCCATGATAGTCCTGCGCCTTCGGAGCGGCATAGCCGCTGTGCCGTCAGCGGGGTCGCGTCACAGCCTCGTAAGGTAAAAGTTCGCCCTACTAGGTGGCCAACGAACCCCGATTCCAATATCGTGCATCGCTGTGCGCAAACTGAGCGGAGCGGCCGGGCTTGCCGCCGTGACGGCGGCGCTGGTCCTGATCGTGCCGGGCGGAAGCAGCGTGGCACAGTCGGCCGCGCCGAAGCCGACGTTGACCCAGCTGGTCGCGGAGGCGAAGCAACTGGAGTTCCAGATCAACGCGCTGAGCGAGCAGTACGACGGCCTGCGTATCCAGCTCGGCCAGGCGCAGGCGGACGCGCGGGTCGCCCAGGCCGCCGCCGCCAGAATCGGGACCGCGCTGTCGGCCGGCCAGCAGGCCGTGGCCCAGCTGGCCGCGGAGAACTACATGAGCGCCGGCCTGAATCCCACCATGCAGGCGCTCACCGCGGGAAACCCCGGGCAGTTCCTCAGCCAGGCCTCCACGATCACCGAGATGGACCAGTCGAGCGGCGACACGGTGAGCACACTGCGCGCCGAGGAGAGCCAGGCGGTGCGGGACAGGCAGACCGCCGAGCAGCAGGTCGCCGCGGTGAACGCGCTGCAGGCCCAGATGAACGCCAAGCGCAAGGCCATCGACGGCAAGATCGACCAGGTCAACGGCGCTGCGATGCGGCAGGCCATGACGATCTTCAACCAGACGGGGCAGTACCCGAACGTCACCATCCCGACCGCGAACACCGTCGGCGCCCAGGCGCTGCAGGCGGCGCTGTCCCGGCGCGGCGATCCCTACGTGTGGGGAGCCGCAGGACCGGGCGAGTTCGACTGCTCCGGGCTTGTCGTCTGGGCGTTCTCCCAGCTCGGCATCGCGCTTCCGCACTTCACCGGGAGCCTGTGGAACTCCGGCGTGCACGTGTCCCGCAACCAGCTGGAGCCCGGGGACCTGGTCTTCTTCTACGCCGACATCAGCCACGTGGGGATCTACATCGGCGACGGCCTGATGGTCGACGCCCCGGACTTCGGCCAAGATGTGATGGTCCAGCCGGTCGACTGGGCCAACTACGTCGGCGCCGTCCGCATCCAGTAGCGCGGCATCCAGTAGCGCAGCATCCAGTAGCGCAGCATCCAGTAGCGCAGCATCCAGTAGCGCAGGGACCGGGTAACTCCGCGGCCGCCTCGCTCGGGGGCCCCTTACTCGGCGGGCAGGGCCGTGTTCCGCTCGTACACGAGCCGCAGCCCGATGAGGGTGAGCCAGGGCTCGTAGGCGTCGATGACGCTCACCTCGTCGATGACGAGCGGTGCGAGCCCGCCGGTGGCGATGATCGTCACCGCGTCCGGGTCGGCCGGGTACAGCTCCCGCGCCATCCGGGTGACGATCCCCTCCACCTGCGCGGCGAAGCCGAACACGATCCCGGACTGAAGCGACTCGACGGTGTTCTTGCCGATGACCCTGGGCGGCCTGACCAGCTCGACCTTGAGCAGCTGCGCGGCCCGCCTGGACAGGGCGTCGACCGAGATCTCGATGCCAGGCGCCAGCGCGCCGCCGACGAACTCGCCCCGTGCGCTGACCGCGTCGAAGTTGGTCGAGGTACCGAAGTCCACCACGATGGCCGGGCCGCCGTACAGGTGCACGGCCGCGAGCGAGTTCATGATCCGGTCGCTGCCGACCTCCTTGGGATTGTCGGTCCGCACCGGCACGCCCGACTTCACCCCCGGCTCGACGATGACGGTCGCCAGGCCGCCGTAGTACCGCGCGCACATCTCCCGCATCTCGTGCAGCACGGACGGCACCGTCGAGCACAGCGAGATGCCGGTGATGTCCCGCTCCGCGAACGCGCCGCTGGCCGCGAGCAGGCCGTGCAGCACCACGGCGAGCTCGTCGGCGGTCCGGTCCGGGACCGTCGCGATCCGCCAGTGCTCGATGACCCGGTCCCCCTCGAAGACCCCGAGCACCATGTTGGTGTTCCCGATGTCAATGGTCAGCAGCATGGACCCCTCCGGCGAGCACCACGGGCACGTTGTCGATGAGCCGCGTGCCGCCCACGGTCGCGGCCACCACGAGCACCGCCGGACCGGCCCGGCCGGCCGGCACCGGCGCGAACGTGCCCGGATCGACGAGCTCGGTGTAGTCGACGGCCAGGGCGGGCGACGCGGCGAGGACCTCACCGGCGGCGGCCAGCACGGGCCGTGCGCCGTCGGCGGCCCTGGCCGCGCCCGCGCGCAGTGCCCGGGACAGCGCCAGCGCGTTCGTCCGGTCCTCGGCCGACAGGTAGGCGTTCCGGCTGGAGACGGCGAGCCCGTCGGCATCGCGCACGGTTGGCACCGACTCGATGACAACGCCCAGATCAAGGTCGCCGACCATGCGGCGGACCAGCGCGAGCTGCTGCGCGTCCTTCTGGCCGAACACCGCGACGTCCGGGCGCGTCAGGCTGAACAGCTTCAGCACCACGGTCAGCACGCCGTCGAAGAAGCCCGGCCTGAACTTACCCTCCAGGACCTGGCCCGCGGGCCCTGGATCGACGGTCACCTCCGGCCTGCCGCCCGGGTACATCTCGGCGCCAGACGGCGCAAAGACGAGCCTGACCCCCTCCTCGGCGCACATGGCCAGGTCGTCATCCAGCGTCCGCGGATAGCGGCCCAGGTCCTCGCCGGGGCCGAACTGGAGCGGGTTGACGAAGATCGACACGGTCACGCTCCCCCCGGGCCCGGCAAGCTCCCCGGCCGCGCGCAGCAGGGCGCGGTGCCCGCAGTGCAGCGCGCCCATGGTGGGCACGAGGACGACGGGCGCGGGCAGGCCGGCTCGCGCGGTCGCGAGCTCGTCCCGTGTCCTGGCGACCCTGCTCACGGACGGCCGCCGAGCACGTCGAGCAGGCGCTCCGCGTCGGCCGGCTTGAGCAGCCCGGCCGCGAGCGCGCGGTCCGCGGTCAGCCGGGCCATGGCCACGTAGGCGGCCACCGCGGCCCTGGATGCCCCGGTGGCCTCCAGCGCGTTCACGTGGGCCGCTACAGTGTCCGCGTCGCCTCGGGCGACGGGACCCGTCAGGCCCGCGTCGCCGAACCGCAGCGCGTTGTCTAGCGAGGCGGCAAGCAGCGGGCCCATCAGCCGCGCGGGATCGGCGACCCCGGCGGCCCGGAGCAGGTCCGCCGCCTCGGCGACGAGGGTGATCAGGTGGTTGGCAGCCCCGGCGAGCGCCGCGTGATACAGGTCCCTGTTCTCCTCGGCGATGAACACGGGCTCGCCGCCCATCTCGATCACCAGCGCCTCCGCCGCCGTGCGGAGCACGTCGGGCGCGGTTACCCCGAAGCAGGTCCCGCGCAGCCTGTCGGTATCGTCGGAGCGCCCGGTGAAGGTCATCACCGGGTGCAGGGCCAGCGGCAGCCCGCCGCGGCGGGTGGCGGGTTCAAGCACCGCGATCCCGTAGCGCCCGCTGGCGTGCGCGATCATCCGGCCCGCGATCGGCGCCTCGGTCGCCGCAAGCCCGGCGACCAGGCCCGGCAGCACGTCGTCGGGCACGGTGAGCAGGGCCAGGTCGACCAGCCGCAGAAGCTGCCCGGGCTCGACGATGACGGCGTCGGGAAAGCTCGCGCGCGCCCTGCGCATCGAGGCGTCCGACACCGCGGACGCGGCCATCACCGCGTGGCCGGCCCGGGCGAGCGCGACGCCGAGGGCGGTGCCCGCCCGGCCGACGCCGACGACGCCGACGGCGAGGCGCGCCGGATGCTGGGAAGTGTCAGGTTTCATGCGCTGACCAGGATAGCCAGGCCGAAGTACGGCGATCGCCAAGCGGGCCGTCTGACGCGGTCGCGAGACGTGAACCACCGCTCGTTCGGGAAAAATATGGTTTTGAATTTACTGCTCTGTCAGCGAGGTGTGGCCGGCACGTCGTCAGGATCGCTGTCGGACCTGCTGGGGACGCGGCAGCAGTACTCGAGGTAGAGCGCGGCGCAGGCGAGCGCGACGGCCGCGGCCAGGGTGATCGCGGCGGTGACCGCATCCTGGCGCGGTATCGCCGCGGTCAGCGAGCCGCTCAGGTAGATCACGAACCCGGTCGCGAGCCCGGCGATCACCGCGGCGGCCAGCGAGCTGGCCTTGGCCAGCGCGACCATCCGGGACACGAAAAGCGGCGCGGCGGGCTTGGTGCCGCTCCGGCCGGCTATCCGCGCCTTCAGGTCACGGCCCGTCCAGGCCTCCGCGGCCGCCGCGATGAGCAGCGCGGGCACCCCCGTCCACGGCAGCGGCGGCAGGGACTCGTAGACCGTCCGCAGCAGCACCCACGCGACAAGCGCGGCGAGGACGCCGACCACGGCGAGCGTCGAGGTACGGGTCGGCTTCACGGCGTCCCGCCCGGGCGTAGCACCGCGTCAGGCAGCCGCCGCACGCCGCCGAAGTCCAGCGCCGCGAGCAGGGCGGCGACCGGGCCATATCCGGGAAGTTCGGCGGCGGGCTCGATGTCGTGCCACGGCGCGAGCACGAAGGCGCGCTCGTGCGCACGCGGATGGGGCAGCGTCAGCGCGGGGTCGTCGCTGAGCTCGCCCTGGTAGCTGATGATGTCGATGTCCAGAGTGCGCGGCCCGAATCGTTCCTTCCGCACCCGGCCGAGGGATGCCTCGATCCCGTGCAGCGCCGCCAGCAGGTCCTCAGCGCCCAGGCCAGTCGCCACCGCGAGCACCGCGTTCAGGTAGTCGGGCTGCGGCGGGCCGCCCACCGGGGCGGTCTGGTAGACCGGCGAGATGGCCAGCACGTCAGTGTCCGGGAGCCTGCCGATGGCGTTCACGCATTCCTGAAGGGTACCCATCCTGTCGCCCAGGTTGCTGCCGACGGCGAGGACCGCGTGCCGGCGGCCGGTCACGGCCGTCCGGCGGAACGGACCCTGGCCCCTTGCCAGGCGGCCACGACCCGGACGGCGTCCGCGTTCTGCCGCACCTGGTGGACGCGCACGCACCAGGCGCTGGCCGCGGCGGCCAGGGTCGTGGTCGCGACCGTCGCCCCGTCGCAGCCGCTGAACGGTCGCGGCGTGCCGTCCGGGTCGGCGAGCAGGCGGCCGAGGAAACGCTTCCTCGACGCCCCCACCAGGACGGGGAAGGTGCCGCCCGCCAGCTGACCGATGTCGGCCAGGCCCGCGAGCAGCGGCCAGTTGTGTTCCGGGCGCTTGCCGAAGCCGAGGCCCGGGTCGACCACGATGCAGCTCGGGTCGACGCCCTCGCTGACTACCGCGTCAACCCGGCGGGAAAGTTCGTCGCGGACCTCCTGCACCACGTCGTCGTAGACCGCGCGGGTGTACATGTCATGGCTGTGCCCGCGCCAGTGCACCACGACGTAGGGCACCCGGGCCGCGGCGACCAGGCGCGGCATCTGCGGGTCGGCAAGCCCGCCGCTCACGTCGTTGACCAGGTGCACCCCCGCGTTCAGCGCGAACTCCGCGATGCCGGCGCGCATGGTGTCGATCGACACAGGGACGCCCGCCCGGACGAGTTCGGTGATGACCGGGCCGACCCGGCGCAGCTCCTCTTCCTGCGACACCCGCTGCGCGCCCGGCCTGGTCGACTCGCCGCCCACGTCCACGATGTCCGCGCCCTGGGCGAGCAGCTCCAGGCCGTGCGCGATCGCCACGTCCGTCCCGTACCAGTCACCGCCGTCGGAGAACGAGTCCGGCGTGACGTTGACGACGCCCATCACCAGGCAGCGCTCGGCGCTCGGCAGCCCGGGCAGGTCATGCCGGGCAGCGTCCGATCCGGCTGGGTCCGATTCGCCCCGGGTCACTGCCCCGGGGCGCATTCTGGCGGCTGGCGGCGCAGCTGCCTGCGGAGCCTGGCCAGGCCGACCTTGCGGGCGATCCTGTGCAGGTGCAGCTGCGGCCAGACCAGGAACGCCTCCGCCTCGAGCGCGGCGAGCGCGATCCTCGGCGCGTCCTTCGTGCTCGGGAAGACGAAGAAGCGCGGCTGCCAGACCGGCGAGAACTTGGCGTTAAACCTGTACAGCGACTCGATCTGGAACCACTTGGAGGCGAAGATCAGCACCGACCGCCAGGCCTTCAGGACCGGGCCGGCGCCGATCCGCTCGCCGCGCTCGAGCGCGGCGCGGAACATGGCGAAGTTCAGCGAGATCCGCTTCACGCCCAGGCCGGTGGCCGCCTTGATGGTCTCGGTGATGAGGAAGTCGTTGAGCCCGGGCTGCGCGGACTTGTCCCGGCGCATCAGGTCGAGGGAGAGCCCGTCCGCCCCCCACGGGACGAGCTGCAGCACGGCGCGGACGATGCCATTCTCTTTTGCGGTAACCAGGACGCAGTCTTCATCACCACGGTCTTCATCACCACGGGCTTCATCACCACGGGCTTCATCACCACGGGCTTCATCACCACGGGCTTCATCACCACGGGCGTTGTCGCCGTGGGCGCCGATCCGGCCGAGCGCCATGGAGAAGCCGCGCTCGGTGTGGGTGCCGCGCCAGGAATCCGCGACCTTGACGACCGCGTCAAGCTCGGCCCGCGGGATGTCGCCTACCCGGCGGACCTCGGCCACGTAGCCGTTCTTGGCCACCCGGTTCACCATCTGCCTGACGTTCCGCATGGACCGGCCGGCCAGGCTGAAGTCGGCCACGTTCACGATCGCCTCGTCGCCGAGTTCGAGCGCGGTCAGGTGTCCCTCCCGGCACCACACCTCGGCGCCGAGTTCGCTGCAGCCCATCACGGCAGGCGCCCAGGCGTGCCTGGCCGCCTCGTCAAGGAACGGGCCGATGGCGCCCGGCCAGGCCTCAGGGTCGCCGATCGGGTCGCCGCTGGCCAGCATGACCCCCGACACGACGCGATAGCAAACGCAGGCCTTGCCGGTCGGCGACCAGATCACGCTCTTGTCGTCGCGCAGCGCGAAGTAGCCGAGCGAGTCCCTGTCGCCGTGCTTGACGAGCAGTTCCCTGACCCTGGCCGCGTCCGCGGCGCCCAGCCTGCCCCGCGGCTCGGCCGGGCGCAGGAACAGGTACGCGGTGACAACGAGGGTGAACAGCCCGAGCGCGCCGGTGAAGATGCTGAACAGGTCGCCCCGCGCCTCCGGCACCCACTGCACGGGTCCGGACACTCCTACCAGGCCGTAGAGGGTCTCCTCGACCCGTGTCCCGAACGAGTAGTCCATGACGAGCCCGCGGGCCAGGAGCATGTAGGTGAGCCCGATGACCACGTCCGCCACGACCAGGGCGCCGAATACCCAGCCAGCCCGCCACCGGGTGCGCTGGTCCCCCTCCGCGTAGAACTCCTCGCGGAAATAGATCAGCGCGCCGCACAGGACGATCGCGACGATCGCGGTCGGTATCCGGTGCCTGGCGAAGTGGATCGCGATGTCGAAGGCGCTTAGCGCCACCACCGCCTGCCAGGCGCGCCGCTTCCTGCGTCGCAGGCCGTGCGCGAGCAGCAGCAGGAGCAGGCCGATGAGCACGTCGGCGGTGCGGGTGACGTTAGACAAAATCCCGGGCACGAGGTACTTGTGCAGCTTGCTCTGCAGGTCGGGCCTGAAGATGGCGACAATGTCCGACAGGCCGACGAGCGCGGTGAGCAGCGCCGCGGTGCGGGGCACCCAGACGTGCTGGCGCCTTCTGTCAGCGAAATGCCCGGTGTCCTTCGCGGCCTTCTCGGCACCGCTCGGGTGTCCAGCTTCGGCGCTGTCGCTCATCTGCGCAGCTCTCTCGTCAGGCCCTGGATCACGTTTGGTCAGCGTGGTCATCGCGCTGCCTCGCGTCCTGTTTTCACGGTACCTCCCAAGCCTAGGCAAAGGCTCCGGCGGACGGGACAAAGTCGGCGACGTCCCGGACCTAAGCTTCTTCCCCCACGCCCCCTCGCCGGAGGCGACCTACCCATTAGACGACGCGGAAAGCGTTTCAGTTCAGTATTGACTGAGGATTAACTCAGTGCCGTCCGTAGATCAGGCTCATCGCCTCCGCGCGGGTGACGTTGTCCCGGAACGCCCCGCGCACCGCGGAGGTCACGGTCTTCGCGCCAGGCTTGCGCACGCCCCGCATCGTCATGCACAGGTGCTCGGCCTCGATGACCACGACGACGCCGCGCGGCTCCAGGATGTCCACCAGGGCGTCGGCTATCTGGCAGGTCATCCGCTCCTGGATCTGCGGCCGCCTGGCGTAGACGTCCACCAGCCTTGCCAGCTTGGACAGCCCGGTGATCTGGCCCTTCTCGTTCGGGATGTACCCGATGTGCGCGACGCCGATGAACGGGACCAGGTGATGCTCGCAGGTCCCGTACACCTCGATGTCGCGCACGATGACCATCTCGTCGTGGCCGACGTCGAAGACCGTGGTAAGCACGTCCTGCGGGCGCTGGCGCAGCCCGGCGAACTGCTCCGCGTAGGCGCGCGCGACCCTGGCCGGGGTGTCGCGCAGGCCGTCGCGATCGGGGTCCTCGCCGATGGCGGCCAGCATCTCCCGCACCGCGCGCTCGATGCGCGGCAGGTCGAACTCCGGGCCCCTGTCCTCGGTCTCGGCCGGCTCCCTGCGGCCCTCGGCCGGCTCCCTGCGGAACTGGTCAGTCATCCGTGGGCGCTGGCCGCGCCTGCCCGTTCGTGGCCTGCCCGTTGGTGGCCTGCCCGTTCGCGGGCAGGGTCAGACCGCCGGTGGCGGACCCGCCGTCGGAGGCGGCGGTCAGGGCGAGTTCCTTGGGCGAAAGCACCGGCGGACGGTCCGAGGGCAGCCGCTTGCCGTAGCCCGTGTAGGAGCCGCGGACCGGGCGCTTCTGCACCGGCGCGAATATCTCCAGGACCTCGGGCCTGGCGACGGTCTCCTTGTCGAGCAGGCGCAGCACCA
>JBOHCG010000031.1:0-26845 GCA_050698735.1 Streptosporangiaceae bacterium | reverse complement strand
TCACACCGGGATGAAGCCGGACAAGCAGCACACCACGCCGCTGGTCCAGCTACTGGCGACCGGGTGGTCCCATGCTCATGGCGGGAAACCCCTCAACCTGGTCCCATGACGCTGGCGGATGACACCCCCTAGAAGCCGCCGGGTCGGGGCGGCCAGTTCCCGGTCCTGTACGGCGAGTCCCTGCCCGCGAGCGGAATCGCGATCGCCCGTACCGCCGCGGCGTCGACGCCGGCCAGCCTGTAGGCGTCGATCAGATCCTCGGCCACCGATTCCGAAGGCCTCCGCTGGCCGCTTTCAAGCTGGCTGATCATCGGCCTGGACACGCCGGAGTGCCTCGCCGCTGTGGTCATCGACCAGCCGCGCCTGAGCCGGCCGTCACGGAGCGCCGCCATGGCCTCTGGGGTGCTGGTCCGGTGCGCGGTGCGGGATCTCCAGGGCGGGTCATCGCGGCGCCGGGGGCTGATCTCATCGCGCATCACGCCTGCCATCGTCCGCCGTTGCCGCCGCCCGTTTCCCGTTGCCCTGGTGTTTCCCGAAACGTATCCGATGAACTCCCGGCGGGGTGAAGGGTGTTGCCCTTAGTGCGCGGGAAATCAGGCCCGTTGCCCTTGGTGCAGCGGCTCGGGCTCCGGCCTGACGTCAGGTGTCCCGTTGCCCTGCGTGTCCCGGGATGTGTCCCGCGAACGCCGAGCGGCTGCCGGTTTGTTCGTACGGCCACGATGTTCGTCCGGTGGAGTCAGGCTGCGGCAAGCGCAGGGGGGCGTTGCCCTCGGGTCTGCCGCCCCGGGCTGTTTGCCCTGGGGTCGGCTGGCCAAGGTTCCAAGGTTTGTTCGTACGGTCATGATGTTCGTACGGTGCCAGGCCCGGCGCGGCTCCGCTTGAGCTCTGCCCTCAGCTCGGCGAGCAGCCTGAGCTTCGCCTCGTAGGCGCGCAGTTCGCGCTCGGCCCTGGACCAGCGGCACAGGGCGTCGAACTCGCCGGGCGTGCCCCTGGCGTCCTCCCACTCGCGGGTAGCCGTGTAGAACGCCAGCTGGAGCAGGCGGAGCTGCGCCGCGATAAGGACTTGCCTGGCGCTCCCGCCGTGGCGGCGGCAGACGAGGGTGCCCTCGACGGCGGGCGCCTGGCACGGCTGGCCGTCGCGCCGGGTGGCAGAGCAGCGGTTCCCGGCCCTTGCGGAGCTTATGCAGGCCGTCAGCCTCGCGCGCACGCGCGCGCGTCATGGCGTGGACGGCCGCGGCCGGGGATCCGGCGGCCTCGGCGGCGTTCTGCCTGAGCGCCTGGCCGAGCAGGCCGACGGCCTTGGCGAGGATCTCGGTGTCCCCCGTGGCCCGGGCGCGGCGGATGATCTCACTGAGGCGGTCGAGCCGGTCCTGCGGGATCATGGCGCTTCCCGGGTCTCTGGGGTGGCGTCTCGTGCCGCCCGGTGCAGCGGTACCGGCTCACCCGGCTCGGCCAGGGTGCCGCGCTCGCGCATCAGGGCGTCCAGCTCGTCCAGTTCCCGCGCTCGCTCGAGCAGGCGCTGGCGGCCGGCACGGGAAAGCGTGCGGGGCCTGCGATCACGCCGGCGTCTCAGGGGCGCCGGAGCAGCTGCCGTCCGTGTCATCGCTGGCGAGGTCGGCCAGGGTGCTGATGAGCACCGCGGCGCGCAGCAGGTCGACGACGCCGAGGCGGTGGACGGCCGCGGCGATGGCTTCAGCGGCCCGGGCGGCATCGGCGGGGACGGTCGAGCGGAGGTGCTCTAGGGTCTTCTCGCGGCGCTCGTCTTTGGCGGCTGTCCTGGTGGGCATCGTCAGCTCCTTCGGGTCGGTGGTCACGCCGACCCTCCGAACATCTCGGCCACGGTGTCGGGGAACGCCTCGGCCGCAAGGAAAGCGGTGTCAATGCGGCAGCGACGGCGACAGCGCGGGCACCCGAAGGTCTTGGACCATTCCTGGATGGAACGCTCGAATTCGTGGCTGCACTTGGCGCACCTGATGGTGATGTAGTCGGTGGTCACGATCACGGTCTCGCTGCGGCGCGAGATGATGGCGTCTCTCAAGCTCACGCTGCCCTCCGGACTTCGATGGTCATGGTTATCTCCGTGGGTGATCAGGCGGCATGCGCTGCCGGTCTGGCCGGATCCAGCCGGATACGCAGGTCAGGCTGGGCGGGTGCGGTCGGCCTGTGAACGGGTGGCCGCCGTCTCACGACGACGAGTTGCAGCGCGACGAGGTGACTGCATTGCCGCCCGCCCCGGACGGGGCAGTCACACCACCAGCCGCCCGGGCGGCGCGGATCGTAGCCGAGGTCATAGACGCCGGTGTCCCCGCAGCAGACCGCTCTTACGTGATCGCCGACGAGGCTGGTCGCCGTCAGGCACCCCGTGCTGAGGAGCCTGGCCGCCTTCTCCTCGATGGACTCGCGGGTCATGCGGCATGGCCTTCGTCCGGGTAGCTGTAACGCTCCGTATCTACAGCGCAAACAGGGACCCGGAGTCGTGCGCGGAAAGCGCTCGAAGCGCGGTATCTATCTGACCTGCGGTTCCGTCCACTGCTCTCGCGGCCTTTCCGCGCAGCGTGCGCGGAAAGGGTGGTGGCGGGTTCCGCGTTTCTCCTGCTCACTTGCTTTCCGCGCCTTCCGCACTTTTCGCGCCGGGGTGGCGCCTGTACACGGTACGCGGCCGGCCTCTGGTCGGCTCCGCATACTCTCCGTAGTCACTGCCGAGCTGGGCGAGGAGCCGGCCGATCTCGTCGGCCTTGAGGTGCCTGCCGAACAGGTCGCTCCTGATCTCCTCCTTGCTGCGCCCGGCGAAGCCGGACTCGTCGATGAAGGCGCGGAGCTTGACCAGGTCCGGGCTCGCGGTGCGGAACAGCCACCGCGCGGAATCCAGGGAGTACCGCCACAGGGCAAGCGCGGCCACGAGGTGACATTCGTCGACTATCTGAGAGCAGTCCAGCAAGGCGTAGGTGAGCGCGATGCGCAGCACGTGGGGGCGGGCACGGACCACCACGGAGGCGAGCACCCCTTCTTCGTCCTCCGACCTGGCCCCGGTCGGGTTCTTCAGGGCGCGGTAATTCTCGGCCCAGAGCTTGCGGGCCGCCGCGGTCATGCTGATGCGCTTATCGCCTAGCGCGTGCGCCGTATCGATCGCCGTCCGCAGCTGCTTGCCGAAGGTAATCCTGTCCTCCTCCGGATACGTCGGCTCATTCGGCAGGTCCTTGGAGGTGCGCGAGGCGATGATCAGGTAGCGGTTGAGCAGGCCGCCCGCTATCTCCGCGGGGTCCATCCGCGCCCGGAACTCACCAGGCGTGACGTGCGCGACCATCACAATGTGCGCGCCCGTCGCCTTGTACGGCGAGTTCCTGTTCGGCACCGAGAGCACCGAGGGCGAGTCCCAGGCCATCCGCAGTGTGGCGGACAGCGTATTCGTCTCGCGCTTGGCCTGCGCCATTACTGTCCGGAACTCGGGCAATACGACATACAGGCGCTTATCGGAGACCCCCTCTTCGAGCGGGCAGCCGTCCTTATCGCTGGCCTCGGAGTCATCGCGGACCTGATGTATGAGTCCCTCGCCGGTGGACACGGCCGGGAGGATGCGTTTCGTGGCGAAGTCGCGGTCAGCCGCGCCCAGGAAAGCCCGGGCGGTTGCATCAGCGGTTCCCTTGGCGCCCAGGGACGTACCGCCTGCCACGAGCGCCCAGATGCTGGGCGGGTGGGTCGCGAACCCTGCCATCATGTGGGCTCCGCGGCCCATCATCGCCCCGGCGCCGGCAAGGAGATGGATCAGCACGGCTGGCCGGGAGGCCTCGGTGCAGCGGTCGACGGAGTTGACGATCTCGCCGGCCACGCCGTAGAACATCGCTTCATCCGGCACGGGAAACGGTGCTTGCGACGAGGCGGCGGGCACCTTACCGCGCGGACCCTCTGAAGCCCTGACCGGCGCGCACGAGCAGGCGTTGGGCAGGCTGCGGCACTCGGCGCAGGTCGCTGCCAGCTCTCCGGGACGCTCGACGAGCGGCCGGCCGCAGGAGCACGGCTCGCGGCTCACCCGACTGCCCGCTGTCCGGCCGACTCGACCCATCTGACCGGGCCGCCATGTAGTCGCCCGGGAAGGGATCGCCGAACGTCGCGCGGGTGCGGTCCTGGCAGTCGCGGCAGCCGTCCCGGTGGCCCTGCAGGCGGCAGCGGCGGCACAGGTGCCACCGGTGGCGTTCGAGCTCGGCGTCCCGGACGGCTCCGTGCTGGAATGCCTTGAGATCCGCGATGGCGAGCAGGTAGCCCTCGCGGAGGCCCCGTTCGTACTCGCGGGCGGCGGTCTCTGCGCGGATCTGCCGTGCGAAGCCGAGCCAGTACCTGGTTGGCGGCTCGCCGACGCGCATGGCGCGGGCCAGGCGGGCGCGGATGACGGTGGGGCGGTCCACGGGTGCCTCCTCGGGCACGGGTATCCCTGCCGCCCGATGAGGAGGCCTGCGCACTGCGTCCTAACGGCCGTCAGTGCCCGGCCGGCGCGCGAAGCGCTATTAGGGCTCAGCATAGCGAGATGTCCAGGGTCAGGCGCCCGTCCTGCACCTCGCGGAGCGCGTCGAGGGCGGCCAGCACGTTCGGCGCCCGCAGGCGCACGTCCCGGCTGCACCGCGAGCAGGCGAACCTGATCGTGTCTGGCGCATCCGGGGCGTGATGGCCGCTCACCAGTTCGCCCTGGCGGCGCATGACCAGATACGCGATCCCCGCTCCCCCGGCCCGCTGATCGCCCAGGCGCGTGATCAGCGCCCGTGGGTGCTGACCGCGGTCGGTGCACACCACCACGGCGCTGAACGGGATGACCGCGGGGTTTGGCGGAGGGGGCGTCCGGCGTCGGGACATAGGGGGCCTCCATGCTCGGGAAGTTGAGAATGGGCAGCCGCGCGGATGCGCGGGAAGGTCAGGCGGCGGGATGAGGCTCAGGGCCGACGCCGATCGGTCGTGCTGGTCGTGCTGGGGGGACGGCGGCCGTCAGGCCGCAGGGAGATCACCGACAGACCCAGACGCCTGCTCTGCGACAAGCTGGTCGACGTAGGCTCTCAACGAGTCGTACGGGATGCGCCGACTCCCGCCGACCTTCACCGACAGCACCTTGCCGCGCCGGATCAGGTCGAACATGCGGCTGCGGCCGATACGCAGTTGAGCTGCCCCCTCCTCGACGGACAGCAGCAGTGGCGCGGCAGGAATCCCGGAGAAGTCCGGATACGCCGCGGCCGAGGACGGCACCGAGGAGGCGGCGGCCAGCTCGTCGCTTACCTGGGCGCGAGCCGCGGCCTTGCTGATCTCTGCTTCCGGCGTAGTTCTTGCTGCGGGCGGAGCGGTATTACCCAGGGTGGGCCCCATCAGCAACCTCCTAAGGGTGGGCGAATTGCAGAAGATGACTGAGTTTCATGACATGAGGTGAATAAGCATCAGTAGGTATACAGGACAGACCAAGCTGGACGCAACCGCGACACGCGCTGTACTGTATGCATGTCATGAATGAGCCACATCGGGACGCCGCCGCGAAGATTCCGACGCCTGAGCAGCTAGTCGGCCGAAAGTTGCGGCTGCTACGGCAGAGCCGCGGCTGGTCACAACTGGAGGCTGCGGAAAGGATGCGACCGTACGGATACCAGTGGAGCCAGGCGACCGTGACCCGCCTGGAGGCTGCTACGCGTCCGATCCGCCTCAATGAACTCAACGACCTCGCGACCCTTTACGGCGTCCCTGTCACGCAACTCCTGGCATCCGATGCCCCGGATGACCTTGAGGATCTAGAGACGGAGATCCGGCACCTGTCGTTTGACCGCGAACGTGTGGTCGAACAGTTGCATGGCGCGGAAAGTACCCGGAAGAGCGCCACAGAGCACGCGGAGTCGCTCCGCGCGGACCTTGCCCGCATTGAGTGGCGGCTCGAAGCCCTGGCGCGGTGGCATCCCGCAGCGCGCCAGGCCAAGAAATCGGAGAGGGGCGGTGGCGGACGGTGAGCAAGCGCAGCCGCAAGGGCGGTGGCACCGTCTTCTGGGACGAGGACCGCGAATGCTACACCGGCCAGCTCAGCTACTACGACGAGGCAGGCCGGCGCAGGCGCCCCAAGGTGCACGCGGCCACCGAGGCCGGATGCTGGGAGAAGCTCGACGAGCTGCGGGCCGAGCTGAAGAAGACCGGATCCGTGGCGCCCCGGGACCTGACCGTCTCCGACGTGATCGGCGACCTCCTCGCCCATCCCCCGGCCAAGTGGAAGTCGCCGCTCACCCTGGTCAACAAGAGGAACCTGGCCGCCCGGATCAACGCCAGGCTGGGCAAGGTCAAGGTCGCACGGCTCACGGTCGCGCAGGTCGAGCGCTTCCTGGAGGACACCGCGGCCGAGGGCGTATCCGCCGATATGCTGCGGCGGCTCCGCTGGATGCTGCGGCTCGCGATCCGGCGGGCCGAGCGGGACGGGAAGGCCACGCGTAACGTCGCCGCGCTGGCCGACGTCCCGGCGGGCTCGCGCCGCCAGTCCAGGTCCATGAGCCTCGAGCAGATCCGGGCCCTGCTCGGGCTCAGGCTCACCACCTGGTGGCGGGCATACCTCACCTGCGCGCTGATGTGCGGCCTGCGCCCGGGCGAGCTCCTCGGGCTGCGATGGGAAGACGTGGATTTCGGAGACGGCGTCGTGCGGGTGCGCAAGTGCCTCAAGGCGCTGCCCGACCCGGCGGCCGACAGGCGGGCGCTCGTCCTGGAGGAGCTTAAGACCGAGCGGTCCCGGCGCACGATCAGGATGCCCAGGCAGGTGGCGGCGGCCCTGCTCGCGCTGCGCAAGGAGCAGGCCGCCGCGAGGCTGAGGCTCGGCGCGGCCTACGACGTGCGCGGCCTGGCGATCGTGTTCGGCGACGGCGCCGGGGCGCCGAGGTGGCCTCAGGATGTCCGGCGCCAGTTCCAGGCGCTGTGCGGCTGCGCAGGTGTCGGCAGCCACTGGACGCCGCGCGAGCAAAGACACACGTTCGTGTCGGTGCTCTCGGACTCGGGGGTGGCGATCGCCGACGCCGTCGGTCACGTCAACTCCACGGTGACCAAGGTCGTGTACCGGCACCAGCTCGCCGACCAGATCACCGCGGCGGCGACCGCGATGGACACGATCTTCGGGGAGGCGAGCAGCTCGTGAGCGCCGTAGGCTCCCCCGTTAGGCTCCCGGTGGCCCGCCGAACCACGCCTGGGCTGCTGCGGAACCGGTTTTCCGTCAACCCATGTGAGGGTAGCGGTAGTCGGACGGATGTACGAAAAGCTCCTTTATCGCGCGCGCCGATACCCACCTGGTCAGGTTGTAGATCGAGCCGGCCTTGTCGTCGGTGCCGCTCCCCCGCGCGCCGCCGAACGGCTGCTGGCCGACCACCGCGCCGGTTGGCTTATCGTTGATGTAGAAGTTGCCGGCCGAATACCGCAGCAGCTGCGTGGCCTGCGCGATCGCCGCGCGGTCCGTGGCCAGGATCGAGCCGGTCAGCGCGTAGGGGCTGACGTCCGCCGCCTGGGCGAGCATCTGGTCGTAGGCGTGGTCCGGGTAGACGTGCACGGCCAGGATCGGGCCGAAGTACTCGGTGGTGAAGATCTCGTCCGCCGGGTCCTCGCCCCGGAACACGGTGGGTTTCACGAAGAAGCCGTCGGTGTCGTCATAGGTACCGCCCGCCAGGATCTCGATCGAGGCCGTGTTCCGAGCCCGGTCGATCGCGGCGGCGTGCTTGGCGAAGGCCCGCTCGTCGATGACCGCGCCCATGAACAGCGACAGGTCGGACGCCACGTCGCCCATGGTCAGCGACTCGACCTGGGCGATGAAGTCGTCCTTGGTCCGGGCCCAGACCGATTCTGGCAGGTACGCACGGGAGGCCGCGGAGCACTTCTGGCCCTGGTATTCGAACGCGCCGCGGATCAAGATGGCCGCCAGGCTGGCCGCCTCCGCGCTGGGGTGCACGATCACGAAGTCCTTGCCGCCGGTCTCGCCGACCAGCCGCGGGTAGTTACGGTACCGCCCGATGTTCTCCCCGACGGTCCGCCACAGGTGCTGGAAGGTCGGGGTCGAGCCGGTGAAGTGGATGCCCGCCAGGTCGGGATGGGTGAGCGCGACCTGGGACACCGCCTGCCCGTCCCCGGTGACCATGTTGATCACCCCGGGCGGCAGCCCGGCCGCCTCCAGCAGCCGCATCAGGTAGTGCGCGGCGAGCTGCTGGGTCGGCGACGGCTTCCACACCACGACGTTGCCGAGCAGCGCCGGCGCGGTCGGCAGGTTGCCGGCGATCGAGGTGAAGTTGAACGGCGTGATCGCGAGCACGAAGCCCTCGAGCGGACGGTAATCCATCCGGTTCCACGCCCCGGGGCCCGAGTCCGGCTGCTCGCTGAGCATCCGCCGGGCGAATGCCGCGTTGTACCGCCAGAAGTCGATCAGCTCGCAGGCCGCGTCGATCTCCGCCTGGTACGGCGACTTGGACTGGCCGAGCATGGTCGCGGCGTTCACGGTGGCGCGCCACGGGCCGGCCAGGAGTTCCGCGGCCCGCAGGAAGATCGCGGCCCGGTCGTCGAAGCTCAGCGCGCGCCAGGCCGGCGCCGCCTGCTTGGCCTGGTAGATCGCGGCCGCCACGTCCACGTCGGTGGCGTTGCCCAGCTGGCCGAGGACGTGCCGGCGGTTGTGCGGCTGCACCACCTCGATCGGCTCGCCCGTCGCCAGCTGCGACTGGCCGCCGATGGTCATGGTCAGCTCGGTTCGCTGGCCGGCCAGCTCCTTGATCTTGCTCTCCAGCACGGCCCGCTCGTGGCTGCCCGGCTGGTACTGCCTGACCGGCTCGTTAACCGGCGTTGGGGTCCTGGTGACGGCGTCCATGTACGATCGCTCCTGGCGTTCGGGTTGTGTCTGCCAACCTTTATCGTCGCACGATCATTCCTGGGCTGTTCGGCCCGGGCTGGCGGCCTTTGCTGGCGGCCCGGGCTGGCGGCCTTTGCTGGCCGCGGCGGGTTTATTCGGCCAGGTAGGCCAGTTCCTGGGTGGCGTACCAGCCGAGTTCGTGGCCCTCGGCGCCGTCGACGGCGAACTTGGCGTCCGCGTCCCCCGCGTCGGCGGCGGGCAGCGCTTCTGTTGCGCCGCGCACGTCGGCGGTCGCCTCGGCGTCGTCCACGTGCGCCGAGGAAAGCAGGGCGAGCGGGACCGCGGCGTCGATCAGCACCCGGCCGGGCTCGCCGGGCCTGGCGTCCCACTTGACCTGTTCGGCGGGCAGGTCGGCGGTGAGCACCACCCGCCTGCGCGGCGCGACCGGATCGGCCGCGAGCAGGCGCAGCGACGCGCGGGCCGCCTCGGTGAGCGCCGTGTACTCCAGCTCCTCCTGGTCTCCGCTCGCGTACGCCTCGCGCAGCGCGGGCGTGACGGCGAACCCGGGCATCGGGCCTGGGCCGACCTCGTCGGCGCGCAGCGCCGAGGACAGGGCCGACAGCGTTGACGGCAGGAACACGCGCATGGTGAGGCAGAGTCTGCCATAGTCAGGGCCGTTCGGGTGGCTAGCCGGCCGGGTCGGGGTGCTGGCCTTCGCGGTCCGCGCGGTCTTGGTCCTTGCTGACCTCGCCCTGGTCGGCGACCGCGCTGGTCGCGGCGAGCGCGGTTACCACGGTGGCGACCGCCTCGTCGACGGGCACGTGCTCCCAGAGCCTGACCACGGTCCAGCCGGCCAGGAACAGCGCCGCGTCGTTGACCCGGTCACGCTCGACGTTCCTGCGCAGTTTCGGACCCCAGTACCATTCGTTCGACCGCGGCTTAGAGCCATGTTGCGGGCAGGCGTGCCAGAAGCATCCGTCGACGAAGATCGCCACCTTGCGCGCGGTGAACGCGATATCCGGCCGGACGCGCCGGCCGGCCTCCAGGTCCAGCCGGTAGTCCTTGCGGTAGCGATAGCCGAGCCGGTGCAGGGCGCTGCGCAGCGCCAGTTCGGGTTTGGTGTCCGTCCGCCTGTTGGCCCGCATGTTGGCCGACCGGCCCTCGCTGGACGGATGCGGATAGTCCGGCACGGCAACCAAGGCTAGAGCAGAGCCGCGGCGCCGCGCCCGCCGGTCACCGCACTAAACGGGTCATTGTTACCTGGGCCCGGTGCCTGCCTGGGCGGGGTGCACTGCCTAGGACGCGCACTGCCTAGGACGCGCACTGCCTAGGACGCGCACTGCCCAGGACGGCGCACTGCCCAGGACGGCGCACTGCCCAGGACGGGTGCGCTCCAGGCTAGCGGGACACCGAGCAGGTCTTGCAGGGCCGCGGCGGTCGCCGCGGTGTCGGTGTGATGAACGCCGGTCATGCCGCATGCGGCGGCGGCCGCCACGTTCGCCTCGATGTCGTCGATGAAGACGCAGTCCCGCGGGTCCAGCCCGAGCGTTTCCGCGGCGTGCAGGAAGATACGCTCCTCGGGTTTGCGCATGCCGATCTCGCCGGACAGCACCACGGTGTCGAACAGGCTGGGGAAGTCCGCCCGCGGGTACTCCTCGCACCCCCACGAATTGGATAGCAGCGAGGTGCTGAACCCGGCGCTGCGCAGCGCGCGGATCGTGTCGTACATTGCGGGGACCGGCATGCTGGCCGCGAACATCCGCCGCAGCAGCCCGTCGGCCGTGACGGCTCCGCCGTCCTTCCGCACCAGCCGCGCGGCCAGCATCCGCTCGAAATCGGCCCCTGAGCACTCGCCGCGCTCAAGCGCGTGCACCGGGTTCGGGTGGCGGTCATGATCGGGCGCGTCCACCGGGTTCGGGTCGTCGCGTTCGTACGCCTGGGCGATCCACGGCCGCATGACCGCCGCGTAGCTGTTCCAGTCGATGTCCTCCGCCTGGATCCAGGCCCGGACCGTGTCAAGGATCGGCGTGGTCAGCACGCCGCCCCAGTCGATGATGACACCCTTGAACTCCGCACCGTCAAGCACATAAAGAATCTTAAGTGCCTATTCGTCGGCCGGGGAACTCCGGCGAGCAGGCTGGTGAAGGGTCGGTGACCAGCCCGAATAGGCGTAGCTCAGGCGGAAGGCCGGAAATGTCGGTGGGCCGCGGTACAAAGGTCCCAGTCGCGACCCTGGTATGAATCCGGCCGTCCCTGCAGTCCGCGGCGGGTTGGCTCCATGCTCCGATCCGGAAGGCGGGAACATGCCGTCGCGGACACACCTGCCAGAACCGCTGCCCGGCACCGGGCTGCGCCCTGTGTCCGACCCCCGCACCGCGCCCGGCCCCCGCACCGCGCCCGGCCCCTGCACCGCGCCCGGCGCCTGCACCGGACCCGGCCCCTGCACCGGACCCGGGGCGCTGGCCCTGCGGGTGGCAATGGTGCCAGACGGCGCCCCGCCCTACGACTGTGAGACCCATGGCGCCGTGTGCACCGCGGCCGGCGGCACCGTCCGGACGAGCATGGACGCCGACCCGCCGCTGACGGCGCCCGCGTCGGCCCCGGCAATGGCCACGGCCCCGGCAATGGCCACGGCAATGGCCACGGCACGAGGACCGGCGCCGGCACCGGCGATACTCGCGGCGTCCGCGGTCGCGGCGGGGGCGACGGCCGCGTGGCCGCGGCAATTCGCGCAGGTGCTGGTCGAGATCCTGGCCGGGTCGCGGTCGGCCAGGCAGATCTTCCCGTGGACCACCGACCGGGCCAGGGCACAGTTGCGTCGGCTTGGTTCGCTGGTCGGCAGCGACCGGCGGCCGACGATCCAGCGCGTCGTGACGTCCCGGCCGACCGCTCAGGTTGTGGAGATGACGGTCGTCGTCAACTTCGGGGTGCGAACGCGCGCCCTGGCCATGCGCTTTGAGCATGTGGCCGGCCGCCAGGCAGCCCCGGGGCTGCCTGCCCGCCCGGCCCGCTGGCTGTGCACCGAGATCGAGGCCGGCTAAGGCCTGGCACGGCTAGCCGTCCGGGCGCATCCGCGGGTCGCCGTGGCAGCGCTTGAACTTGCGCCCCGACCCGCACGGGCACGGGTCATTGCGCCCGGCGTGGGCGAAGTCATCGGTCGCGGCCGGGCCCCGGCTGGTCTCCACATGCGAGCCGCCGTCGATGGACGGCGCCGAATACTGCAGGCGCTGGGGCCGGCGCGGCGCAAGCCCGGCCGGAACGGGTGCTGCCGGAACGGGTGCTGCCGGAGCCCCGGCGGGCCTGGCGTGGGCACCGCCGGTGCGGCCGGGGGTCCCGCCCTGCGCCTGACCCGCCTGCCGACCATCCGTACGTGCTTGCTGGCCGTCGGTCGCATGGGCTCCTGGGGCCGCATGGGCTCCTGGGGCACGGGGCGTTCCGCCGGCGGCGGGGGTCCTGCCGCTGGCCACAGAGCCGCCGTTCGCAGGGCCATTGGTGGCGGGGCCGCCGTTCGCAGAGCCGCCGTTCGCAGAGCCGCCGTTCGCAGGGCCGCGGCTCGCCGGGCCGCGGCTCGCGGGTCCGCCGGCAGCGGTCCTGGCGGGCGGGACGGGGCCGGGCCGGTCGGCCGGGGTGCCCTGAGCGGGCACGCCGGGCAGGCCCGGGGCGCCGACGGCGCCCTCGGCACCGGGAGCAGCCGCGCCGTCCGCGGCCTCCTCGACGATCGGATTCTCCTGGATCTGAACCTGCAGGTTGAACAGGTTGCCGACGGACTCTTCCTTGATGCCTTCCATCATGGCGTTGAACATGTCGAAGCCCTCGCGCTGGTACTCGACCAGCGGGTCGCGCTGGCCGTATCCGCGCAGGCCGATACCCTCACGCAGGTAGTCCATCTCGTAGAGGTGCTCGCGCCATTTCCGGTCAAGCACCGAGAGCACCACCCGGCGCTCGAGTTCCCGCATGACTTCGGAACCGAACTCCTCCTCGCGGCGCTCATAGGCGGCCTGCGCGTCGTTGACCACCAGGTCGGTGATGAGCTCACCGGAGAGCCCGGCGCGGTCGCCGCCCGCCTCGTCGACGACGTCACCGACGGAGATGCCGATCGGGAACAGCTGCCGGAACGCGCGCCACAGCTTGTCCAGGTCCCATTCCTCCGGGTAGCCCTCGCTGGTCTCACCTGCGGCGTAGTCCGCCACCACCTCGTCGATCATCCCGACGATCTGCTCGTGCAGGTCGGCGCCCTCAAGGACCTCGCGGCGCTCGCCGTAGACGACCTTGCGCTGCCGGTTCAGCACGTCGTCGTACTTGAGCACGTCCTTGCGGATCTCGAAGTTCTGCTGTTCGACCTGGGTCTGGGCTGACCGGATGGCCCGGCTGACCACCTTGGATTCGACCGGCACGTCCTCCGGGATGTTGAGCCGCTCCATGATCGCCCCGACCCGGTCGGAGTTGAACATCCGCATCAGGTCGTCTTCGAGCGACAGGTAGAACCGGCTCTCGCCCGGGTCTCCCTGGCGGCCGGATCGTCCGCGCAGCTGGTTGTCGATGCGGCGCGACTCGTGCCGCTCGCTCGCCAGCACGTACAGGCCGCCGGCCGCGACGACCTCCTCGTGCTCCTCGGCCACGGCGCGCTTGGCCTTCGCCACGGCCTCGGGCCACGCGGCCTCGTAGTCTTCCGGCGTCTCGACCGGGGACAGGCCGCGCTGGTGCAGTTCGGCGTCGGCGATGAAGTCCGGGTTGCCGCCGAGCATGATGTCGGTACCGCGGCCGGCCATGTTGGTGGCCACCGTGACCGCGCCGCGCCGCCCGGCCTGGGCGATGATCGCGGCCTCTCGTTCGTGGTACTTGGCGTTCAGCACCTCGTGCGGGACGCCGCGCCGCTTCAGCATCCGGGACACGATCTCGGACTTCTCCACGCTGGTGGTGCCGACAAGGACCGGCTGCCCGGCCTGGTGCCGTTCCACGATCTCCTCGACGCACGCCTCGAACTTGGCCTGCGCGCTCTGGTAGACCACGTCGGCCTGGTCTTCGCGGATCATCGGCATGTTGGTGGGGATCGGGACCACGCCGAGCTTGTAGATCTGCTGGAACTCGTTGGCCTCGGTTACGGCCGTGCCGGTCATGCCGGACAGCTTGTCGTAAAGCCTGAAGTAGTTCTGCAGGGTGATCGTGGCGAGCGTCTGGTTCTCGTCCTTGATCGGCACGCCCTCCTTGGCCTCGATGGCCTGGTGCATGCCCTCGTTGTAGCGCCTGCCGTGCAGGATGCGGCCGGTGAACTCGTCCACGATCAGGACCTCGCCGCTCATCACGACGTAGTCCTTGTCCCGCTTGTACAGCTCCTTGGCCTTGATCGAGTTGTTCAGGAAGCTGACCAGCGGCGTGTTGATCGGGTCGTAGAGGTTGTCGATGCCGAGCCAGTCCTCGACCTTCTGGACGCCCGACTCCGTGATGCCGAGCGTCTTCTTCTTCTCGTCGACCTCGTAGTCGCCCTCGCCGTCCTCGCCGCGGCGCAGCCGGGGCGCGATCTTGGCGAACTCGGTGTACCAGCGCGCGCTCTGCTCGGCCGGGCCGCTGATGATCAGCGGCGTCCTCGCCTCGTCGATGAGGATCGAGTCCACCTCGTCGACGATCGCGTAGTGATGGCCGCGCTGCACGCAGTCATCGAGCGACCAGGCCATGTTGTCGCGAAGGTAGTCGAACCCGAACTCGTTGTTGGTGCCGTAGGTGATGTCGTCCGCATACTGCTTGCGGCGCTCCGGCGGCGACATATGGGCGAGGATCACGCCCACCTCGAGGCCGAGGAAGCGGTGTATCCGGCCCATCCACTCCGCATCGCGCTTTGCCAGGTAGTCGTTGACCGTCACGACGTGCACCCCCTCGCCGCTGAGCGCGTTGAGGTAGGCGGGCAGAACCCCGGTGAGCGTCTTGCCCTCACCGGTCTTCATCTCCGCGATGTTGCCCATGTGCAGGGCGGCGCCGCCCATGAGCTGGACGTCGAAGTGGCGCTGTCCCAGCGTGCGCTTGGCGGCCTCGCGGACGGTCGCGAACGCCTCGGGCAGCAAGTCGTCGAGCGCTTCCCCATCGGCGTACCGCTGCCGGAACTCGTCTGTCATGCCGCGAAGCTCGGCGTCGCTCATCGCGACAAAGTCGTCCTCGATGGAGTTGACCTGCTCGCTGATCCGCTTGAGCTTGCGCAGGATCTTGCCTTCGCCGGCGCGAAGGACATTATCGATGATGGGTGCCACTTCTCGTCGCGCTCCTCGCGGATCGTCTAACCTCATCACGGCCGGTGACCGCGACCGGCTCCGGTTCACTGCCCCCGATGTCATCGTAGGCGAGATGAGGCACCAAGCCGAGTCGCACGGTTCCTGCAGCCAGCAGGGCCTGAGCTCATCGGCGCCCGCGATTAGGGGCCGGCTGCTGACAAGTCTCGCACTTCCCTGAGAATAATAGGAGCGGTAACGAGGAGAGGAGCCTTCAGTGGCCGACCAGATGGCACCAGGGGCCGTCGAGACCACGGTCAATACCGGGGCACACGGGCTTGACGCGCAGATCGGCCCGCAGCACGGGGCGCACCCGGTGCACCACGGCCGACCCGCCTCCTGGGTCGCGGTCTCGATCATCGTCGTCGGCTTCATCGTCGGCGGGATCTCGATGGTCATCGGCCCGGCCTGGTGGCTTTTCTGGACCGGGACCGGCATCGTAGTGGTCGGCGGCATCTTCGCCCTTTCCTCGCACATCCTCGACGACTGGTATTAGACCGCCCGGCCGGGTCCCGCCGCGCTACTCGGCCCTGGCCTTCTCCTGCCGCGCTGCCGCATCCCGCTCCGGGCCGCCGCATCCGGCTCTCCGGCTCCGTAAGCGGGCCGAAATGTCGTACCCCCCGGCTAGCATTCCGGCATGGGTCTGGATGCTCCCGCGGCCGAGTTGACGATCACCCAGGAAGAGGCCCGCAAGATCACGCTGCGCGCGCAGGGCTTCCTCGGCGCGGCCGCATCCGGGCCACGGGACCCTGGCGCCCGTGGCAGCAGGGTCGGCGCCATGCTCCGCCGGGTCGGGGCGGTGCAACTGGACACGATCAGCGTGCTCGCGCGATCGCACGAGCTGGTCGCCTACGCCCGGCTGGGGGCGGTCGGCCGGGCGCGGATTGAGCAGGCATACTGGCATGCCGACAGGCCCGCCGCGTTCGAGTACTGGGCACACGCGGCCTGTGTGCTGCCGATCGAGCAGTGGCCTTACTTCGCCTTCCGCCGCCGCGCGCTGAGGGCCAGGGGGGTGCGGTGGCATCAGAGCCACCGGGAGACCTGCGAGAAGGTCCTGGCCAGGCTGCAGGCCGAGGGTCCGCTGACGGCGACCCAGCTGGGCGGGGCCAAGGCCGGCGGGCCGTGGTGGGACTGGTCGGACGTCAAGATCGCGGTGGAGTGGCTGCTCGATACCGGCGACGTCACCTGCATTCGGCGGACGGGCTGGCGGCGCGTTTATGACCTGCCCGAGCGGGTGCTGCCCGGCGACCTGCTCGACGCGGAGCCCTCCGACGCCGAGTGCATCGCCTACCTGGCCGGGGTCACCGCGCGCGCCCTCGGCGTGGTCACACACGCGGACCTTGTTGACTACCACCGGCTCAACTTCATGACCACGCAGACGGGCCAGCACACGCGCCTGGCCGCCGACGCCGCGCTGGCGGCCGGACTGACGCCGGTGACTATCGCCAGGCCTGGCACGGGCGGAAGTAGCGGCTCGGCGAGGCGCGGTGGCCCGGGGCGGCCCGTCGCGGCCTGGGCCGATCCGGCCGCGCTTGCCGACATGGACCGGCGCGGGCGGCACCGCGTCACGCTGCTCTCGCCGTTCGACTCGCTGATCTGGGATCGGAAACGAACGCTGCGGATGTTCGGCTTCGAGCACAGCCTCGAGGCCTACGTGCCGAAACACAAGCGAGTACACGGCTACTACACGATGCCGCTGCTCGCGGGCGGCCGGCTGGCCGGCCGGGTCGATCCGGCCCGGGATGGCACGACCCTCATCGGGCGGCAAGTCTCGCTGGAGAGCGCCGCCGCGGCCGAGCCGATGGCCCAGGCGCTGCGCGAGGCGGCCAGCTGGGTGGGCTGCGACGGCGTCCGCGTTGAGCGGGTCGAGCCGCCCCAGCACGCCGCGCGCCTCGCGGCGGCCCTTGCCGAGGGCTAGCTGAACTCGATCAGCTTCTGGCGGACGGCGATCATTACGGCTTCCATCCGGGAGTGGATCTGCAGCTTCTCCAGGATGTTCCTGACGTGGTTCTTTACGGTGTTCTCCGAGATGAACAGCTCCTTGGCGATGTCGCGGTTGTTCATGCCGCGCGCGACCAGCTTGAGCACCTCCATCTCCCGTTCTGTCAGCTTGGGCGCGGCGACATGCTGGGCCCGCTCTTCCTCCGCGTCGCGCTTGGCCAAGGTGGCGAACTCGGTGAGCAGCTTGCCCGCCATCGACGGGTTGATCAGCGACTGGCCACCGTGCACCGCGCGGACCGCCTCGGCCACCTCATCCAGCGGTATGTCCTTGAGCAGGTAGCCGCTTGCACCCGCCCTGATCGCCTCGAAGAGGTCCTCCTCCTCGTCGCTGATCGTCAGCATCACGATCTTCGCGCTCGGCGCGACGTCCTTGGTCGCCCGGCAGGCCTCGATGCCGCTGCTCTTGGGCATCCGGATGTCCATCAGCACGACGTCGGGCAGCGACTCCCCGGCGACGGCGACCGCCTCGGTGCCGTCGCTCGCCTGTCCGACCAGGTCGATGTCGTCCTCCTCGTCGAGGACCATCTCCAGGCCGCGCCGGAACAGGGCATGATCATCTGCGATCAGCACCCGGATCGGCTCAAGGCGCCTCTCTCCGTCCGGTCGCGCAGCGGCGGTCACCGCTCTGTCGCCCATGGCGCTCAACTTCGTTGCCTCCTCGAGGACCGTCGCCCGCACCCGTTCACGCGGCAGCCTTGCTGACCCTGATCGGCACGAACGTCATGTGACTCCGACTCTGGCCGACCCGGGGCCGCGATGCAAGGCAGACGAAGCGTACCCGGCCCCGGGGTCGGCCAGGATCTACTCCTCGACCAGCCGGATCACCCCGTAGTCGTAGCCGCGACGGCGATAGACGACGCTGAAGCGATCACAGTCGCTGTCATGGAACAGGTAGAAGTCGTGACCGACGAGTTCCATCGCCAGCAGTGCCTGGTCGATGGTCATCGGCATGGCGGCGTGCACCTTCTCGCGCAGAAGCAGCGGGCCGTCGCCCTCCATCTGGACGGGGACCAGGCCCGCGTCCGACTCGGTCATGACCGCCTGATCGCCCGGCGCGGCGGTGCCGTGGCCGTTGGCCGACGCAGCCGACGCAGCCGAAGGTGCCGAAGGTGCCGAAGGTGCCGAAGGTGCCGAGGCGACCGAACGCGCCGGCGCAACTCCAGCCGTCGCGGCGCCCGTGGACGCGGACACGCCCGAGGGGGCGGACACGCCCGAGGCAGCGGACAGGCCCGCGGCGGACGGGTCCGTGGCGGCCAGCGTTCCCGGCGACCGCACGCTGACCGTGTCCCCGTGCTTGACCTTGCGCCGGTCGGAGGCCTTCCTGAGCCTGGCCTCGAGCTTGGCGAAGGCGAGGTCGAGGGCCGCGTATCTGTCCTCCGCGGCCGCCTCCGCCCTGATCGCGGGGCCCCGCGATCGGATCGTCAGCTCCACCCGTTCCCGGCGGTCAGACTGTCTCGGATTGCGCTCGTTGGAGACCTCTACGTCGATCCTGACCACCTTCTGGTCAAGCTTGGAGAGCTTCGCGAGCTTGGCGGTGGCGTGCTGACGGAAACGCGAAGGGACGGTGATGTGGCGTCCCCTGACGATGATTTCCACCTCGTTCCCCCTTCTCCAATCCGATTATCGTGGGCGGCACTCGCCCGGCCGACCTGGTCTTCGACCCCACATTCGCCTGCTGAGAGGTTCGCGGCCTTTGGGCCACTACTGCCCTTCTCCCGGTTCCCGGAACTCCGTATCCCGGGGCGGGGCAGGACTTACTCCTAAGCCGCACCGTGATCGGTCGACGAGAAGTCGCCTTACGTGGGCCGTTTCGCCTGCGGCTGGCATCGGCTTGCCCGGCGTGATACCGCGGAAGGGAACCACGCGAGGCGCAACCACGGGCCCGGGCGAGTGCCATGTCATGAACGCTAGCTCGCCGGCGCGTGAATGTCAGGGGGGACATGTAGGCGATCAGTCACCAATGGTTACATAACGGGTGCATAACGTTGACTGCCAGGGAAATTTATACGCTTTTTCTCCCCCGTGCGCTGGATGCGTAATCATGGATAAGCGGGATCTTGGCCCAGTTGGCTGAGCGTCTGCCACTGGACGCTGAGGCCGGTCGAGACGGCCATGCTGCCGTCGGCCAGCCCGGCCACCAAGGCGTTGGCGGCGCCGTCCGCGGCGATGGAGACGGTGCCCGCCAGGGTCAGCTGCGGGCCGGTGGCCTGCTGCCCGTCCACCGGCACCTCCCACAGCATGTTGCCGTCGCTCTCATGGTCGAGCACGAGCAGGTTGTCGGCGCCGTACCAAGTCAGCGACGTCGGGTCGGTGATGTTCGGGCCAAGCGGCACGGCCGGGCTGAGGTAGGGGTGCGCGGACGGCGCGCCGATCTTGCCGCCGGCCGGCTGTCCGCTGGCGATGCCGCTGGGGTTGACGGCGGCGAGCTCAAGCTGGCCGCCGGCGCCGTCCTGCACGATGATCGCCATCCGGACCCCATCGGGGGCGACGCTCAGGTCGGTGGCCATCCCGGCGAACTCCGCTACCGGAGCCGGCTTGCCGCCGCTGGCCGACACCATGTAGATGGAGTCGTCCTCCACCAGCCAGAGGTTGTCGTTGCGATCCCAGCTCAGCGCGGTGATGTCCGGTGCGCTCCAGCGCGGAGTGCGCGGGAACCGCGCCGCTCGGCCGGAAAGGGTGCCCAGATACAGGGCATCCCGGCCCGACGAAATCAGGGCCACGTCCTTCCCGTCCGGCGAGACCGCCAGCATGGACATGGCGGGCAGGGACGTGAGCTGGGCCGCAGACCCGGCGGGCGAGTTCGTCGGCACGAACCCGCCGGCCGGACATCCGGGGCCGGTCAGCGTCCCGTCGCGGGCCTCCAGCGGCAGCACAGGTCCGATCTGCTCCTGCTGGACCTGTGTCTCCGAGCCGCAGCGCAGCCACGCCTGCCCCTGGTTGACGTAGGAGAAGCTCGTCGGCGCCGCGGGGTACGGGTTATCGCACCCGAACGCCGCCAGCTTCTGGAAGGCGCTCTGCGACTGGTCCACGCCGCATCCGGACGTCTGCGGGGTGAACGGCTTGCCGTTGATCTCGAGCTCGACCGACTGGACCGAGGACGGGCTGGCCTGCGATCCGGTCAGCGTCCAGACCAGCTGGGCGGAGACCTGCTCGAGTTGCGAATAGCTGGCCTTGGCCATGGCGGTGCCGCCGAGATTGACCGTGGCGGCGGGACCGTCGAGGGTGACGCCGAGGACCCTTGTGCCGCGCGGGAACTTGGTAACCGCCACGCCCTGCTGCAGCCAGGGCGTCTGCGGGTCGTTGGTGAGCGCGGTCACCAGGTTCTTTACCAGTTGCGACGGCGAGGTGCCGAGCGGCACGAAGACCGAGTCGGGTACCAGCACGTGGCCGGCGGGGGCGAAGTAGTACAGATCCTGCGCCTTGTAGGACAGCGGAAACTCCCACGCCGGGATGATCCGGTAGTCGGGCGGGTTGGAGATCCGCCATTGGCCGTTGACCTGCACCAGCTGGAAGGCGTAGGCGCCCGCCTTCGGCACCTGATCCTTGGCCGAGACGTACTGGCCGGTGGCGTTGAACGCGGCCTGCACCGGACCGCTGAAGTCCACCGTGGCACGCTTGGCGCCATGCTTGCCCGCCGGCTTGATGTCGGCGTGGTGCGGCACGTTGAACGTGCTGAACACGGTGACCGACCAGGCGGGGTCCCATTTCTTGCTGGCCAGGTAGGCCAGGGCGACGGCGTCGATGGGATAGCTGGCGCTCGCGGTCAAGAACCCCTGCACGATCTCCCAGGGCGGGGCGCCCGCCGTCGGAGCCGCGGCGAACAACCCGGTGTTCAGATCGGGCACCGTGCTCGCCTGGACGGCGGTAGCCGAACCGGGCGGGCCGCTGTTCGGCATGCCCACGCAGCCCGCCACCGAGGCGACGACAGCGACCACCACAGGGACCACCGCGGCGACTCGCCGGGCGCGCGCACGGAGCCGGACGCCGCTAGCCACGGGAGGAGACCTCGGTGCCGTCGGTCACTACCGGGAAGGGGCCGGTGCCGTCGGTCACCACAGGGAAGGGGCCGGTGCCGCCGGCCACCGCGGGGAAGGAACCGGTGCCGCCCAGGCCGGTGACGATCTCCGCCTCGTCCGGGCCGAGCGGCAGCGGCGAGCCGGCCAGCGGCGCACTGGCCACCCGGGGCAGGGTGAGCCGGAACACCGAGCCTCTGCCGCGCTCGCCCCAGGCCTGCAGCCAGCCGCCGTGCAGGTGGGCGTCCTCCAGCGAGATCGCCAGGCCGAGCCCGGTGCCGCCGGTGGTACGTGCCCTGGCCGGGTCGGCTCGCCAGAACCGCTCGAAGACCCGCTGCTCATCGCCCGGCCGTAGCCCCACGCCGTAGTCCCGCACCGACACGGCGACCGCGTCGCTGTCCATCGCGGTGGTCACGACCACGTCCCGGCCCTCGCCGTGCTCGACCGCGTTGACCAGGATGTTGCGCAGGATGCGCGCCACCCGGCGGCGATCCACCTCGGCGATGCACCCGGTCGCGGGCAGCCTGAACTCGATCCGGCTGCCCCGGCGCTCGGCTAGCTGCTGCGCGTCTTCGGCGGAAATCCGTACCAGGTCGCACACGTCGGCGAGGTCGGCGTCAAGGGTGGCGGCGCCCGCGTCGAACCTGCTGATCTCGAGCAGGTCGACGAGCAGCGACTCAAACCGGTCCAGCTGGCTCTGCAGCAGCTCGGCGGACCTGGCGGCCGCGGCGTCGAGATCCGCCCGTGACTCGAACAGCAGGTCGGCAGCCATCTTGATGGTGGCAAGCGGCGTCCGCAGCTCGTGCGACACGTCGGAGACGAACTGCCGCTGCACCTGGGAAAGCTCCTGGAGCTCGCGGAGCTTGTCCTGCAGGCTGGCGGCCATCTCGTTGAACGACGTGGCGAGCGCGGCCAGGTCGTCGCGGCCGAGCACCGGCAGCCGCTCGCCCAGGTTCCCGTCCGACAGCAGCCTGGCCGCGTGAGCGGCGTGCCGGACCGGCACCACCACCCAGCGGGTGACCAGCGACGCGATCGCGGCAAGCAGCACGACGAGGGCGAGCCCGACGCCGATCAGCACCTGCTGGACGAGCAGCAGGGTCTGCTGCTGCGCGGTGAACGGGAACACGTAGTAGAGCTGGTAATAGGCACCGAGCGGAACGCCCGCGACCAGGGCCGGAGCCGAGCTGCCCTGCCCCTGCTCGAAGACGAGGGTGGTCGGCTGGTACCACGGGATGGCGTTGTTCTCGTTCACGGATTCGTCGTTGACCTGCTCCGTCGACACCTGCGCGATCAGCGCCTGCGGGATCGTCGCGGACACGTTGACGTCACGCTGGCCCACCCACGGCACGGAGGCGTCCGCGGCGGCGGTCAGCTGCACGAAGACCAGGTAGCTGCCGGAGGTGCCGCTGGCCTGCTGCAGGATCCTGGTGATGGTCAGCGCGACGCTGACCGCGCTGGTCGGCGCGCCGGCCTGCGAGGACGGCTGCGCGAGCACGTTCACGGAGGTCTGCGCCTCGGCGGACTGGCGGCCGTTGTCCACCTGGGAGACCGCGGACTTCTCCGCGGCGTGCAGCAGCCCGGCGGCTATCGACTGGACGAGGAAGAAGCCGAGCACGGCGATGACGAGCACCGACAGCACCAGGGTGGTCGAGAGCACCCTGAACTGCAGCGAGCGGTGCCAGCGGCTGTTCAGCTGCGCCACCATCAAGCGCCGCCACCGGCGCCCCACCCGCAGCCAGCGCTTGACCCGGCCCGGCAGCCGCCGCAGGACCGCGCGCATCAGCGGCGATCTGCGGAACGACGTCGTCCAGGTGCGCTGCCGACTCGTGCTTCCCGCTGCCACCTTCACCGGCCCGCTTGCTTAGCCAGGTCCTGCCTTGTAGCCGACCCCGCGCACGGTGACCACGATCTCCGGGTGCTCGGGGTCCTTCTCGATCTTGGCGCGAAGCCGCTGCACGTGCACGTTGACCAGCCGGGTGTCCGCCGCATGCCGGTATCCCCAGACCTGCTCGAGCAGAACCTCCCTGGTGAAGACCTGCCGCGGCTTGCGAGCAAGCGCGACAAGCAGGTCGAACTCCAGCGGGGTGAGGTTGAGCGTCTCGCCGTCGCGCTTGACCGAGTGGCCGGCCACGTCGATGACGATGTCGCCGATCTGCAGCATCTCCGGCGCGGGCTCGTCGGTGCGGCGCAGCCTGGCCCGGACCCTGGCGACGAGTTCCTTGGACTTGAACGGCTTCATGATGTAGTCGTCGGCGCCGGACTCCAGGCCGAGCACGACGTCCACGGTATCGGTCTTGGCGGTCAGCATGACGATCGGTACCCCGGACTCGGCGCGGATCTGCCTGCACACGTCGATACCATCGGAGCCGGGCAGCATCAGGTCGAGCAACACCAGGTCGGGCCGGGAGTCCCTGAACGCCTCCACCGCCTTGTCACCGTCGGCTACGAAGGTCGGCTCGAACCCTTCACCGCGAAGCACGATGCCAAGCATCTCGGCGAGGGCGACGTCGTCGTCGACGACCAGCACACGTCCTTTCATGGGCCCCATCGTTCCATGTGGTTATTGATCTGCGTGGACGCAGGCTACCCTCATTTTCCTGCTACGCGACACCCGTTCGGGGATAGCTTTTCCGATACCGGGGTAAATCAAACCAAATCGCGCGGGGACAGGCGGCGGCGGAGACGCGATCGGCGGGGGCCGACCGCGCCCTCGGCGGGGGCCGACCGCGCCCTGGCGGGGCCGACCGCGCCCTCGGCGGGACCCCCGGCCGGGCTTGGCCAGACCGGGACAAGCACGCGGAAGGGACGGGGGATACCACGGCTCGTTCGGCGGCAAAAAGATTTTGACCTTCGGCTCGCCCCCCAGGGACGGTTACAGTTTTGGTCATGGCGGAGCCGCTGCGGACGATCATCGACCCTGGCTGGGCGGACGCGCTCGAACCGGTGGCCGGCCGGATCGCCGCCATGGGGGACTTCCTGCGGGCCGAGGTCGCCGCGGGCCGGCGCTACCTGCCTTCGGGCGAGAACGTGCTGCGGGCGTTCAAGCAGCCGCTGCGTGCCGTGCGGGTGCTGATCGTCGGGCAGGACCCCTATCCCACCCCAGGCAACCCCGTCGGGCTGAGCTTCTCGGTCGCGCCCGACGTGCGCCGGCTGCCGCCGAGCCTGGTCAACATCTTCACCGAGTACACCGCGGATCTCGGCTTCCCGACCCCGGCCACCGGCGACCTCTCCCCGTGGACCGAACGCGGCGTGCTGCTGCTGAACCGGGTGCTCACGGTGGCGCCTGGCAAGCCGGGATCGCACCGGGGCAAGGGCTGGGAGGAGGTCACCGAGCAGGCCATCAGGGCGCTGGCCGGGCGGCGGCGGCAGCAGCAGCAGCAGCAGCAGCAGCAGCAGCAGCAGCAGCAGCAGCAGCAGCAGCAGCAGCAGCCCCTGGTCGCGATCTTGTGGGGGCGCGACGCGCGGACGCTCGCGCCGCTGCTTGACGGGGTGGCATTGATCGAGTCGGCGCATCCGAGCCCGTATTCGGCCGGCGGCGGCTTCTTCGGCTCGCGCCCGTTCACCCGGGCCAATCAGCTTCTCCAGCAGCAGGGTGCCGAGCTTGTTGACTGGAAGCTGCCCTAGCGGCTGCCATAGCATGCGATTCTCAAAGCTCCCCGAACGTGGGCCCAGTAACACCTGGTGATAGGCTTATTTATCTGTTTCGGGGGCAGTTCTACCGTTTCTGCTGGCCCTACAGCTGGATAGACAAACAGGGGACAATTCACGTGAACGGGCGGATACCAGCACAGTGGAACGCACGCAGGTAGAAAACGACCAACCCGCGCCAGTCCACGTGTACTGGCTCAGCCGCAGCCGGCTGCTGGCGGCGAACGTTGCGTTCACGATCTACGCGACGGCCCTGGCCGCCGACACCGGCCACGCGGACCGGACCTGGGCGATCTGGGCGGCCGTGTGCTACGGGGTGACCTCGGCCTTCATCTGGCTCACCCGGCACAAGAAGGTACCGATGCTGGTGCCGCTGCTGATGTCGCTGGCCGGGGCGCTGGCCGCCCCGCTGACCTGGCTGGCGACGCGGGTGCAGCCGACGCCGGAGGTGCTGGTGATCTCCCGGTCGGCCACGCTGCTGCTTCAGCACGGCACGCCGTACCTGCAGCAGGGGCAGTTCGCCGGCTGGATCTCCTACAACCCCTACCTGCCGGTGATGGCGGTGTTCGGGCTGCCGAAGGCGCTTGGCGCCACCGGCCTGCTCGGCGACCCGCGGATCCCGCTCGCGGCCGTGTCGCTGGCCCTGATCTGGCTCGCGTTCCGCATCGCGACGCCGCATCGGGGATGCCAGGAATGCCGGCACCATGTCAAGCTGTCCACCCTGTTCGTCGTGGCCTCACCGGTGATCGCGTTCCCGCTGGCGATCGGCATCACCGACCCGCCGGTGATCGCGCTGATGTTCCTCACCCTGGCGCTGATCGCCCGTCCCTCCGGCGTGCTGCAGGCCGCGCTCGCCCTCGGGGTGGCGTGCGCGATGAAGGCGACCGCGTGGCCCGCGGTACCCGTGTTCAGCGCGATGCTCGCGACCCGTGACGCCCTTCGGTCCGCCTGGCGCTTCGCCGGGCTGACGGTGCTGGTGGCGGTCGGCCTGTCCGTCGCGATGGCCCCGGCCGCGCTGGCCAATCCGCCCGCGTTCGTGCAGAACACGGTGCTGTTCCCGCTTGGCCTGACCAAGCACAAGACGCCTGCCGCCAGCCCGCTGCCCGGGCACCTGCTCGCCAACACCGGGACGCTGGGCCACTGGGTGGCGGTCGGGCTGCTGGCCGCGGCCGGGCTGGCCTTCGCGATCTCGCTCGTCTACCGGCCGCCGGCCAACGTGCGCGCCGCCGCGTGGCGGCTGGCCTGGGGACTCGCGGTGATGTTCACGCTGGCGCCCGCCACCAGGTGGGGATACTACGTGTACCCGCTCGGGCTGGTCGCCTGGCTGGTACTGACCAGGCAGCCGCCGGCGGCCGCGCCCGCGGGCCCGCCCATCGAGGTTCCGGTGCAGGCCATCGGCGACTACGCGGACGACGTCGCAGGAGCGGACGAAACGCAGGGTGCAGAGGGCTCGGAGGAGCCGAGCCTGACCGGCGTCCGGTTAGCCTACGAGCCGATCCGCCAGGACTCCAGGTAGGCGCGCTGGGCCTCGGTGAGCACGTCGATGGACGTGCCCATGGTGGCGAGCACCAGCCTGGCGGCCTCCGCGTCGATGTCCGCGGGCACCTCGTGCACGCCGACGGGGAGCTTTCCGCCGTTGGTGGCCAGCCAGGCGAGCGCGAGCGCCTCGATGCCGAAGGCCAGGTCCATCACCTCGGGCGGGTGCCCCTCGCCCGCGACCAGGTTCACCACCCGGCCCTCGGCGAGCAGCAGCAGGGTCTTCCCGTCGCCGAGGTCGTAGGCGTCCACGTGCGGCCGTACGCCGCGCTGCACGGCCGCGGCGCTGGCTGCGAGCGCGCGCACGTCGATCTCGGCATCGAAGTGCCCCGCGTTGGCCAGGATGGCGCCGTCGCGCATGGCCGTGAGGTGCTCCGCGGCGATCACGTCGCACGACCCGGTCACGGTGATGAACACCTCGCCGAGCGGCGCGGCCTGGGCCATCGGCAGCACCCGAAATCCCCTTAGCGAGGCGTCAAGCGCGCGGACCGGATCGATCTCGGTCACGATCACCTGGGCGCCGAACCCGCGGGCGCGTTCGGCCACGCCTCGTCCCCCGGCGCCGAACCCGGCGA
>JBOHCG010000030.1:0-27414 GCA_050698735.1 Streptosporangiaceae bacterium | reverse complement strand
GAGGACCGGGACGGACGAACCTCTGGTGTGCCAGTTGTTCTGCCAAGAGCACGGCTGGTTTGCTACGTTCGGAAGGGATAACCGCTGAAAGCATCTAAGCGGGAAGCTCGCCTCAAGATGAGGTCTCCCTCTGGGTTAACCAGGTAAGGCCCCCAGTAGACGACTGGGTTGATAGGCCGGAGGTGGAAGCACGGTAACGTGTGCAGCTGACCGGTACTAATAGGCCGAGTGGCTTGGCTTCTACTCCATTTGCTTGTTTCGCGTCCACTGTGCGGTTCCTGAGATACGGTCGCATGCAGGCCCTCTTTGAGCGGGCCGGTGACATCTCAATAGGGTTTCGGCGGTTATAGCGAAGGGGAAACACCCGGTCCCATTCCGAACCCGGAAGTTAAGCTCTTCAGCGCCGATGGTACTGCACGGGGGACCGTGTGGGAGAGTAGGACGCCGCCGGACAATGTTTGAAGAGGGTCGTTCCCGATGAGGTTGAGCGGCCCTCTTCGCTTGTCTGGATAGTCTTATGGCGGATGCTGGAGGTTGTGGCGTGGCTGAGGGACGCGGGACGCCGCGGGAACGAAAGACGAGTGGCGGTACGCCGAGACGCCCGGGACCTGGCGCGGGCGCTCGGTCTCAAGGGCGCGGCAGGCCGCCGCAGCACAATGCGAGGCCAGGCGCCGAGGGCCAGCCAAGGACAGGCGGGAAGCCGCCGTGGGCAGGCCAGCAGCGTATCCAGGGAACGCGCCCGACCGGCGGCCGTCCCGGCCCGCGCGCCGAAGGCGAGCCAGGTGAGGACAGTCCGGCTCCGCGTGCTCGACGTAGCCAGCAGGCTGCAGGAAACCCGAGAACCTACCGAAGCCCGCGAACGGCGCCAGGCCCCCGAACGACGCCCGGCGACGCGGACCGCGACGAGGTGGGGACACAGGCAGCCGGTGGGCCACGCCGCAGGCCGGGGTCATACACCGCCCAGGGAGCCCGCGGGCCCGTCCGCTCATCAGACCAGCGCCGGCGCGCACCCGCCGTCGGCGAAGGGCCACGCAGGACCGCGCGCCCGCGCCCGACCGGAGAAGCACGCGACACCGCGCGTGCCGAGGGACCAGGCAGGATCTCACGCCCGCGTAGCACGCTGGGACCGCGCGACACCGCGCGTCCCGATTTGCAGCCCAGGACCGCAGGCCCCGGCGCACCACGCAGGACCGCAAGCCCTGGGGGGCAACGCAGGACGGCCGGAAGCCCCGAAGGGCAGCCCGGCACCGGACGCCCCGAAGGGCCGCGCCGGACGAACTGGTCGCCGCGCGCCGACTCCTCAGGCGACGGCCGACCCCGCACCAGCCGGGCGCCGCGCGCCGACTCCTCAGGCGATGGCCGACCCCGCGCCAGCCGGGCGCCGCGCGCCGACTCCTCAGGCGGGAGCCGAGCCCAGGGCCCAGGCGATGGCGCACGCCGGACCGCCCGGACCCAAGCTCCGGCCCGCGGCGGCAGGCCGTCGTCGGCCGGAACCGGCCAGGCCCGTGGCCCGAGGCCGTTGACCCGTGACTCGGGGACCTCTGCGCGCGGCTCGGGGGCCGCCACTCGCGGCTCGCGTGGTTCCGGGGCCTTTACGCGTAGCCCGAGGGCCTATACACGTGACTCCGAGCCCGCCGGGCCTCGCTCGTGGAACTCCGCGGGCCGCGGTCCCGCCGTCACCGAACCGCGCGCGGCAGGGCTGCGGATTCCGGACGAGATCAGCGCCCAGCAGCTTGACCCGCAAGCCCGGGCTCAGCTGAACAGCCTGCCGAACGACCTCGCCGACAGCGTGGCCAGGTATCTCGTGGCCGCCGGTCTGGCCGAAGACCTCGAGCAGGGCTACCAGTACTCCCTTGCTGCCCGGCGCCTGGCCGCCAGGGTCGGCGTGGTCAGGGAGGCTAGCGGCATCGCCGCGTATCGGACCGGGCGATGGGCGGAGGCCCTGTCCGAACTCCGTGCCGCCCGCCGTATGACAGGCAGCGATGACTACCTGCCGATGATGGCCGACAGCGAGCGAGCTCTCGGACGGCCGGACCGTGCCCTCGCCCTGGTGCGCGAGGCGGACGTCAGCACCCTCGACCGAGCCACCCAGATCGAGCTTCGCATCGTGGAGTCGGGGATACGCAGGGACCAGGGGCTCGCCGACGCTGCCGTGGTGGTCTTGCAGGTGCCTGAGCTGACCAGCGGCCGCCCGCGTCCCTGGTCCGCGCGGTTGTTCTACGCGTACGCGGACGCACTGCTAGCGGCGGGGCGCACGGACGAGGCCCGTGATGCGTTCGCGCGGGCCGCCGCGGCCGATGCGAACGGCGAGACCGACGCCGCGGACCGCCTCGACGAGCTCGACGGCCTGGAGTTCGAGGACCTAGAGGAAACAGCGGACCCAGACGAAATTGCCGACGCAGAAGGCGCGGAGGATCCAGAGGATCCAGAGGACCCAGAGGACCCAGAAGACGAGGATCCCGAAGCCTAGTTACTCGCCGCCAGGCGCCGTTGCCTCGGTCTTGTCGAGCCAGTACATGATCCCGGCGACATTCGAGGCGGCCCCGCTGACCCGGTCGAATTTCCTGGCGATAGCGGGATCGGCTCCCGGCTCGAATGCCGAGTACCGGGCGTTCGTGCGGTCCCGCACCATAGCCACGGCGTGGTCCAGATCCAGCCCTGCCGCGTGCGCCGCCCGGGTTTCCCCCACCCAGACGGTGATTTCCTCAGCCGACCGGTCCAGCGTTTCCGCGACCGCGGAGACCGGCCCGTAATGACTGAACAACAGGCGAGTCGGCTGCAGCGAAACGAATTTCCGCACCGAGGCGAGCGCGGCCTCGAGATCGAAATCCGGCGGGGGCGTGGCGGGCCGCAGATCGCCCGTTTCCGGCAGGTAGACACCGGCCGCGTCGCCGACGTAAAGGTCGCCGCTTTCTGAATCGATGAGACCCACGTGGTGCTTGGCGTGACCGGGGGAGTAGTGACTGCGCAGCGACCTGCCGCCGCCGAGATCGACGGTTCCGGTGTCCTCGAGAGCCACGATGCGCTCGGCGGGGACGGGCGTGAGCACGCCGAAGAGCCGTTCGAGCGCGTTGCCGTAGACCGCCCGGGCACCAGCCATCAGCCTGCTCGGGTCGGCGAGGTGCCGCGCACCCCGGTGGTGCACCACGATCTGAGCCGCCGGATACATGGCGGCGATGTCGCCCGCGCCGCCCGCATGGTCGAGATGGATATGCGTGACCACGACGGTCGCGAGGTCGGCGGCGCCGATCCCGAGCCGGGCCAGGGCGTCGCGCACCACCGGTGCGGAAGGGGCGGTTCCCGTTTCCACCAGGCAGGGCCGCTCGCCCCTGATAAGGTAGCCGGCCGTGATGCCGTCATAGCCGGCCATCCGGGTATCGATCTGGAACACCTCATGCCCCAGCGCGGTGATGTCCGTTGCCCTCGGCGATTTCGCTTCGTCCACCGGATCATTGTCCCAGATCGGAAGTGCCCGACGTCGGGCCGGGCCCCGACGCCGGGCCTGGCTCAGTCGGACGGCCCGAATGTCCGCAGCACCAATCCGGTCCTCGGCTTGGGCCCGAACGACGTCGACTTACGCGGCACCCGCTCGCCCTGCGCCGCGGTCTGGATGACGGCCTCGAAGGAGAGCGGGTTGGAGATGACGGCGGTGGCCCCGGTGCCGGACGTCGCGCGCACCGCGTCCGCCGCGTCGTGGTTGATCAGGACCGCCTCCTCGCTGTCGGTGATGCCCCACAGGCGCCCGATCAGCAATTGCTGCAGCACCGACGCGCCCAGGCACCGCCAGGGCGCCGAGGCACCGCGCGGCATCGACGCCGCGACCAGCACCGGATCCGGGTGGCTGAGCAGGCGGAAGCGCGTTCCGCCCACCGGATCCCCGGCCAGCAGGAACGCGGTCCCTTCGGCCCCGGCCGCGGCCAGCAGCCCGAGCGCCTCGTCCAGCCCGGTCTCCGTCGGCAGGTCCTGCACCACGAACGCGGCCTTGGCCAACTCGGCTGCGCGCTCCGGCCGCAGGCCGGGCACGACGCGGTGGATCGCTCCGATCCGGGGCGGGTAGGCATCGGAGTCGACAAGAAACGCCAGCCCGTAGTCCCACGGACCGTCGCCAAGGCCAGCGGCTCGCATCTCGGCCTGCAGGTCCATGTAGGCGGCATACCGGTGGTGGCCGTCCGCGATCAGGGCGCGGCGGCCCGCCAGGTCGGCGGCGATCGCGGCGTGCTCGGCAGGCTCGCTGATCCGCCACAGCCGGTGAGTCACGCCGTCGTCGGTGGTGATCGACACCAGCGGCGCGCGTTCGGTCGCCACCCGGTCGACGACCTCGGTCGCCGTGCTCTCCTCGGCAGCGTCCGTGTCGTCGCCGTCATAGATGAGGAAGATCGGCTCCAGGTTGGCCTGCGTGGCCGCCATGAGCTCCCGGCGGTCGGCCACAAGGCCCGGCATGACATTCTCATGAGGCAGGATGCCAGCGGATTCGGGTGAGCCCAGCCGGACCAGGCTGATGATGCCCCGCTGCCGCCACGGCGGGGCCGCGTCGTCCGGCTGGTCGAGACTTTGCTCGTAGACGTAAAACGCCGGCATCCGGTCCCTGATCAGCACGCCGGCCGACAGCCACTCACGCATCAGGCCGGCGGCGGCTTGGCTCGCCTCGGCGCCGACGCCTGGCAGGATAAGACGGACAACGTTGTGCGGATCCGCCGCCCGCAGGTGCTCGAGGATGCCGCCGCTGATCACGTCGTACGGTGGTGAAGTGACATTTGCGATCCCGCTCACCCGGTCACGGGCATAGCGGATGCCGCGGAAGGGCGCCAGCACGAGACCGGAACCAGAGTCGGACGGAAGGGTCTGCACACCATGTCAGAAGGATCGAGCGGGAGCGGTGATTCCCGTCGGGAGGAAAAACTCCCTGGCCATGCCCTTCCGGAGGGAGATGTGCACGCCTGGTACCAGCGTGGCATGGAGCTTCTCGGCCGCGGCAGTCCTGCGGCCGCGGCGCAGGTACTGCAGCGTGCCTCGGCGGCCGAGCCAGATTCCCGCAGCGTGCGGGAGGCACTGGCCCGGGCCCAGTTCGACGCGGGCCGCTACGCCGAGGCGGCGGAAAATTTCCGCATGATCGTGGAGGCCAGCCCGTCCGATGATTACGCGAACTTCGGGCTCGGGCTTGCCCTGGCAAGGACCGGAGATCACGCCGCGGCCGCCGAGTACCTCGCGCTCGCCGCCGCCATGCGCCCTGACGCGGCGCACTACACCGAGGCCCTCCGTTCGGTCCGCGCCACCCTGCGGGCCAGGGACGACACCCGCCCGGCCGGCCCCCAATCCCCAAACCAAGCCGACCACACCGACCCCTCCAACGACGCCGACTACGCCGAGCGCACCGACCAGGACGGCGCCCGGTGACGAGAACCGCCAGCGCGCCGCGCGGCAGCGCCGATCCCCTCGACACCGCCTATGACGTCGCCCTCCTCGACCTGGACGGGACCGTCTACCTGAGCGGCGCCGCTATCCCCGGCGCGCCCGAGGCGCTGCGTAAGGCCGAAGCGGCCGGCATGCGGCTGGCCTACGTCACCAACAACGCCTTCCGCACGCCGGCGGCCATCGCCGAGCTGCTGACCGGCTTCGGCGTCCCGGCCACCCCGAGCGACGTGGTGACCTCCGCCCAGGCCGCCGCCCACCTGCTCGCCGAGCGGCTCCCCGCGGGTGCCCCAGTCCTGGTCGTAGGCGGAAACGGCCTGCGGACGGCGCTGCGCGAACGCGGCCTGCGCCCGGTCACCAACGCCGCCGTCCACCCGCAGGCGGTGGTGCAGGGTTACTCGCCGGGCGTGGACTACTCGCTGCTGGCCGAGGGCGGACTCGCCGTCGCCGCCGGCGCCCTCTTCGTCGCCTCCAACGCCGACCTCACGCTGCCCAGCAGTCGCGGCAACCAGCCTGGTAACGGGTCCTTCATCCAGGTCATCGCGACCGCCACGGGCGTCAGGCCGGTTGTCGCGGGCAAGCCGGAACCCCCGCTGTACCACGAGTCGGTGCAGCGGACCGGCGCGAAGCACCCCCTCGTCGTCGGAGACAGGCTGGACACCGACATCGAGAGCGCCACCCGGGTCGGCGCCGACAGCCTGCTCGTGCTGACCGGAGTGACCGGCCTGACCGAGGCGATCCTCGCGCCCCCCGAGCAGCGCGCCACCTACATAGCCGAGGACCTGACCGGCCTGCTCGAACCGCATCCCGCGGTGACCAGTGACGATGGCGAGTTCTGCTGCGCCGGCTGGACGGCCCGCCTGGACGGGAACCAGTTGCAGCTGACCGGTACCGGCCCGCGCATCGACGGCCTGCGCGCCCTGTGCGCCGCGGCCTGGTCCGCCGATCCCGGAAAGGTCACCGAGGAGTCGGCCCGCCCCGCCATCCAGCGCCTGACCGCCGCCCGCTAACCCGCCGCCGCGGGCGTCCGCGCGTCCCGAGATACTCATGAGCCGTGTGGCGCACAAGTGCCCCAGGACGCGAACCCCTCGAAAAGATCTTGGAAAATCGGGGCTTAGCGGAAGAAAAGGCGCTTTATATGGCACCTTTTCTTCCATCAAGCCCGAATCTTCCGCCAGAAATACGGCAACCCCGGACTGAAGCCGATACCGCTCACCGGCAATGTCCGTAACAAAAAAGATCATTTTTAGCAGAACGAACCGATGTGGCACTTTTCCGGAAACGCTCATCCACGCGAGTTGCGGAACGAGCCGTCGTGGCACATCCCAGAAACACTCACCCACGCCAGGGGCGGAAAAGCCGGAGCGGAAGTAACCCGCTCGTGTCACTCACCGTGTACGATATCCCGCATGCCAGGCCGCGCATTCCGCTGCCACGGTGACCACTCGGGTGTCACCGCGGCGATGCTGCGCGCGCTCTGTCCTTCGTGTTGTCGCTGACAACGACCTCAGCTGACCGTTGTCGCCGCCTGGGCCGCCCGTCGCGGGCGCCCGCACACGAAGGATCCTCCGTTGATCGCAGACATGTCCGTTGCTCCCGAGATCGCCAGGCTCGCCGAGGCCCTCACCCTCGTCTCCGCGCAACCGCCCGCCGAAGCACAAGCAAGCGCCCAGGCACAAGCAAGAGCGCAAGCAACCGCCGAGGCGCAAACAGCGCCCCCGACCCTCGGCGCACTGGCCGGCCAGCTGCGGATGATCGCCGCCGCGCCGGAACGATGGTGGAGCCTGGTCCGCTTCGACCCCGATCGGCCGCTGGCAATAAGCGTCGTCGAGGATCCCTCGTTCCTGGCCTGGCTGGTAGTCCTGCCGCCGGACGCCGAAGGGCAGGAGTGTGACTGCGACGTGGCCACGCTGATCGCCGGCGACGCGACCGAGGGCGCGGACCGGGCCGCGGGCGGCGCCGTCCTGCGTCCGGGCCCGGTCCGGGTCCACGGCCAGCCTCACTGGCTGCGTGGCCGCGGCACGGGCTACTCGATCAGCCTGCACGCCCGCGGCCGCCTGCCGAGGCGGGAGCAGCAACAGGCCTAGGCCACCACCAGGGCAAACTGCCGGGACTGGGCCACCAGGGCGCCGGATGAGTCCCAGATCTCGAAGTCTTCCTCGTGGTACCCGCCGACAACGAACCGCGTGGACGCCCGGCAGGCAAGCCAGCCCGGCGCGGGCCGCGCCCGCAGGTGCACGGTGAGTTCGATGGTGGCGGACAGCGCGCCGAGTTCCATCACGGAGGGAGCGGTGCAGTCGACGAGCAGCGGCAGGGCCAGCAGATCGGGGTCCCGCCCGTCGGCAAACCGCATCCAGAAGTCCATCGAGGGGCGCCCGCCCGGCTCGCCGTGCACCCACCCCGGCAGTTCCGCCGGCCGGAACTCGATCCGCTCCGCGATCGTGGCCGGGCCGAACGCGGCAACGGGCAAGCCTACGCAATCCTGCGGCGGCGGCAGGTCCGGCGGACCGCCGCCGACGAAAACCGGACCCGCCGCAGAAGCCGCAGAAGCCGCAGAAGCGTCCAGGTCCGCGAACGCGGCCATCACCCTGACGATCTCCTTCCCGTCACGTGACAGGTTCGCCTCGCCGAAGGCCGTGGTCCGCCCGCTGCGCAGCACCGACGTCCGGACGGTCGCCGGCCCGGGCGTCCCCGGCCGCAGGAAGAGCCCGGATACCACGAGAGGATCAGGGAACGGCATGCTCAGCCCGAGCGCGCGCAGGCAGATCGCCATCTCAAGGCCGCCGTTGACCACGCTGGTCATGCCGTTCCACCGGTCGGTCAGCGTCGCGCTGAACTCATCAGGCCCAAGGCGCGAGACAGCGGTATCCGCGTCGAACGCGTAGTCACCCACGGCAGCCCAGGCCCGTTACGGCAGGGTGAGGATCTCGTGGCCGTCCTCGGTGACGAGGATCGTGTGCTCGAACTGCGCGGTGCGCTGCCGGTCCTTGGTCACCGCAGTCCAGCCGTCCGGCCAGACGTCGTAGTCGATCGTGCCGAGGGTGAGCATCGGCTCGATGGTGAACGTCATCCCCGGTTCCATGATCACGTCGTTGCGCGGGTCGTCGTAGTGCGGCACGATCAGGCCCGAATGGAACGTCCGGCCGATGCCGTGGCCGGTGAAGTCGCGCACCACCCCGTAGCCGAACCTGCGCGCGTAGGACTCGATCACCCGGCCGATGGCGTTCAGCGCGCGGCCTGGCGCGACCGCGCGGATGCCGCGCATCATCGCCTCGCGGGTGCGCTCCACGAGCAGCCGCGACTCCTCGTCCACGTCGCCGGCCAGGAAGGTCGCGTTCGTATCGCCGTGCACGCCGCCGATGTAGGCGGTGATGTCGATGTTGACGATGTCCCCGTCCTTGACCAGCGTGTCATCGGGGATGCCGTGGCAGATCACCTCGTTCAGCGAGGTGCACAGCGACTTCGGGTACCCGCGATAGCCGAGCGTGCTCGGGTACGCCCCGTGGCTGACGAGGAAGTCGTGGCCTACCTGGTCCAGGTAATCGGTGGTGACCCCGGGCGCCACGTTCGCGCCGACCTCGGCGAGTGCGCGGGCGGCCAGCTTGCCCGCCACCCGCATCCGCTCGATGACTTCGGGTGTCTTGACGTCCGGCTCGCCGAGCCTGGGATTCTTTCTGCCCACGTATTCCGGCCGCGGGATGTCCGCGGGAACCTGTCGGGCGGGTGAAAGCCGACCCGGATGAAGCACTGTCGCCATGCTTTGCGAGTCTAATGTGCATGGACAACGAGAAGCGATGGTGGTTCAGCCTCAAGACCCGCAGCGTCGAGGACGACGACGGCCCCACCCCGGGCAAGGACCGGCTCGGTCCCTTCGCCACCAAGGAAGAGGCGGCCCGCGCGCTGGCAACGGTGCAGAAGAGAAACGAGGAGTGGGACTCCAAAGGATTAAAAGGGCCCGCCACCCTATTAGGCTTAGGGCGTGAGCGAAGAACTGCCGGCCGTGGCCGAGGCCCGGATGGCGGAAATCCGGCGTAGCGGCACGTGGGGGTCCGCGCTGACGTCCGACGAGTTCGCCGCGATCCGCAGCGTGGGCTTCGCGCCGGTCGGCCAGGTGCTGGGCGCCGCCGTCTACAACATCGGGTTCACCGGCGGCTACAACTGTCCGGGGGCCTGGGGGAACTGGGGAGGGTACGGCGTCCCGGCCAGGACCGTCACCCAGGTGTCCTCGCGCGGCGGCTTCGGCTCCTTCGGCCCGCTGGTGCAGGCGATGTACCAGGCACGGCACAAGGCCCTCGACCGGATGTCGACCGAGTGCGCCGAACTCGGCGGCCACGGCGTGGTCGGCGTGCGGCTCACCATCGGCAGCTTTCCCGCAGGTGGCCTGGAGTTCAAGGCCATCGGGACCGCCATCCGCGCGCCTGGCGCGCCCCCGGTAGAGCCGAAGTCCAAGGGCCACCTGCGGGCGCCGTTCACCTCCGACCTGTCCGGGCAGGACTTCGCCAAGCTGATCATGAAGGGCTGGGTTCCTGCCGGGCTCGCGCTCGGCATCTCGATCGGATCCCGGCACGATGACTGGCTGACCGTCGGCCAGACCCGCTGGGGCGCGGGCAACGCCGAGGTCGTCGGCTACACCGAGCTGGTTAACGACGCCAGGAACGACTCACGCCAGCAGCTGGAGCGCGACGTCAAGCGGCTCGGCGCCGAGGGTGTGGTGATCGCCGCGATGGAGATGCGGGTACGGGAACGCGAGTGCCCGGCGATGGAGGGCCGCAGGGATCACATCGTGGAGGCGACCACCATCGGTACCGCGATCGCCCGGTTCGCCCGCACGGAACAGCAGCACGGCAAGACGCTGGCCATCATGTCGCTCGACCCGCAGCGCCGCCAGGCGGCCAGGATACGGATATGAAAACAGCCAAGGCTCGAACGAGAGCTCTGTAGGAGAGGCCATGACCGAGCAGGGGAACATAGCGACCGAACTCGGCGCCGCGGGTGTCCCGCAGGATGCCATGCGCCGCCTAGCGGAGCTGCAGCCCGGCAAGGCCGGCTCGATCTTCACCTCCGACCTGTCGGTCAACGAGTTCCTGCTGGTGCGGGAGGTCGGCTTCCGGCCGCTCGGCTTGGTGCTCGGCAGCTCCATCTACCACGTGGGGCTGCAGGTCGGCCGCTGGAGCCGCAACCAGGAGCTCGACGTGCTCTCCCAGGCCATGTACCACGCCCGCGAGCTGGCCATGACCCGGATGGAGGCCGAGGCCGACGCGCTGCGCGCAGACGGCATCGTCGGCGTCCGGCTGGAGGTCGAGATGAAGGAATTCGGCGCGGACATCGCCGAATTCATCGCGGTCGGCACGGCGGTCAAGGCCGAGGAGGGCGCCGGCGGCGGCGGTGTCGACAACTGGCGCAACAACAAGAAGCAGCCGTTTACCTCCGACCTGTCCGGCCAGGACTTCTGGACGCTGATCCGGGCGGGCTACGCGCCGCTCGGCATGGTGATGGGCTCGTGCGTCTACCACATCGCGCACCAGCGCCTGGGCACCAAGATGGGCAACATCGGCCGCAACGTCGAGATCGAGCAGTTCACCCAGGCCCTCTACGACGCCCGCGAGCTCGCCATGAGCCGGATGCAGGCCGAGGCCGAGGAGCTGCACGCCGAGGGCATCGTCGGCGTCCAGCTCCGCCAGCACAGCCACACCTGGGGCAGCCACACCACGGAGTTCTTCGCCATCGGAACCGCGGTCCGCCCGCTCCGCCCCGATCACATCATCGAGCGCCCCACCATGGTCCTGACCCTAGACGCCTAGGGGACCGGGCCGCTCACCACGTCGAGCAGCCGTGCCACCCGGTCGCGCAGCCCCCGCACCCCCGGCCGGTACCGCTGGTAGCCGGGCACCCTGGCCTGCCCCTGCCGTGACTGCCCGGCCACGCCGAACTCGCCGCGGTCGCCGCCAAGCTCGCCGCACGCCGCGCTGACCAGGTGCTGTGCCGCCCCGAACGTCAGCCCCCCGGGCAACCCAGGTCCGGGTGCGAGCGATATCGCCTCGTGCGCGAGCCCGTCAAGCTCCGGGTCCCCCTGGTCAAGCGCGAAGATCGTGGCCCCAAGCCGCCGCGCGTCGCTGACCCGCTCGAGCAGCGGCACCGGGGCGGTCGTCGGCGTCACGACGAACAGCGTCTCCCCGCGCCGCGCCGCCTCCAGCCGGTCAAGCCCGACCCGCAGATGCGCGGGCGCCTCCGCGGGCACCTGCCACCGCACCAGCGTCGGGGCAAGCTCCTCGATCCCCGACAGCCGGCTCTCGTCGTCCAGGTGCGCCGCGAGATGCCAGGGCTCCTCGGTCGGCGTGCCCACGAGCAGCAGCCCCCCCGGCGTCCGGGTCGCCTTCCGCAACCCCCGCGCGAACATCCGGGTCCGCTCAAGCCACCCGGTAGGGGCGAGCAGCGAACGCAGCGTAGCCACCTGATCCGCATCCACGTATCCATGGTGCCCCCAAATCCCCGCGCGCGCAGCCATATCGCTACGTATCCACCCGATCACCCTTCGCCGCAATTCCGACGAATCAGGCAATTCACCGACGCGCCAAATGAACTCCCAGCTCAACCACGTATCCCGGAAATCTAAAACCCATTATTTTTTCCGAACGGGCGGTGGTTTCCCGATCCCCGCACCTACTTCTGAGGGCATCGTGGTACGCCGGATCCGCCACGGAGCACCGATCCACCACGATCCTTGCGGCAGTCGCTGCGAGACGGGGCACTTGAACCCTCAATATTCCCAGCAATATCAGCGGCATCAGTTAGCCTCCGCATGACTGATGATCGCCACCGGCATCGCCGCCGGGTAGCTCAGGGAGCGGGGCGGCTGTTCCGATTGAGCTGGAACAAGTCCACGGGGTCGTAGGCGCGCTTGCGCCAGGCCGTAGGCGCTCACCGGCGGTCCTTTCGGCGTCGCCAAGTCCCCCTGGTGACCATGAGGCGCCAGCCAATCAGCCCGACGCCCGCGGCGAAGATCAGCCACGGCAGCAGGACCAGCAGGTCAGCACGGGTCATCTGCGCTTACCCTGCGGATCGGGACCGTCGGCTCGCTGCGGCATGCTCACATCACAGCGTGCCGGGACGCACGACAGGTGAAGCGGAAATGGTGATTGTATGCAGGAGACCTTCCGCAGTCGGCCGCCGGTCCGGCGATTATGGAGATATCAGGCAAGTGGGGGAGGAGAGCGGCGATGGCGGCGACGGTGCTTCTTGTGGAGGACGAGCGCAAGCTTCGAGATCTGGTCCGGTCCTACCTGGAGCGGGCCGGGTTCACCGTGTTGTCGACCGAGTCAGGCGCGGAGGCCATCACGCTGGCGGCGTCGGCGGCGCCCGACATCGTGGTCCTCGACCTCGGCCTGCCGGACGTATCCGGTCAGACGGTCGCGCGTGAGGTCCGCGCCGTCGCGGCCGTGCCGATCCTGATGCTGACGGCCAAGGCCACCGAGGATGACAGGATCGCCGGCCTTGAGCTTGGTGCTGATGACTACGTGACCAAGCCGTTCAGCCCGCGAGAGCTCGTGCTGCGGGTCCAGGCGATCCTGCGCCGCGGCGTGCCGGTGGCCAGGCAGGGTCCCGCCAGCTACGGTGGCGGGCTCATGGTCATCGATGAGCAGCGGCGCATGGTCATGGTGCGCGGCACTATGGCCGACCTGACTCCGACGGAATGGGGCATCCTGGTCGCACTGGCAACGGTCCCCGGCCGGGTCTACTCGAGGTTCGAGCTGATCAACCGGGTGCGGGGATACGAGTTCGAGGGGTATGACCGGACCGTTGACTCGCACGTGAAGAACCTGCGGCGCAAGATCGAACAGGACCCCGGCCGCCCCCAGATCGTCCAGACCGTACTCGGCGGCGGGTACCGGCTGGGCCTGACCCGCGATGACTGACGGCTCAGACCCTGACGGAACTGTTGCCACTCCGCTGCCACGCGGCAGCGCCCTCGGGCTACGCCTCGCACTGGCGTTTATCTCGGTCGCGCTGATGGCGGTCGCTCTGCTGGCCGGCCTGACGGCGGTATTCGCGGCCAGGGACGTATCGTCCCTGGCGATCACCCAGCACACCGAGCTGACCAGCGCGATCGCGGCGGCCGCGGCGGCGGCCTGGGAGCGGAACGACAGCTGGGCCGATGCGGACCTGAGCCCGGTGCTCGACCTGGCCGTGCGGACCGGCGCCGATGCCCAGATACGCGGCCAGTCAGGTACCGTCGTGACCTCATCGCCCGGCTACGCGGCGCAGCCGGGCTCGCAGTACGACGCGGCGATCATGGTGCGGGGCGAGCGGGTGGGGGAGACCGGCGTCCGGTTCACTGACCGCGGTCTGGCCAGTGCCGACCATGCGCTGGAGATCGACCTGCTGCGGGCCATCGCGGGCGCGGCCGGGCTGGCGGCCCTGCTCGCAATGCTGACCGGGCTGGCGGTGTCCCGGCGGATCACCCGCCCGGTTGAGCAGATCATCGCGGTGACGCGCGCGGTGGGACGAGGGCAGCGCACCGCGCGGGTCGGGACCGTCGCTGCGCCCGGTGAGCTGCGCGAGCTGGCAACGGCGTTCGATCAGATGGCCGACACCATGGCCCGGCAGGAACAGCTGCGCAGGGACCTTGTCGCCGACGTCGCCCACGAGCTTCGCACCCCGCTCGCCGTGCTCCAGGCGGGACATGAGGCGCTGCTCGACGAGATCGCCGAGCCGACCCCGGAGCAACTGGCCTCGCTCCGCGATGAGGTGCTCAGGCTGGCTCGCATGGTCACCGACCTGCAGACGCTGGCCGCCGCCGATGCCGCGGGCCTGCGCCTGTCACGGCACCGCTGCGACCTGGCCGGCATCACCGCCGCCGCCGCGAACAGCCTGGCCGCCCAGTTCGATGCGGCCGGGGTCACGGTCCAGCGGAGCCTGGCCACCGCCGAGGTCCTCGGCGACCCGCACTGGCTCCACCAGGTCATCACGAACCTGCTGACAAACGCGCTGAAGTTCACCCCGGCCGGCGGCCGCGTCACGATCGCGGCCGGACCCGCGGCGGCGGACGCGGTGCTGACCGTCACCGACACTGGGACCGGCATCCCGGCCGACGAACTCCCTCGCATCTTCGACCGGTTCTGGCGGGGCCGCCGGGCGGCCCAGATCTCCGGCAGCGGCATCGGCCTCGCGGTGGCCTCCGAGCTCACCCGCGCGCAGGGCGGCCGGCTATCCGCCACCAGCCAGCCGGGACAGGGTACCGAGATGACGCTCACGCTGCCGCTGGCGGAAGGGACGGAAGGGACGGAAGGGACGGAAGGGACGGAAGGGACGGAAGGGACGGAAGGGACGGAAGGGACGGAAGGGACGGAAGGGACGGAAGGGACATAGGCGGATGCGCGGATGGTGGCGGTGCCCGCTAGCCAGAGATATCCCGTGGACCGCTATCGCCCACCGCAGCCACCGGCCCGCCCCCGGGCGGACCGAACGATGGCGAACTCGCGCACCACGGGGCGGGCACCGCCTACCACCCCCCGCGGACAGCTGCCCAGTCGCAACAGCAGCCGCCCGTTTACCGATGCCCAGACGATCATGGCATCGTGCAGCCCTTATGCAGATCACATGGACGAGATGTGGAGCACGCGCCAGGTCCTTTCCACTTATCGGTAGGAATGCTCCTCATCAGGGAAGGCTCCGGAGGTCACGTCCTGCGCGAAGGCGGTGGCCGCGTCGGTCAGCACCGATGCCAGGTCGGCGTACTTCTTGACGAACTTGGCGGTCCTGGGCGTCAGGCCGGCCATGTCCTGCCAGACCAGCACCTGGGCGTCGCAGTGCGGGCCGGCGCCGATGCCGATGGTGGGGATGCTCAGCGCCTCGGTCACCTGCGCGGCCAGCGATTCGGGCACGCACTCGAGCACGACAGAGAATGCGCCGGCCGCCTCGAGAGTCTTGGCGTCGTGCAGCAGGCGGGCGCCGTCCTCGCCGCGGCCCTGCACGCGGTAGCCGCCGAACGCGTTGACCGACTGCGGCGTGAGGCCGAGGTGCGCCATCACCGGGATGCCGGCCGCGACCATGTCCTCGACCTGGTGCGCGACCCGCCGGCCGCCCTCAAGCTTGACCGCGTGCGCGCCGGTCTCCTTCAGGAAGCGGGTCGCGGCGGCCAGCGCGGCGCCCGAGGAGGCCTGGTAGGAGCCGAACGGCAGGTCGGCGACGACAAGCGCGCGGCTGGTGCCGCGCACGACCGCGGCGGTGAGCGGGATCAGGTCGTCGACGGTGACCGGGATCGTGCTGTCGTGGCCGTAGACGACCATCGCCGCCGAGTCGCCGACGAGCAGCACCGGAATGCCGGCCCGGTCGAAGATCCCCGCGGTAAGCGCGTCATAGGCGGTGAGCATGGGCCATTTCTCACCGCGGGCCTTTGCGGCGGCGATATCGCGGATCGTCACCCGGCGCCCGGTGCCTGATCCGCCGTAAAGTGGCTCGGGTGTGGTCCGCCGTCCTGTCGCGGCCACCGATGAATCCAGTTGTGGCATTCCAGCCTCCCCGTCTCGTGTCGCCCTCGCGGCGTACCCGGACGTATTCATGATGGCATGCAGACGGAGCTGGCGATATAGCCGATGGCAGACTTGGACGATGGTCGACTTCGCGGATACCGACACCATGGCTGCGGACTTCCAGCGGCGCGGCGGGCAGCCAGGGTTCGCCTACGGGATCGTGCTCGACGGCGAGCTCGTGCACGCGGCAGGCTTCGGCGAGCTTTGCCTTGGCGGGCCGGCGCCGGACGCCGACACGGTATTCCGCATCGCCTCGATGACCAAGAGCTTCACCGCGTCGGCGGTGCTAGCGCTGCGCGACGACGGCGCGCTCGGGCTCGATGACCCGGCCGAGGCGTACCTGCCCGAGCTGCGCGGCTGGCCGCCGGTGACCCGGGATTCGGTGCCCGTGTCGCTCCGGCACCTGCTGACCATGACGGCGGGCTTCCCCACCGATGACCCGTGGGGCGACCGGCAGCAGGGCTTGCCGCTTGAGGAGTTCTCGGCGTTCCTGGCCAGCGGCGTGAGCTTCGCCGGGGCGCCCGGCATCGGGTTTGAGTACTCCAATCTCGGCTACGCGATCCTCGGCCGGGTCATCACCGCCGTTACCGGCACCGCGTACCAGGACTACATCCGCGATCGCCTGCTGCGCCCTCTCGGCATGACCCGCACCGGGTTCGAGGCCGCCGAGTTCGGCACGGGCGTCGCCCATGGCTACCGTCGCGCACCCGACGGCTGGTCACAGGTCGCGTTCGAGCCGTGCGGAGCGTTCGCCCCGATGGGCGGGATCTTCAGCTGCGTGCGCGACCTGACCCGCTGGGTCGACGGCTTCGCGGCCGCCTTCCCGCCCGGGGATGCCGACGACAGCCATCCGGTCCGGCCCGCCACCCGGCGGGAGATGCAGCTGACGCAGGTGCTGACGGGCTGGGACAAGCCCGGATTCCCCGGCGAGGCCGGGCCCATGCTGCTGGGCGCCTACGGCTTCGGGCTGTTCGTCGGGGAGCATCCGGACTGGGGACGAGTGGTCAGCCACAGCGGCGGGTACCCCGGGTTCGGCAGCAACATGCGCTGGCACCCCGCCACGAGGACGGGCGTGATCGCGCTCGGCAACGGCACGTATTCGGGCATGCAGTCGCTGGCCGCCAGGATCCTGCCGGCAGTGCTGCAAAGCAGGCAGGAAGCAGTCCAGATACCCCCGTGGCCGCAGACTGTGGCCGCCAGGGACACGGTCAGCCGGCTGCTGCGATCCTGGGACGACGCAGAGGCGGCCCGCCTGTTCTCGCCCAACGTCGCGCAGGACGCCCCGTTCGCCGAACGGCGGAAGACCATCGCCGTGATCCGCGACCGCATCGGGGATTTCCGCGACGACGCCGACCGGCCCCCCGAGTTCGACACGCGGGCGCAGTGCCGGTGGTACCTGGCGGGCGAGCACGGCGTGACCCAGGTGCAGATCCAGCTGACCCCGCAGCGCGAGCCCAGGGTCCAGTCCCTCACCCTCGCCGTGCCGCCCGCGCCGGGATCACCGCTGCGCGCCACGCTGGACGCCCTGCTCGCCTGGCTGAACGGCACCGACCGCGACTGGCCCCCTGCCATCGCGGTGAGCGACACCGTGGACGCAGGCCTGCTTGCCCGCCGCCTCCGGATGGCCGCCGCATGGGCCGGCGAATGCCGACTCGACGCCTGGAAGGCCGGCGACGGCGCCGCCTCGACCACCGTCGCCCTAACCGGCGAGCACGCCCCCCTGACCCTCTCCCTGCTAGTCGACCCGCTCTCCGGCACCCTCCGCCAGCTCGACATCCTCCCGTAGCTGGCGCCGTCTCATGATCGTGGCCAGTTTTGCATAAATATGACCGAGCTCTGGCCACGATCATGGTTGCCCTGAACCAGTAGCGCGGACACGCACCACGGCCCGTTCGGCTGATCAAAAAAAGCACCTCAGCGGGACCCGCGGCAAGGCGCGGCGTCCAAGAGCCAAGAGCAGCCCGGCGGGACCCGCAGCGAGGCGCGGCGTCCAAGAGTCAAGAGCAGCCCGGCGGGACCCGCAGCGAGGTAAGGCCCCTAGCCAAATGTGGCCCAGCTCACACCCAAGCCCGGACTAAATTTAGATACGAGACCGTTCCGTATCGATAGTTGCGGTGCCTGGAAGCTCCGATCGTGGCAACACTCCGATGGTCCGGCTCCTTCCCGGCTCCGCCCGCAAGCTTCAAGTGATCCGGAAGGGACACATGGATTCGCAGACGATTTACCGTCGCCGCTGGGTCATTCTCAGCGTGCTGATCATCGGGCTGCTCGCCATCGTCATCGACAACACAGTGCTCAACGTGGCGCTGAAGACCATCGCCGAGCCGCACGGGGGCCTCGGCGCGAGTCAGAGCCAGCTCGAATGGGCCATCAACTCCTACACCCTCGTCTTCGCCGGCCTGCTGTTCACGTTCGGGGTGGTCGGCGACAAGATCGGCCGCAAGCGGATGCTCATGATCGGGCTCGCGATGTTCGGCATAGCGTCGCTGCTTTCCGCGTACTCGCGCTCGCCCGAGCAGCTGATCTTCGCGCGTGCCGCGATGGGCCTGGGCGGCGCCGCCGTCATGCCGCAGACGCTCTCGATCATCTCCAACGTCTTCGAGCCCGCCGAACGCGCGCGGGCGATCGGCCTGTGGGCCACCGCAGTCGGCCTGGGCATCGCTACCGGCCCGGTGCTTGGCGGCTTGCTGCTCGACCACTTCTGGTGGGGCTCGGTCTTCCTCATCAACGTTCCGGTCACCGTGGGCGGCGCCATCGCCGCCGCGATCCTGATCCCCGAGTCGCGTAACAGGGAAGCCGGCGGAATCGACTTCATCGGCGTGCTGCTGTCCATCGCGGGCCTGATCACGCTGGTGTTCGGCATCGTCCAGGGTGGCGACACCGGCGCCTGGCTGCGTCTGGACGTGCTCGGCCCGATCGCGGGCGGCCTGGTGATCCTCGCGGCCTTCGCCTGGTACGAGACCCGTATCCAGCACCCCAGCCTCGACGTCCGGCTGTTCCGCGACCGGCGCCTGTCGGCCTCGGTGGGCGCGCTCGCGCTGGTGTTCTTCGGCATGGGCGGCGTCTTCTTCTTCACCAGCTTCTACCTGCAGAACGTCCGGGGTTACAGCCCGCTGTCGGCCGGTCTCCTGACCGTGCCGTTCGCCCTTGGCCAGCTGCTGATGTCGCCGCGCAGCGCCGCCCTGGTGAGCCGGTACGGCGCCAAGGCGGTCGGCGCGACGGGCCTGTTCACCATGGCCGCGGCCGTGGCCGGCTACGCCACGCTGGGCACCACCTCACCGATCTGGGTGCTCGCGGTGCTGTTCGGCATCCAGGGCGCGGCCATGGGCGTGGTCATGCCCGCCGCTACCGCCGCCGTCATGGACGTACTGCCGCGTGAGCGGGCCGGCGCAGGCTCGGCGCTGACCAACACCGCCCGCCAGGTCGCGGTGGCGCTCAGCGTGGCCGTCCTAGGCTCGATTCTGGCCGAGTTCTACCGGAAGTCGCTCAGCCCGTCGCTGGACGGCCTGCCGGCCACGGCCCGGGACGCCGCATCCTCGTCGATCTCCGCCACCCAGGCGATCGCGCAGCAACTCGGCGCCTCGGGCCGGTCGCTGCTAGTCCCCGCGAACGACGCGTTCGTGTACGCCATGCACTTCACCACGCTGGTCGCGGCGCTGCTCGCGCTCGCGGGCGGGTTCGTGGTGCTGCGCTGGATGCCAGGCAAGCCGAAGGCCGCGCCGGCCAGGGATCGCCAGTACGAGGCCGAGCTGGCCATAATGGAACGAGACATGCTCGAGAACGCCGAACGGGAGGTGTGACCAGCATCATGCAGCCCGTGATCGTGGGCAAGGCGACCGGCTCGGACAACCAGACCGAGCCGGTCGACTTGCCCCGCCGGCCAGGCCGCCCGCGCAGCGAGCAGGCCGAGCAGGCGATCATCGAGGCGACGCTTGACGTGTTCGCGGAGCAGGGCTTCGACGGCGTCTGCGTCGAGGCGGTCGCCGCAAGGGCGGGGGTAGGCAAGGCGACCATCTACCGTCGCTGGCCGAACAAGGAGGAGCTCCTGCTCGCCGCGTTCGGCTCACTCAAGTCGCCGTACCCCGAGCCCAAGGGCGCGAGCGTTCGGGAGGACCTGCTCGCGATCGTCGAGGTGATGTGCGCGGACAAGGCCGATCCGAGGAAGGCGCGGCGGTACGCGCTGCTGCTCGGCGAGGGGGACAAGTACCCGCGGCTGATGGCGCGGTACAAGGAGACCGTCGTCGAGCCGCGCCGCGACGTCATCCGCTCGGTCCTGCGCCGCGGCATCGAGACCGGCGAACTGCGCCCGGACACCGACATCGAGGTCGCCGTGCTCGCGCTGACCGGGATCATCCTGGCCAGGGAGAAGACCCAGGACGCGACGTTCGACGGCGGCTTCGCCGCCCGCGTGGTCGACGGCGTCCTGCTGGGCCTGTCGGCCCGCCCCTGAGGCCCGCGGCCCGCGTACGTTCAGCCGCGGCCGGGCTCGGCGTGCACGACGACCCAGATGGCCCGGACGACCTCGCCGGTCTTGTTCAGGTACTCGTGCGGTGTCGAGGAGTCGAACGCGATCGAGTCCCCGGGGCCGAGTTCGTAGCTCTCGAAGCCGACATTGGCCTGCAGCGTCCCGCTGATCACCAGGCCGTACTCCCGTCCCTCGTGGCGCAGCGGCCGACGCTCGTCGGTCGAGTGACCGCCGGGGGAGTAGACCACCTCGAGGAAGTCGGCCCGCGCGTCCGACTGCGGCGTGAGCCGCTCCCAGCGCACCCCGCTGGCCAGGTCGATGATCTTCCGCCCGCCGCCCCGCTGCACGATCGGCCGGGATGCGCCGACCTCAGGACCAGGGGCCGCAGCGGACAAGGACCCGAACAGCAGGTAATCAGAAGAGCTGCCCAGCGAAGTCGCCAGCGAGTACAGCACGCCCACCGACGGCACCGACACCCCGCGCTCGATCTGCGAGATCAGGCTGGCCGAGCAGCCGATCCGCCGGGCAAGCTCGCGGACCGACAGCCCGCGCTCCTCGCGGGCCGCGCGCAGCCGAGGCCCGAGCCCGGTACCGGGGTCGAAGTCGCTCGGCATGATGTCAATGTACACTGCACGTTCCCGGCCGCCACCTTGACAGTCTCACTGCACAGGTCATTGGATGGTGAGTGCAGCGACGCCGAGGAGGACCACAGCAGATGCCCGCCGTACCGCAGCTTCCCCTGGCTCCCGCGCCCGGCCGGATGAACGTCGACTTCGAGGAGCGCGTCGACTTCGCCAGGCTGCGGCGGCACCGCCTGGACCGCGCCATGCAGGCGATGGAAAACGCCGGCCTCGGCGCGCTGCTGGTCTTCGACAACAACAACATCAGGTACCTGACCGGCGTCGCGATCGGCGAGTGGACCAGGGACAAGCTGTGCAGGTACGCGCTGTACACCAGGACCGGCGAGCTGGTGCTGTGGGACTTCGGCTCCGCCGCGGTGCACCACAGGATGTACTGCCCGTGGCTGAAGCCGGAGAACTGCATCGCCTCCTACACCACGATGCGCGGCGCCGCCCCGCCCGCCTCCGGCCTCACAGGCAAACAGGTCGCCGAGATCAAGGACCGCCTGCTGGCCGCCGGCGTCGGGAACGAGCCGGTCGGCATCGACTGGGCCGAGACCCCCACCTTCTTCGAGCTGCTGAAGCAGAACATCGACATCCGCGACGGCCAGCAGGTCATGCTGGACGCGCGCGAGATCAAGTCGAGGGACGAGATCGCGCTGCTCGCCACGGCCGCGGCCATGGTCGACGGCACCTACACCGACATCGCCGAGGCGCTGCGCCCGGGGATCAGGGAGAACGAGATCGTCGCGCTGGCCGCCAAGCGCCTCTACGACATGGGCTCGGACGACGTGGAGTCGATCAACGCGGTGTCCGGCGAGCGGTGCAACCCGCACCCGCACAACTTCTCCGACCGCATGATCAGGCCGGGCGAGCAGGCCTTCTTCGACATCATGCACTCCTACAACGGCTACCGGACCTGCTACTACCGCTGCTTCGCGGTCGGCCGGGCCAGCCAGCCGCAGAAGGACGCCTATAAAAAGGCCCGCGACTGGATCGACGCCGCGATCGACATGATCAAGCCGGGCGTGTCCACCGACCAGGTGGCGAGGATCTGGCCGACCGCGCAGGAGATCGGGCTGGCGGACGAGAGGACCGCGTTCGGCCTGCTGTTCGGGCACGGGCTCGGCCTCGCGCTGCACGAGCGCCCGATCATCTCCAGGCTTACCTCGCTGGACGCGCCGATCGAGATCAAGGAGGGCATGGTCTTCGCGCTCGAGACCTACTGCCCGGCGACCGACGGGCGGTCCGCCGCGCGGATCGAGGAGGAGGTCGTGGTCGGCCCCGCCGGGGTCGAGATCCTGACCAAGTTCCCGGCCCAGGACCTCTACGTCACCAACCCCTACTGACGAGGCGAGTCACGTGCCAGACGCACTACCGGAAGCCACCGCGCTCGAGCTGTACCGGAAGATGACCGAGATCCGGCTGTTCGAGAAACGCGCCTACGACCTCTTCCTGCAGAACCTGGTCAAGGGAACCACCCACCTCGGCACCGGCCAGGAGGCGGTCGCGGCCGGGGTGTCCCAGGCCATGGCCGCCGACGACTACATGTTCCTGACCTACCGGGGCCACAACCACCTGCTGGCCCGGGGCACGCCGATGACCCCGGTGATGGCCGAACTGCTCGGCAGGGAGAACGGCCTCATGCACGGCAAGGGCGGCTCGATGCACCTGCTCGACGCCTCCCGCGGCATCCTCGGCGCGTATGCGATCATCGGCGCGCAGCTCGTCATCGCCAACGGCGCGGCCTGGTCGGCCAGGTACCGGGGGACCAGGCAGGTCACGGTCTGCTTCCTCGGCGACGGCGCGACGAACATCGGCGCGTTCCACGAGGCGCTCAACCTCGCCGCCGTCTGGCACCTCCCGGTGGTCTTCATCTGCGAGAACAACCAGTACATGGAGTACACCGCGATCGGCTCGGTGACCGCGGTGCCCAGGCCCGCCGCCGACCGCGCCGCCTCCTACGGCCTGGAGGCAGTGGTGGTGGACGGCAACGACGTGGAGGCGGTGTACCGCACGGCCGCGACCGCGATCGGGGCCGCGCGGGACGGCGGCGGCCCGGCCCTGATCGAGGCGGTCACCTACCGGCACGGCGGCCACTCCCGCGCCGACCCCGGCAAGTACCGCCCCGACGACGAGGTCAAGGCATGGCTGGCCAGGGACCCGCTGCCGGCCTACCGCCAGGTCCTCATCGGCCGCGGCGTGGAGGGCGCCGCACTTGACGCGATCGACAAGGCCGCCCGCGAGGCGGTGGACCGCGCCACCGAGGAGGCCAAGGCCGGCCCCGAGCCCAGGGTCAGCCTGGCCGAAACGAACATGTGGGCCGACGGCGGCCACGCCTGGAGGAACTGATGGACGGCGTCGAGGTGATCATGCCCCGGATGGGGGAGACCGTCGACGAGGGCACCGTCAACGAGTGGTTCAAGCAGGTCGGCGACGCCGTCACCGAGGGCGAGCCGCTGCTCGAGATCGGCACCGACAAGGTGGACACCGAGATCCCCGCCCCGGCCTCAGGCGTGCTCGCGGAGATCCGCGTCGGCCAGGGACAGACCGTACCCGTCGCCACCGTGATCGCCGTCATCCGCCCGTAAATTCAAAATCAATTTTTACCGAACGGAGCCGTGGTGGCAGTTATCACCTACCGTGAATCGGTCGCGCGTGGCATCGCGCAGGAGATGCGCCGCGATCCTAGCGTCGTCTTCCTCGGCGAGGACGTAGCGGCGGCCGGAGGGGTGTTCAAGGCCACCGTCGGCCTGCTCGAGGAGTTCGGGCCGGACCGGGTCCGCGACACCCCGATCAGCGAGCAGGCCATCCTGGGCGCCGCGATCGGCGCCGCGATGACCGGCCTGCGGCCGATCGCCGAGATCATGTTCAGCGACTTCTTCGCGGTCTGCTGGGACCTGATCGCGAACGAGGCGGCCAAGATCAGGTACATGTCCGACGGCCAGCTGACGCTGCCGCTCGTCATCCGCTGCGCGAACGGGGCCGGGGTAAGGTTCGGCGCGCAGCACTCGCAGTCCGTGGAGAACTGGGCGATGGCGGTACCCGGCCTCAAGGTGGTCGCGCCGTCGAACCCGCGCGACGTCGTCGGGCTGCTCGCCGCGGCGGTCAGGGATCCCGATCCGGTGATCTTCTTCGAGCACAAGGGCCTGTACGCGACCAAGGGCGAGGTGCCGGCGGACGGCGAGGTCCTCGACGAACTCGGCCGGGCCAGCGTGCTGCGCCAGGGCGGGGACGCGACGATCATCGCGCTCGCGGCTATGGTGCCGCGGACGCTCGCCGCGGCGGGCAAGCTGGCCGCCGAGCACGGCATCGAGGCCACGGTCGTGGACGTGCGGTCGCTGGTGCCGCTTGACACCAGGACGATCCTGGCCGAGGTGCACAAGACCGGCCGGCTGTTCACGGTCGAGGAGAACCCCCGGCTGTGCGGATGGGGCGCGGAGATCGTCTCGATCGTGGCCGAGGAGGCCTACGGCGCGCTGACCGGCCCCCCGGTTCGCATCACCACCCCTCACGTCCCGCTGCCTGCCGCGGATAAGCTCGAAGATCACGTGCTGCCCTCGGCGGACAGGATCACCGAGACCGTGCGCTCTGCGATCAGGGGGGACGGCGCCCCTAACCCCCCCCGCTCCGGGGGGACCTTCCCCCCGGACACCCCCTGGTCCCCCTCCGGGGGACAGCGCTAGGAGGCGTGAATCCATGAGCAACAACCTGGCCGAACTGGTCGGCATCGACGTACCCACCGGCCTGCTGATCGGCGGGCAGTGGACCGGCGGGCGGGGCGGCGGCACGCTGACGGTGATCGACCCGGCCACTGAGGACGCGCTGACCGAGGTGGCGGACGGGACTGTGGAGGACGCGCTGGACGCGGTGGGGGCGGCACACGACGCGCTGGCCGGGTGGGCGGCCACGCCGCCCCGGCAGCGGGCCGAGTGCCTGCGCCGGGCCTTCGAGCTGATGACCGCGAACTCCGAGTCGCTGGCCCGGCTGATGACGGCGGAAAACGGCAAGGCGCTGCGTGACGCGCGGGCCGAGGCGGCCTACTCGGCCGAGTTCTTCCGCTGGTACGCCGAGGAAGCCGTGCGGATGGAGGGCGTGCTCATGCAGGCGCCCTCGGGTGCGAACAAGATCCTGGTCATGCGGCAGCCGGTCGGGGTGTCGGTGCTCGTCACGCCGTGGAACTTCCCCGCCGCGATGGCCACCCGCAAGATCGGCCCCGCGCTGGCGGCCGGCTGCACGGTCGTGCTCAAGCCCGCCTCGGAGACCCCGCTGACCGCGCTGGCTATCGCCGGCCTGCTTGCTGAGGCGGGCGTGCCCGACGGCGTGGTCAACGTGCTGACCTCGCGGAAGTCCGGTGCGGTCGTGTCGGCGATGCTGGATGACCCGCGGGTGCGCAAGCTGTCGTTCACCGGCTCCACCGAGGTGGGCAGGATCCTGCTCCGTGAGGCCGCCGGCAACGTGATCAACTGCTCGATGGAGCTCGGCGGCAACGCGCCGTTCATCATCTTCTCCGACGCCGACATCGACGCCGCCGTCGAGGGCGCGCTGATCGCCAAGATGCGCAACGGCGGCGAGGCCTGCACCGCCGCCAACCGCTTCTACGTGCACGAGTCGGTCGCCGACCAGTTCAGCCAGGCGTTCGCGGCCAGGCTCGAGCGCATGGTCGTCGGCCCGGGCCTCGACGAGGCCACCGACGTCGGCCCGCTGGTCAACGAGCCGACGAGGACCAAGGTGGCGGAGCTCGTCGAGTCCGCGACGGCGGACGGCGGCACGGTGGTGACCGGCGGTCGGGCACCGGACCGGCGGGGCTACTTCTACCAGCCGACGGTCATCGACCAGGTGCCGTCGGGCGCGGGCATCCTCGGCACCGAGATCTTCGGCCCGGTCGCGCCCGTGGTCAGGTTCACCGCCGAGGACGACGCGGTCCGGTGGGCCAACGACACCGAGTTCGGCCTCGTCTCCTACGTGTACACCCGCGACCTTGCCCGCGGCCTGCGGGTCAGCGAGGCGCTCGAGACCGGCATGGTGGGCCTGAACCGCGGCCTGGTATCCGACCCGGCCGCCCCGTTCGGCGGCGTGAAGCAGTCGGGCATCGGCCGCGAGGGCGCGCACGAAGGCCTCCTGGAATTCACCGAGACGAAGTACATCGCAACCAACTGGTGAGGTTTTTCTCAGGTAGAGCGGCTAAGCTCTCCTTTTCATGGGCGGACTGCGTACCGGCGCTGAACCCCAGTCCATAACCCGCCCGGCCGGCTCGCCCGTTAAGGCCGGGCGGACCGACCGCCGAAACCGGCCTGACACGCGGCGGCGCCGGACCTCGGTAGCGTCTGCGTACCTGCTGGCAGGCGCGGTGCTGTTCGTCGTCTACCTGCGGCTGTCGCAGACGTACCAGGCGGACTCCGACAGCGCCAACATCCTGCTGATGGCGCGGGACCTGCTGCACGGCAACCTGCTGCTGCACGGCTGGTTCGTGTCGGATGTCTCGTTCTACCCGACGGAACTCCCGCAGTACGCCCTGCTTGAGAGTTTCCTCGGCCCGCACTTCGCGACCGCGCACGTCGCGGCGGCGATGACCTACACGCTGGTCGTCCTGCTCGCCGTGATCCTGGCCCGCAGCGGTTCTTCTGGCCGGGCGGCCTGGATCAGGACGCTGATCGCGGCCGGCATCCTGCTGGCCCCGCAGTTCGGTGCCGGCGTCTTCGCCCTCGACCTGTCCGTCGGCCACATCGGCACCTCGATCCCGCTGATGCTGACCTGGCTGGTACTTGACCGGATGCGGCCTGGCTGGCGGGTGCCGGTCATCACCGCGGTATTGCTCGCCTGGGTGCTCGTGGCCGATCCGATCGTGTACATCGTCGGGGTCGGCCCGCTCGGGGTGGTCGCCGCCATACGGGTGATCAGGGACTGGCGCAACGCCGACGGCGGCTGGCGGCGGCGGCTCGCCGCGGCCGGGTACGACCTGTCGCTCGGCGCGGCGTCCGTGGCCGCCGTCGTGCTCGCCTGGATCGTCAACAACGTGCTCAGCGCCCTGGGCGGCTTTACCGTGAACCGGCTGCCGTTCTACTTCACGGCCTGGTCCGACATGGTGCACAACGTGCAGGCGTTCTGGAAGATCCTCGTTATCTACGGCGCGAACCCCGACGGGGCCAGCGGCACCTGGCTGGCGCTGGCCATCCTGCACCTGGTCAGCGTGGTCGTCGTGGTCTGGGCCTGCTGCCGGGTGTTCCGCCGGTTCTTCGCGGTCAGCCTGGTCGACCAGGTGCTCGCCGTGGCGATCGTGCTCAACATCGTGCTCTACGGGTTCACCAACGCCGCCTCAGAGGCGGCGCACGAGGTCGCCGTCATCGCCCCGTTCGGCGCCGCGCTGGCGGCCCGGGTGCTGGTGCGGGCG
>JBOHCG010000029.1:0-28069 GCA_050698735.1 Streptosporangiaceae bacterium | reverse complement strand
AGCCCCTGGCTGCATCCAGCTTCGGGGCCGGGCAGGCGCTGGCGGCCGCGCTGGAGGCCGGCGCGCGGCGGATCATCTTCGGCGTCGGCGGCAGCGCCAGCACGGACGGCGGGGCCGGCCTGCTCCAGGCGCTCGGCGCGCGGGTGCTCGGCTCCAGCGGTGCACCGCTCGGCCAGGGTCTTGGCGGGGGTCTTGGCGGGGGTCTTGGCGGGGGTCTTGGCGGGGGTCTTGGCGGGAGTCTTGGCGGGGGTCTTGGCGGCGGCGCGCTGCGCGACGTCGCGTCGCTGGACCTTCGCGGGCTGCACCCGGCGCTGCGGGCCTGTTCTGTCCTCCTCGCGACCGACGTGACCAACCCGCTGACCGGCCCCTGCGGCGCGGCGGAGGTGTACGGGCCGCAGAAGGGCGCCTCGCCGGCCCAGGTCAGCGAGCTCGCCGGCGGGCTGAGGCACTGGGCGGCGGTGGTCGCGGAGACCGTGGGGGCCGACTGGTCACAGGCACCCGGCGCCGGCGCGGCCGGCGGGGTCGGCTTCGCCGCCCTTGCCGTGCTTGGCGCCGAGCCGCGCCCGGGCATCGGCCTGATGCTCGACCTGGCGCATTTCGACTCGGCGCTGGCCGGCGCGGAACTGGTGATTACCGGCGAGGGCTCGCTCGATGAGCAGAGCCTGTCGGGAAAGGCCCCGGTGGGGGTTGCGCGGGCCGCTGCCCGGCACGGCATCCCTGTGGTGGCGGTGGTCGGGCGCAGCACGCTGACCGAGGCCCAGCTTGCCGCGGCCGGGATCAGCGCGGTCTACCCGCTGAGCGACCTGGAGTCCGACCCGGCCAGGTGCAACACCGAGGCGAGCGCGCTGCTCGAGCAGGTGGGGCGGGCGATAGCCAGGGACCGGCTCGGGGCACCTGCTGATCAACGGGCCTTCTGATAAAGGGACTGAGGCATGAACAACGACAGCAAGCAGTGGGTTGACCTGGCCTCGCGGTCGCTCGGGGCCGGCGTTGTCTGCGCCAACGACGAGCTGTTCGCCGACAGGGAGAACCTGGTCAAGCCCGGGGACCCGGTGTTCCAGCCGCACACGTTCGGCAACAAGGGCCAGATCATGGACGGCTGGGAAACCCGCAGGCGCCGCGAACCCGGCAGCGACAGCGCGGTCGTCCGGCTCGGCTGTGCCGGCGTGGTGCGCCGGGTCGTGGTCGACACGTCGTACTTCACCGGCAACTACCCGCCCGAGGTGTCGGTCGAGGCATGCGGGGCGGAAGGCTACCCGGCGCCCGCCGAGCTTGTCGCGATGGAGTGGACGACCCTGGTCCCGCGAAGCTCGGTGGACGGCGACGCCCGCAACGAGTTCGACGTCGACGTCGAGCAGCGCTTCAGCCACGTCCGGCTGACGATGTTCCCCGACGGCGGGGTGGCCAGGCTGCGAGTCCACGGCGAGCCCGTTCCTGACCCTCGGTTGCTGCCCGCGACCATCGACCTGGCCGCGGCGGAGAACGGCGCGGTCGTCACGGGCTGCAGCAACATGTTCTACTCCTCCCCCGCGAACCTGCTCATGCCCGGCCTGGCGCGGGTGATGGGAGACGGCTGGGAGACTTCCAGGCGCCGCGACGATGGCAACGACTGGGTGGCCGTGCGGCTGGCGTGCGCCGGCTCCGTCGAGGTCATCGAGCTGGACACCTCGCACTTCGTGGGCAACGCCCCGGGCTGGGCGACGCTCGGCTACGACGGCGGCCTCCTGCTGAATCGGACCGCCCTGCAGCCCGACACGCGCCATAGGTTCGCCGTGGCGGGCGGCCCGGTGGCCGAGCAGGTACGCCTCGATGTCTACCCGGACGGCGGCATGGCCCGGCTGCGGGTGTTCGGCACGCCCACGCTTACGGCACGGGCTGCGCTCGCGGACCGGTTCCTCCGGCTGCTGCCCGGGCCGCAACTGGCGAGGCTGCTGCGGGCGGCCGGCCTCGGCGCGGACGAGGCGGCCCGCCGGGCTGGATCACCGGGCGGGCTGGCGGACGTGCCGCCTGCTGCGCGCGAATCGTTCCGAGTTTCCGGATAAAGGAAGACAGTTTCTGTATTACGAGAGATCGTGGAGCTCATCATGGCCATCACCTTCGGCGACAACCAGTACGGCAAGGCAGAAGTCCGCCTGGTCCACATCACCCGCGACGGCGACAGGCACCAGATCAGGGACCTGAACGTGTCAACCGCGTTGCGGGGCGACTTCGCGGCCGCGCACCTGGAGGGCGACAACTCCCACGTCGTTGCCACCGACACCCAGAAGAACACCGTCTACGCGTTCGCCCGGCAGTACGGGGTGGGTGAGATCGAGGAGTTCGCGCTGCGCCTCGGCAGGCACTTCGTGGCCGACTTCGAGTGGGTGACCGGCGCGAAGGTGAGCATCGAGGAGTACGGCTGGGACCGGATCGTGGTCGATGGCGCCGAGCACGGGCACGCCTTCTCCCGAGCCGGAGGCGGCACCCGGACGACCGTCGCCACCATCGACGGCGAGCAGGCCTGGGTGGTGTCGGGCCTGACCGACCTGGTTGTGCTCAAGTCGACCGGGTCGGAGTTCTGGGGATTCCCGCGGGACAGGTACACGTCGCTCGCGGAGGCCACGGACCGGATCCTGGCGACCGCGGTCACCGCCCACTGGCGTTACGTGGGTACCGACGTGGACTGGGCCAAGAGTTACGCGGACGTGCGGCGGATCCTGATCGAGTCGTTCGCGGCCAAGCACAGCCTGGCCCTGCAGCAGACGCTGTACTACATGGGCGAGCAGGTGCTCGAGGCCCACCCCGAGGTGGCGGAGACGCGGATGTCGATGCCGAACAAGCACCACTTCCTCGTCGACCTGAGTCCGTACGGGCTGTCCAACGACAACGAGGTGTACTACGCCGCGGACCGCCCGTACGGCCTGATCGAGGGCACGGTGACCCGCGACGACGCGCCCGACCCCGGCCGCGCCTGGCAAGCCATCCCGGGCTTCTGCTGACGCGCCTTTCGCGCGACGGGGCTGGTTCCGGGCCCGGAATTCGTTCCGGGCTCGCGAAGCCGCGCCTACGGCGGCCGATTGCCGCAGGCAGCGCCGTCCCGCTTGCCTCATCAGTACCACAAATCGCTTACCAGTACGATCGGCTTAACTTTTCCGGGGAGGATTCAGGCTTCAGGGAGGAAAAGGAGGATTATGATGCACCGGATCCTCCCGCAAGCCCGGATCTTCCCAGATCTTTTTCGATCTTTTGTGACTGGGCTCGCGGGAGCGCGAACGGGTGAGGCTGGACGTGCCAACTGGGCATGCGGGGCACGGACGGGTTGGAGGCGGGGCGAGCTAAAGCGCAGTGGTCGCGGCACTTGGCGGTTGTGGTGACAAAACGCTTACGCACGTGCACAGAGTGCTATCAGCCAGGCGAGCCAAAGGCATCTTATCCATGATACGGAAAAAAGTTTTCATTATAATCTGGATATTCGGGGCGGGACGAGCTATCGTCGGGTGTTAGGCAAGAAACGCGCCGACGTGGGTCTGGCTGGCCGCCGCAGGGCGGGTCAGCGGTCGCAGATCGCGGCTAGTCGTCATGAATTGGCTGGCAGCGGGCATAACGGCTGGCAGCCGGGTAGGGCGACTGGGAGACGGACGGCGGCGGAGGCAGGAGCGTGTGCGGTGAAACCTCAGCTGGTGGTCAACGGCCGGGTTCGTGAACTCGGTGAGGTCGGCGGGCACGTCACGCTTCTCGAATGGCTGCGCGCCGACGGGCTCACCGGGTGCAAGGAGGGCTGCGCGGAGGGCGAGTGCGGGGCATGCGCCGTGCTTGTCGCCAGGCCGGACGGGGCGGACCGGACGCGCTGGGTGGCGATCAACGCCTGCCTGGTGCCGGCCGCGACGTTCGACCAGCAGGAGGTCATCACGGCCGAGGGTCTGGGGCAGCCGGGGCGGCTGCATCCGGTGCAGCGGGAGATGGCCGATCGCGGCGGCTCTCAGTGCGGGTACTGCACGCCTGGGTTCATCTGCTCGATGGCGGCCGAGTACTACCGGCCAGGACGCGGACCCGCGCCTTCGCTCAATGGCGCAGGGGCCTCAGTGAACGGCGCGGCGGCCTCGCTCGACGGCGCAGGGACAACGCTCAATGGCACGCCGCCCTCGCTCAACGGCGCCGAGGACGGTCATGGGGAGGACGAGCATGAGCGGGGGGCCAACGGGTTTGATCTGCATGCGCTTAGCGGGAACCTTTGCCGGTGCACCGGGTATCGGCCGATACGGGACGCGGCTTACGCGCTGGGGCTGCCGGAGGGGGACGATCCGTTGCTGGCGCGGATGGCGGAGGCGGCGCCCGCGGCTGCGGGCACCTCTGTTTCTAGCGCGCAGGGCAGCTATGTGCGGCCGGCTGACCTAGCGGGGGTGCTGGAGCTGCTTGCGGTCAATCCCGGGGCGCGGCTGGTGGCGGGGTCGACCGACTGGGGGGTGGAGCTTAACATCAGGCACTCCCGGGCGGGGCTGACCATCGGCATCGACAGGATCGAGGAGCTGCGGGAGTTCTCGTTCGGGGCGGACCGGGTCGATCTCGGCGCGGCGCTCAGCCTGTCAGAGATCGAACGGCGGCTCGGGGGGCGGGTGCCGCTGCTGGCCGAGCTGTTCCCGCAGTTCGCGTCACGGCTGATACGGAACGGGGCCACGCTGGGCGGCAACCTCGGGACCGCCTCGCCGATCGGGGACACGCCGCCGGCGCTGCTCGCGCTTGACGCCTCACTGGTGCTCGCCTCGGTCGAGGGCGAGCGGGAGGTGCTGCTCGCCGACTACTTCACCGGGTACCGGCAGAGCGTCAGGCGGGCCGACGAGCTGATCAAGACGATCCGGATCCCGATGCCGCTGGCATCGGTCACCGCCTTCCACAAGATCGCCAAACGGCGGTTCGACGACATTTCCAGCGTCGTGGTGGCGTACGCGGTGCGGCTCGAGGACGGCGTCGCCGGCTCGGTCAGGATCGGGCTTGGCGGGGTGGCGGCCACGCCGCTGCGCGCGACGGCGGCCGAGGAGGCACTGCGGGGCCGGCCGTGGACGCGGGAGACCGTCACGGCGGCCGCGGACGAGCTCGCCCGGGCGGGCACGCCGATGGGCGATCACCGGGCCAGCCAGGGCTACCGGATCGCGATGCTGCGCAACTCGCTGCTGAAGTTCTACGCCGAGAATCAGGGGTCGGGAGGGGGGCTGAAGTCTGCCTTGAACTCAGGACCAGGAGAAGGGCCGAAGTCAGCCTTGAACTCAGGACCAGGAGGGCGGCCGAAGTCAGCCGCGAACCCAGGAGCAGGCGGAGGGCCGAAGTCAGCCTTGAACCCGGCGTCAGGAGGAGGGCCTAGGTCATGAGTAAGGGATACGGGCCGCTGGCTGATCGGCCGGAGCGGCCGGTGGTCGGGCTTGAGGTGTCGCATGAGAGCGCGGACCTGCACGTGACGGGGAATGCGCTTTATACGCAGGATCTGGTCAAGCGGACGTATGGGACGCTGCACGCTTGGCCGGTGTCGGCGCCGCACGGGCATGCCCGGGTCACCTCGCTGCGGGCGGAGGCGGCTTACGAGGTGCCCGGAGTGGTGCGGGTGCTGACCGCCGAGGACGTGCCCGGGGTTAACGACGCCGGGGAGAAGCACGACGAGCCGCTGTTCCCGAGCGAGGTCATGTACTACGGGCATGCGATCTGCTGGGTGCTCGGGGAGACGCTGGAGGCGGCGCGGCAGGGGGCGGCCAGGGTCGAGGCGGAGTACGAGGCGCTGCCCGTGCTGGTCAGCGTGCACGACGCCATCGAGGCGGGCAGCTACCAGGGCAACGAGCGGACGGTCAGCCGCGGCGACGTCGGCGCCGGGCTCGAGGCCGCGGTGTACCGGTTCAGCGGCGAGCTCGAGATCGGCGGGCAGGAGCATTTCTACCTGGAGACCCAGGCGGCGCTTGCGCTCGTGGACGAGAACGGGCAGATCTTCGTCCAGTCGAGCACGCAGCACCCTTCGGAAACCCAGGACATCGTCGCGCACGTGCTTGGCCTGCCGGCCCACCAGGTCACCGTGCAGTGCCTGCGGATGGGCGGCGGCTTCGGCGGCAAGGAGTTCCAGCCGCACGGGCTTGCCGCGATCGCCGCGCTGGGGGCCACGCTGACCGGGCGCCCGGTCAGCCTGCGGCTCAACCGCACGCAGGACATCACGATGACCGGCAAGCGGCACCCCTTCTTCGCCACCTGGGAGGTCGGCTTCGACGCCGACAAGCGGCTCTGCGCGCTGCGCGCCACGCTGACCAGCAACGGCGGGTGGAGCCTGGACCTGTCCGAGCCGGTGCTCGCCCGGGCGCTTTGCCACATCGACAACGCGTACTGGATTCCGGACATCGAGGTCGTCGGGCGAATCGCGAAAACCAACCGGCCCTCGAACACCGCGTTCCGCGGCTTCGGCGGGCCGCAGGGCATGATCGTCATCGAGGACATCCTGGGCCGGTGCGCGCCGCTGCTCGGCGTCGAGCCGCATGAGTTGCGGTACCGCAACTTCTACGCGCCCGGCCATGCGACGCCGTACGGGCAGCCGGTGCGGCACGCCGAGCGGCTCGAGGCGATCTGGTCGACGCTCATCGAGCGGAGCGACTTCGCGCGCAGGCAGGCCGAGGTGGCCGCGTTCAACGCGGCGCACCCGGACACCAAGCGGGCGCTGGCGATCACCCCGGTCAAGTTCGGCATCTCGTTCAACCTGACCGCGTTCAACCAGGCCGGCGCGCTGGTGCACGTCTACAAGGACGGTTCGGTGCTGATCAACCACGGCGGCACCGAGATGGGCCAGGGCCTGCACACCAAGATGATCCAGGTCGCCGCGACCGCGCTCGGCGTGCCGATGCGGACCGTGCGGCTCGCGCCGACGCGCACCGACAAGGTGCCGAACACCTCGGCCACGGCGGCGAGCTCCGGCGCCGACCTGAACGGCGGCGCGGTCAAGAACGCCTGCGACCAGATCCGCGAGCGGCTGTCCGTCGTGGCCGCGGGCAAGCTCGGCGTCCACCCGGCGGACGTGCGCTTCGCCGACGGCATCGTCGCCGGCATCGGGTTCCATGACAGGCAGATCGCCTGGGCCGACCTGGTGCGTGACGCGTACTTCCAGCGGATCCAGCTCTGGGCGGCGGGTTTCTACCGGACCGAGGGGCTGCACTGGGACGCCGAGAGGATGCAGGGCGAGCCGTTCAAGTACTTCGCCTACGGCGCCGCGGCTGCCGAGGTCGAGGTGGACGGGTTCACCGGCGCGTACCGGCTGCGGCGGGCGGACATCGTGCACGACGTCGGCGACAGCCTGTCGCCGCTGATCGACGTCGGCCAGATCGAGGGCGGTTTCGTGCAGGGCGTCGGCTGGCTGACGCTGGAGGAACTGCTCTGGGACGAGACCGAAGGGCCGCACCGGGGCAGGCTGAACACCCAGGCCGCGAGCACGTACAAGATCCCGAGCTTCTCGGAGATGCCGCCGGAGTTCCACGTACACCTGTTCGAGCGGGCGACCGAATCCGGCGTGGTGTACGGGTCCAAGGCGGTCGGCGAGCCGCCACTGATGGAGGCGTTCAGCGTGCGCGAGGCGCTGCGGCAGGCGGCGGGTGCGTTCGGCCCGGCCGGCCGGGAGGTCACCCTCGCCTCCCCCGCCACACCCGAGGCCGTCTACTGGGCGGTCCAGGCAGCGCGCGACGCCATCGAGGTCCGGCCGGTCGTGGCGCCCGTTCCTATTTACGCGGAGGCCTGAGGTGGACTGGCTTAGCGCCGCGCAGCAACTGCGCCACGACGGCGAGCCCGGCGTGCTGATCACCGTCATCGAAGTGCGCGGCCACGCGCCGCGCGAGGCGGGCGCCAAGATGGTGGTGAGCCGCGACCGGATCTGGGGCAGCGTCGGCGGCGGCAACCTGGAGGCAACGGCCGTCGCCCGGGCCAGGGAGCTGATCGAGTGCGGGGCCGCCGAGCCGGAGATCCGCGAATCCGCGCTCAACCCGCATGCCAGGACCGAGCACGGCAGGCAGTGCTGCGGCGGCGTGGTCCGGCTGCTGCTCGAGCCGCTCGCGGTGCCGCCGGTGGTGGCGCTGTTCGGCATCGGGCACGTCGGCTACGAGCTGGCGCGCATCCTGTCGCGGCTGCCGATCCGGCTGCTGCTCGTCGACTCGCGCGCCGGGCAGCTCGATCGGGTCCGGCTCGCCGACATCATCGACGGCCACGCGGACGTGGGCATCTACCACACGCTGCTCGGCGAGCAGGTGCTCGAGCAGTTGCCGCGCGGGGCGCACGCGGTGATCATGACGCACGACCACGCCGAGGACTTCGCGCTGTGCGACGCGGCGCTCCGGCTGCCGCAGCCGCTCGGCAGCATCGGGCTGATCGGCTCCAGCGTCAAGTTGACGCGGTTCCAGGCCATGCTGTCCGAGCAGGGGCACAGCCGGGAGACGATCGGCCGGATCACCTGCCCGATCGGGCAGCCTGGGATCACCGGAAAGGACCCGGCAGTGATCGCCGTGGCCGTCGCCTCGGCGTTGCTACAGATGTTGGGCACGAGCCAGGAGGCTGCGGAGGAGGCTGGGGAAAAAGGGGAAGAAGAAAAAATTGGGATGCGCGGGGGCGAGCGGGAAAGCCGCGGGGGCGAGCGGGAAAGCCGGACGCGGGCAGAGCGCGTGACGTCGTGACGATCTACGCGGGGACGATTGTCGATACGCCTGGGGATCCGTTTACCGGGGATCCTGGGGATGCGCTGGCGGAGGTTGGGGCGCTGCTGGTCCGGGAGGGGGTTATCTGCGCGCGGGGGTCGTTTGCCGCGCTGCAGGCTGAGTACCCCGGCGAGGCGGTTGTCCGGCTGGCGGAGGGGATTCTTGTCCCTGGATTTATCGACACGCACGTGCACTTCCCGCAGATCCGAGCGATCGGCGGGCTGGGGATGCCGCTGCTTGACTGGCTGGAGCGGTGCGCGCTGCCCGAGGAGAGCAAGCTGGCCGACCAGGGGTACGCGCGCGAGGTGGCCTTGGAGTTCCTCGACGGGCTGCTCGCCTCGGGGACGACCAGCGCGCTGGTGTTCGGGTCGCACTTCGCGGCGGCGATGGACGAGCTTTTCGCGGCGGCCGAGGGGCGCGGGCTGAACATCACCTCCGGGCTGGTGCTCAGCGACCGGATCCTGCGGCCCGACCTGCTGCAGTCACCGGAGCTGGGGCTGGCCGACAGCACGGACCTGATCCGGCGCTGGCACGGGCGCGGGCGGCTGCGGTACGCGGTCACGCCGCGGTTCTCGCTGTCGGCGTCGGACGCCATGCTCGACGTGTGCGCCCAGCTGCAGGGCGAGGGGGTCTGGTTCACCTCGCACGTCAACGAGAACGTGGCCGAGGTCGCAACGGTGGCCGGGCTGTTCCCCGGCGCGCGGCACTACCTGGATACCTACCGCCGGCACGGGCTTGTCAACAAGCGCAGCGTGTTCGCGCACAACGTCCATCCCGACGACGCCGAGCTCGACGTGCTCGCCGAGCACGGGGCCTTCGTGTCGCACTGCCCGACAAGCAACTGCGCGCTCGGCAGCGGGCTGTTCCCGCTGCGCCGGCACGTCGAGCACGGCGTCCGCATCGCGCTCGGATCCGACGTGGGCGCGGGAGCCGGGCTCTTCCTGCCCAAGGAGGCGCTGCAGGCCTACTTCATCCAGCAGATGCTGGGCCACGCCGGGCTGAGCCTGACGCCAGTGCACCTGCTGTACCTGGCAACCCGGGCCGGCGCGCTTGCGCTCGGGCTTGACGACCGGGTCGGCGACTTCGGCGTCGGCAAGGACTTCGACGCGGTATGGCTGCGGCCGGCCCCGGGCAGCACGCTGGCGGTCAACCTCAGGCACGCCTGCGACACCACCGACGCGCTGGCCAGGGTGTTCTCGCTGGCGACCCCGGCGGACGTGGCCGACGTGTGGATCCGCGGCCGTCAGATCACGCCGGGAGGCTCGCGCGGTAGGCCCGCCAGCCGCCAAAGCGCGTGATGTCCGTGTGCACGTAGCGGTCGTGCTCGGCGTCCCGCAGCAGCATCGCGAACGACAGCTCGCCCGCGTCGAGCTCGATGATGGAGAGCTCGAGCTCCGGGGGCTCGGTAGCCAGCAGCGCGCGGAGCTGGGTCATCGGCACGTCGTAGAGCTCGCCGACGATCGGCCCGCCGCCCTCGGCATCCGGGTACAGGCCGGGGAACTCGTCACGGATCGAGTAGAACCGGTACAGCGGCGCGGTGCGGCGCTCGCCGAGCAGCGGGACCCCCTCGATCGTGTAGTGAGCGCGGCCGCCGCGCATCCCGTCGCCGTTGAGGAACATCAGGGCCATCCGCGCCTCCCGCTCCTGGTGCCAGGCACGCTCGCCCGAGGTATTCCCGCCCGGAGGCGCGCTCAAAACGCGGCGTACCTAAAGGGGCGCGGGTCGGCCACCGGGGCGTCGCGGGCGCGGATGGCCAATGGGGCGTCGCGAGGCGCGGGCCGGCCACCCGGGACTGTTGGGCGGGCGAACGGGCACCGCGCAGGCGCGGCCGGCCACCCGGGACTGTTGGGCGGGCGAACGGGCACCGCGCAGGCGCGGCCGGCCACCCGGGACTGTTGGGCGGGCGCGGGCGGGGAACCACGGCCCGTTCTGCATAAATAATCTTTTGATTTTTGGTGAGTACGATGCTGCCGTGACCGTGTTGTCGTCCGCGTTCTCCGGGAGGACCGCGTGGGCGCGGCACATGCAGACGCCGCTGCGTTTGTTCCTGCGGACTGAGACGGGCAGCGCCTCGGTGCTCGCCGCGGCCACGGTGGCGGCGCTGGTGTGGGCGAACGTCAGCGTGTCGTCCTATGACGGGGCGTGGGCCACCCGGCTGTCGGTGGCGGTGGGCAGCGCCGGGGTGCAGGCCAGCCTGCGGGAGTTCGTGAACTCCGGGCTGATGGCGCTGTTCTTCCTCGTCGTCGGGCTGGAGGCGCGGCGCGAGTGGGACATGGGCGAGCTGCGGATCCGCAGCAGGCTCGCGCTGCCCGTCGTGATCGGGCTCGGCGGCATGGTCGTGCCGATCGGGATCTACCTGATCGCGAACGCGGGGCAGCCGACCGAGCACGCGTGGGGCATGTCGATGGCGACCGACACCGCGTTCGCGCTCGGCGCGCTCGCGCTTGTCGGGCGCAGGCTGCCGGACCGGGTGCGGACCTACCTGCTCACCTTCTCCGTGGTCGATGACCTGGCCGGGATCGCGATCATCGCGATCGCGTACAGCGGGCAGGTGCGGGTGATGCCGCTGGCGTTCGGGATCGGGTTCCTCGCGGTGGTGGTGGCGATCAGGGTGCGCGGCGTCCGGTACGGGCCGGCGTACCTGGTGCTCGGGATCGCGGCGTGGGTGGCGTTCTACAAGTCGGGGGTGGATCCGGTCCTTGTGGGGCTGGTGCTCGGGCTGATCTCGTATGCCTACCCGGCCTCCCGGGTCTCGCTTGAGCAGGCGTCGGAGGCGTTCCGGATGTTCCGCGAGCAGCCGACTGCGGAGCTCGCTGCCTCGGCGCAGGAGGGGGTGCGGACGGCCATCTCGCCGAACGACCGGCTGGCGCTGCTGTTCCACCCGTGGGTCAGCTACCTGATCGTGCCGCTGTTCGCGCTGGCCAACGCGGGGATCGTGCTCGATCCCGGCTTCCTGGCCCTGGCCTACTCCTCGCCGGTGACGCTCGGCATCGTGTTCGGCTACCTGGTGGGGAAGCCTGTGGGGACGGCGGGCGGGGCGTGGCTTGTGTTCAGGCTCAGCGGCGGGCGGCTGCGGCCGCCGGTCGGCTGGGGCGCGGTGGCGGGCGCGGGCACGGTCGCCGGGATCGGGTTCACGGTCTCGCTGCTGATCGCCTCGCTGGCGCTGGGCGGGACGCCGCTGGCGGAGGCGAAGCTCGGCATCCTGACCGCCGCGCTACTCGCGTCCGGCCTGACCTGGGTCGTGTTCCGCCTGGTGAACCGGCTGCCGGCGCGGCCCCGGCTGCGGGCGCTGCTGGGCACCGCCGAGGTCATCACCGACCTGGTGGTGCCGGTGGACCCGGACCGCGATCACATCCGCGGGCCGGAGAAGGCGCTGGTCACGCTGGTGGAATACGGGGACTTCGAGTGCCCGTACTGCGGGCTGGCCGAGCCCGCGGTGCGCGAGCTGCTGAGCGATTTCGGTGACCTGCGGTACGTGTGGCGGCACCTGCCGCTGAACGACGTGCATCCGCACGCGCAGCTCGCGGCCGAGGGCACGGAGGCGGCCGCGCGGCAGGATGCGTTCTGGGAAATGCACGACCAACTGCTTGACCATCAGGGCGCGCTGAGCGCGCGAGACCTGATCGGGTACGCGGGGGCGCTCGGGCTGGACGTCGAGAAGTTCGGCGCCGATCTGCGGAGGCACTTCGGGACGGCGCGCATCGCCGAGGACGTCGATTCCGCCGACCTGTCCGGGGTGTCCGGCACACCCACGTTCTTCGTCAACGGCATGCGGCATTACGGGGCTTACGACATCGAGACGCTGTCCGCGGCGGTCAGGCTGGCCATCGCCCGGGCCAAGATCAGTGCCTGATTCGTCCCCTCGTCGCGGGGGGGCCTGCGGGGTTCCCGGCCGGGCGTGAGAGGCTGGGCGTCTGACCAGGAGGAGGTACGGGCGTGAACGCGCAGCCAGCCGCAGCGGCCGCAGGCACGATCGACATCGGCGGGGACCTGACCGTGAACAGGCTCGGGTTCGGTGCCATGCGGATCACCGGTTCGGGGATCTGGGGCGAGCCGCCGAGCAGGGAGCAGGCCATCGCGACGCTGCGGCGGGTGGTGGAACTCGGCGTCAACTTCATCGACACCGCGGACTCCTACGGGCCGCACGTCAGCGAGGAGCTGATCGCCGAGGCGCTGTACCCGTACCCGGACGACCTGGTGATCGCGACCAAGGGCGGCCTGGTGCGGCCGGGCCCGAACCGCTGGGACAGGGACGGGCGCCGCGAGCACCTGCGCGAGGTGTGCGAGGGCAGCCTGCGACGGCTGCGGCTTAAGCAGATTCCGCTTTACCAGTTCCACGGGCCCGACCCTTCGGTTCCGTTCGCCGAATCGGTGGGCGCGATCGCCGAGCTCAAGAACGAGGGGAAGATCCGCCACGTCGGGCTCTCCAACGTGAACGAGGCTCAGCTCCGCGAGGCGCTGCGGATCGTGCCGATCGTGTCGGTGCAGAACAGGTACAACGTGACGGACCGGACGTCGCAGTCGATGGTCGACCTGTGCGAGCAGGAGGACCTGGTGTTCCTGCCCTGGGCGCCGATCCAGGAGACCGACAGGAAGGTGCCGGTGGCGGTCGCCGCGGAGCGGCACGGCGTGACCGAGCGCCAGATCGTACTGGCCTGGCTGCTCGGCAGCTCGTCGGCCATGCTCCCGATTCCGGGTACCGGCTCGCCCGAGCACGCGGAGGAGAACATCGCCGCCGCGAGCATTGAGCTGAGCGGCGAGGAGGCCAACGCCATCAGCAAGAGCCTGGGCTGAAGCCCGTGGCTGACATCGCGATCGTTGGCGGCCGGGTCGTTCCGGTCGAGGGCGAGCCGATCGAGGGCGGGACCGTCCTGCTTTCCGATGGTCGAATCGCGGCAGTGGAGGGTCCTGGCTTCGCGGTGCCATCTGGTACCGCGGTGGTGGACGCTGCGGGAAAGTGGGTACTGCCTGGCTTCATCGACGCGCACGCGCACGCCGGGGTACACGAGGAGGCCGAGGGCTGGGCCGGCCAGGACACCAACGAGATGACCGATCCGGTCACCGCGCAGGTCCGGGCGCTGGACGCGATCAACCCGGCCGACCTGGGCTTCCGCGACGCCATCACCGGCGGCGTGCTCGCGGTCAATATCAACCCCGGCTCCGGCAACCCGATCGGCGGCCAGACCGCGGCGATCAAGTGCTGGGGCCGCAGCGTGGACGAGATGGTGATGCGCTCGCCCGCCGGGATGAAGTCCGCGCTCGGCGAGAACCCGAAGCGGGTCTACGGGGAACGGAAGGAGACCCCTGCGACCAGGCTCGGCGTTGCGGCGGTGATCCGCGGGGCGTTCGTGGCCGCGCAGAACTATCATGCCAAGCTGGCGGCGGCCGAGATCGATCCCTCGCCGTCGCGCGGCGTGGTCGAGCGCGATCTCAAGCTGGAGGCACTCGGCTTGGTGCTGCGGCGCGAGATCCCGTGGCGGCAGCACTGCCACCGCGCCGACGACATCGCGACCGCGATGAGGATGGCGAGGGAGTTCGGGTATGACCTGGTGATCGACCATGGCACCGAGGCGTACCTGCTGGCCGACCAGATCGCGGCGGCGGGGATCCCGGTGGTGATCGGGCCGCTGATCACGTCCCGGTCGAAGGTCGAGCTGCGGAACAGGACTCTCGCCAGCCCGGGCAGGCTCGCGGCGGCCGGGGTGACGATCGCCATCACCACCGACCACCCGGTGGTGCCCATCCACTTCCTCATCCACCAGGCCACGCTCGCCGTCAAGGAGGGCCTGGACCCGGTGACGGCGCTGCGCGCGGTGACCATCAACCCGGCGCGGATCATCGGCTGCGCGGACCGGATCGGGTCGCTGACTCCTGGCAAGGACGCCGACGTGGTGATCTGGTCCGGCGACCCGCTGGACGTGATGAGCCGGGCGGAGCGCGCCTACGTGGACGGGCGCGAGATCTACCGGTACGACTATTCGCTGCGTGAGGGCGTGTTCGCGGAGCCGTAGCTCAGATCAGGGTCAAAGGGCTGCGGGCTCGGAGGGCGGCCGCGGCCAGGATCAGCGAGCCCGTGCACACCGAGGTGGTCCACGTGCTGGTCTGGTCGGCGGCACGCGGGAACAGGTTGCGGGGAAATTTAGTTTGTACTATTTGCGGTGTTCGCCCTCTTCTCCGTGCTGCTGTCGGTGACCTGGCTGCATGGCACCGCCGCCGCCCGGTGGCTGATCGGGATGCGGATCTTGCAGGGGATCGGCGGGGCCATGCTGATGGCCAACTCCAGCGCGATCCTCACCGACGCGTTCCCGGCGAACGAGCGGGGGCTCGCGCTCGGGCTGAACCAGGTGGCCGCGATCGCCGGCTCGTTCATCGGGCTGGTGCTCGGCGGCGTGCTCGGCCCGCTCAACTGGCGTTTCGTCTTCCTTGTCTCGGTGCCCTTCGGGGTGCTCGGTACCATCTGGTCCTACCTGAAGCTCCGCGAACTCGGCGTCCGCAGGCCTGCGTCGCTCGACTGGTGGGGCAACCTGACGTTCGGCGTTGGCCTGATCGCGGTCCTGGTCGGTCGGCATCACCTACGGCATCCAGCCCTACGGCGGGCACACGATGGGCTGGACCAGCCCGTTCGTGCTCAGCCTCATCTGCGGCGGGCTCGCGGTGCTCGCCATCTTCTGCGTGATCGAGACGCGGGTCGCCGAGCCGATGTTCCGGCTGGCGCTGTTCCGGATTCGGCCGTTCACCGCCGGGAACCTGGCCAGCCTGCTGTCCTCGCTGGGCCGCGGCGGGCTGATATTCATCCTCATCATCTGGCTGCAGGGCATCTACCTGCCGATACACGGCTACAGCTTCAGCGACACGCCGCTGTGGGCGGGCATCGCGCTGCTGGGCTACAACCCGATCCGGACGCTGCTCGGCCCCGCCCTCAGCAAGCTGCCGGCGAACCATGCGGCCTACCTGACCGGACACTCGTTCTTCCCGTCCCTGATCTCCGGGCCGTTCTCAAGCGGGCTGCGCATCGCGTTCGACTTCGCGATCGCTGCCTGCCTGATCGCGGCGCTCGCGTCGCTGCTGCGCGGCAAGAAGTACGTGCACGACGACCTGCACGGGGTGCCTGCCACTCGGGATGAGGCGGACGCGCGGCTCAAGACGGGCTCCCGGGATGAGGCGGACGCGCGGCTCGAGGCGGGGGAACTGGCCGAGCTCGAGAGCTTCACCGGCTAGGGAGCGCCGGACCTCAGCGAGCGGGTGCGGCGAGCGCCTTGTCGACCCATGCTCGCAGCGCGGCCAGCGGGGCGGCGCCCGCCTGCCTGGCCACCACCTGCCCGGCACGCAGCACGAGCAGCGTCGGGATCGCCTGCGCCCCGAACCGCTGCGACAACTGCGGCGAGACGTCGACATTCACCTTGACCAGCTTCACCCGGCCCGCCAGGTCGCGGGCAAGCTGCTCCAGTGCCGGGCTGACCATGCGGCACGGCCCGCACCAGGGCGCCCACAGGTCGACGATGACGGGGATCTTGGCGGCATCCGCGATGTCCGCGAAGGTGGCGTCGTCGGCGTCGGCGATCCACGGCAGCGGCTGGTGGCATTTCCCGCACCGGGGCGTCCCGGCCGCCGCGGCAGGGACCCGGTTGGTCTGGTCGCAATGCGGGCAGCGGATCAACTCACCTGACATGGGCTCATTCTCCTCTGCCGACTATTACCTGGGCAAACGGCTAATGGTGTAGCTAGGTCCACTGCCAAGACACCTGCCAACACCATGTTGGCGCCGACCGTGACGGCCTAGGTTCGACCGTGAGGACGGGGGAACGGGGACGGCCCGCGGGCTGGCCACCCCGGCATGCTGCTGACCGGGCCGGCCAGCCCGCAGACCGGCTCCGCGCCTGGCGAAGGGGCCTACGCAGGTGAGTGAGACACGGGTGGCCGGCTACGGCCCGGCGGTGAAGGCAGCAACCGGCGATCTCGCCGTGGCGCGGTTCCCGCTGCCGACCATGACGGGTTTCGCGGGGCTCCTGAAGCGCCCGGCCACGCGGTGGGCGCAGGTCGCGCTGGTGGCGGTGAACCTGGCCGTGGTCACGGCCTTCTTGCTGTCGTACTCGCAGCACGGGGTGGGTTTCGGCCCGTACCGGATCGATCTGGGCGCCTACCGCGTCGGCGGGCTGACGTGGCTGCACGGGCAATCCCTGTACGGGCAGGTCCCGGTGATCCAGGGGTTGCGGCTGCCGTTCACCTACCCGCCGATCGCGGCCGTCGTGCTATCGCCGCTTGCGCTGCTGCCGATGGCCGCCGCCGGCACGGTGCTCACCGTGGCCAGCATCGCGCTGGCCGTCGTGGTGCTGCGAGTATTCCTGCGCCGGCTGGCCGGGCCGGCCGCGGAGCCAGTGTGGGCCGCGTTCTGGCTGCTGCCGGTGGCGCTGCTGCTCGAACCGGTGCGCAGCACCCTGGCCTACGGCCAGATCAACATCGTGCTGATGGCCCTGGTGACGCTGGACTGCCTGACCGCGGAGCCGCGCTGGCCGCGCGGCGCGCTGGTCGGCCTTGCCGCCGCCGTGAAGCTGACTCCCGCTGCGTTCGTGCTGTTCTTCCTGCTCCGGCGCGACTACCGGGCCGCGGCCACTGCCGGGGTGTCCTTCGCCGTGGTCACCGCCGCCGGGTTCGTGCTGGCCTGGCATGACTCGGTGACCTACTGGACCTCGGTCGTCTTCCAGACCAGCCGGATCGGCGACCCGGTCGTCGCTGCCAACCAGTGCATCCAGGGGGTCCTGGCCCGTGCCGGGCTCGACCCGCACTCCCTGGCGGGCGCGGGCGCCTGGCTGGCGCTATCGGTCCTCGTCATCATGGTGGCGTGGCGCGGTATGCGGCGGGCACTTGCGGCCTCGCAGGACTGCTGGGCGCTGTCGCTCAACGCCTTCGCCGCCCTGCTCATCTCGCCCATCTCCTGGTCGCACCACTGGGTATGGTGCGCCCCCGCCCTGCTCACCCTCGCCGACCTCGGCCGCCACCACCGCAACCGGCTGGCAGCGGCGGCCGCCGCCATCGGCCTTGTCCTGTTCGTCACGGCGCCCCAGTGGTGGATCGGGAAGTTCGCCGGCCCGGAACTGAAATGGGCGGCCTGGCAGCAGGCCATCGGGAGTTCCTACGTGTTCTTCGCCGCCCTCCTCCTGCTCCTGTCTGCCTGGGGCAAGCTCACTGCGCCAACACCGGCAGACAGTGCTGCCAGGAGGCTCACCGCGGCTGCGGTAGGTGGCGGAGAAAGTCGACGGCCCTAGGCCAGGCGTCGGCCCGCGCGATCTGGTCGGCGGGCTGGTCGGTTATGCCGGGCGGAAGCAAGCCGGCCAGCAGGACGAGGCGCTCCTGTTTCCGGTGCCTCAGGTGTGCGAGCGCTGCGCGGCGCGTGCCTTCGCCGTCATCTCGGCGTTGACGGCCATCATGGCATCGGACAGCCCGGCCAGCAGAGTGCCAAGCTCCACGAGGTCGTCCAGGTCGGGGGCGGCATCCCCGTCATCAAGGCGGTGCCGGGCCTCCCTCGCCGAGTTGAGCGCTTCGTGCAGAGCGCGATGTACGCCGATCGTCGTCGGGTCGGTGCTGCTCATTTCGCTCCCGGGCTAGCTCTGCGGCCTATTCGCCGCGCATGTCCTGCGATCACTGACGGCCAGGATACGCAGAAACGGTATCGTGCCCCGGCGGGTCGCCGTGATTGGGGTCAGTCGGTCGGCTGCCAGAGGCGGAACGTGACGCCCTGGTCGTCGACGCAGGTGGCGAGCAGCCCGTACGGCATGCGCGCGGCGGCCCGCACTCCGACGGGCGGTACCTGACTTTCTCCGAGCGGGGGTGTCAAGCTGTCCGTATGGCAGACGACAAGCCGGATCCCTCCGGGATCGAGAGGGTAACGGAAGCGATGGACGAATTCATGGCGACGGCGCTCCGGAATCTGCGCACCGGGGAGGGTACCCCCCCTGGAGGATCTGGGCCTGCGGAAGGCAGGCCAGGAACTGCAGAACTGGCGGCCGGATGTCCCGGGCGCGGGGGCGGAGCCGGATGTCCCGGGCGCAGAAGCGGAGCCGGGACAAGACTGAGCCGGGACAAGACTGACAAGGACCGAATCGCTAGCCGGGCGGGTCGGGTTCGCCGGGGCGGACTATGCCGGTTTCGTAGGCGAGGATCACGGCCTGGACGCGGTCGCGGAGGCCTAGCTTGGCCAGCAGGTTGCCGACGTGGGACTTAACGGTTGCCTCGCTGATCACCAGGTCGGCGGCTATCTCCGCGTTGGTCAGGCCGCGGGCCAGGCGGAGCAGGATGTCGTGTTCCCTGGCGGTCAGGGAGGCCAGCCGGGATGGCGCCGGGAGGGTCTGCGGAGCGCGGCGGGCGAAGGCGTCGATGAGGCGCATGGTTATCGTCGGGCCTAGCAGGGCGTTGCCCTCGGCGGCTGTCTTGACAGCCGCGATCAGGTCGTGCCGCGGGGAGTCCTTGAGCAGGAATCCGCTAGCTCCGGCGCGGAGCGCGTCGTAGACGTAGTCGTCGAGGTCGAAGGTGGTCAGCATGACCACCTTCGGGCGGCTCCCCCGGTCGCCGCTCGTGATCTGCCTGGTGGCCTCGATGCCGTCCATTTCGGGCATCCGGACGTCCATCAAGATCACGTCCGGATCGTGGTCGGCGGCAGACCGGACTGCCTGCGCGCCGTTGGCCGCCTCCCCCACGACGGTGATGCCGTCCGCCGCCTCGAGGATCACGCAGAATCCGGTCCTGACCAGTTCCTGGTCATCGACGACCAGGACCCGGATCGGACCGGGGCCGGTCACCTGCCCCGTCATGGGGCAGGGAGCCTGGCCATGACGGCGAAGCCGCCCGCCTGGCCTGGGCCGATGGTGAGGCTGCCGCCGCAGGATGCGACCCGCTCGGCGATGCCTGCCAGGCCGAATCCGCGGGGCTCGGCCGAGCGGGCGTGGCCGTTCTGCGGGGCAGGCGTACCTGGCGAGGCCGGCTCGGGCATCCAGGCGAGTTGGGCCGCGGGCGGCCCCTGGCCGGTGTCCGTGACCGAGACCGTGACGTAGCCGGGCTCGTAGGCGAGTGTCACCGCCGCTTGCTCGGCGCCGGAGTGCCGGATGGTGTTGGTCAGCGCTTCCTGCACGATCCGGTACGCGGTCAGGTCCACGCCGGGAGCCAGCCTGGCCGGGCTGCCTTCCACTCGAAAGTCCACTGCGATCCCGGCCTGGCGCACCTGTCCGAGTACCTCGTCGAGGTCGCTGATCGACGGCGCCGGTGCCATGGCCGGCTGGCGTTCGGCCGGGCCGCGGAGGACGCCGAGGAGCCTGCGGAGCTCGGCCAGGGCCTCGCGCGCGGTCTGGCCGATGATCTCCACCGCCTTTCCCGCCTCGGCGGGACGGCCGGGCAGCAGCGAGGCCGCGGCCTCGGACTGGACCGCCATCAGGCTGACGTGATGGGCCACCACGTCATGCAGTTCCCTGGCGATCCTGGCCCGCTCGCGCGCGGCGGCCAGGGCCACCTCCCGGTCGCGCTGCGCCTCCGCGTTCTCGGCGCGCGACTCGATCTCCGCCAGGTAGGCCCGGCGGGTCCGGCTGATGATGCCGGCCATGCCAGCGGCGGCGAACTCCAGCACCCCGACGAAGAAGTCGTAGGCCGTGTTGCCTGGCAGCAGAGCCGCTCTGCCGATGCCCGCCAACGTCAGCACGCTGACCACCCAGCGCACCCTGGTCGAGCTGCGGTCCATCACCGTGTAGTAGGTGATCATCGAGGCGAGCGGCAACGGCGCGTAGCCGATGCCCAGCTGGTCGTACAGGTCGCGGGGAATGCCGACGGCCAGCCACACGCCGACCGACCATCGCCGCCGCCAGGTCAGCGGCAACGTCTGCAGCACCACCAGCGTGAACGCGGCATACGGCAGGCTCAGCTGCCTGACCTCCGGGATCAGCGAGCCGACGTTGTACGCCGCGAGCGCGAGCGCCAGCGTGAGGTCCTGCATGCGCGGCGGGAGCGCGGCGACCCAGGCGGCAAGCCTCTTCACCAGCCGATCGTAAGCCTGCGCCGCAGCGGCGGACCATCCGTCGCTGGGCTGAACCGCCGACCCCTACCTGGGGTGGAATCCGCACGCCTCCTAGCGGACGCACAGCACCCTGCGGGGGGTCGGGGAAACGGGCACCGCGGCCGATGCGGACCTGCCGCGCCGCGGACGATCGTTGCTGCCATGAATACTCACGCACCAATCATCGAGCTGGCCCGGGTAGAGAAGGTCTACCGCAGCGGCCGTGTGGGGTTCCCCGCGCTGAGCGGGGTGGACCTGTGCATCGGCGCGGGTGAGCTGGTGGCGATCACCGGCCCGTCGGGCAGCGGCAAGACCACCATCATCAACCTGATCGCCGGGATCGACCGGCCCACGGCCGGCACGGTCACGGTGGCCGGCAGCCGCCTGGACCAGATGACCGAGGACAAGCTCGCCGCCTGGCGCGGCCGCACCATCGGCCTGGTCTTCCAGTTCTTCCAGCTGCTGCCCACCCTCACCGCGGCGGAGAATGCCGCGCTGCCGCTTGACCTGGCCCGCCTCGGCCCCGCCCGCGAGCGCAAGGCCGCCGCCAGCCGTCAGCTGGCCGCGGTCGGGCTGGCCGATCGCGGCGACCGGCTGCCGCTCGAGCTGTCCGGCGGGGAACAGCAGCGGGTCGCGATCGCCCGGGCGATGGCCTGCAAGCCGCCGGTCCTGCTCGGCGACGAGCCGACCGGCAACCTGGACACCGCGCTGGCCAGGGACATGTTCAATCTCTTCAAGACTCTGAACGGAAGTGGTACGACGGTCGTGTACGTGACCCACGACCAGGGGCTCGCCGCGCTGGCGTCCCGGGTCATCTCCGTCCGCGACGGCCTGATCGTCGCCGACACGGCTAGCAGCACCGGAGCACGGCCATGAACACGCTGGCCCGCAAGGCGTGGGGCGACCTGACCCGGCATCGGACCCGGACGCTGCTGGCGGCGTTCACGCTCAGCATCGCCATCACCAGCCTCGGCTTCCTGGCCGTGCCCGGCCTGCTGACCGCCGCGATGAACCGGCAGGTCGCCGACAGCCACCTGTTCGACGTCGGGATATCCACCAGCGTCATCAAGCTGAGCCCGGCCCAGCTCGGCGGGCTAGGCCGCCTGCCGGGCGTCGCCGCGGTCAACCCCGACCTCGGCTATGTCACCAGCGCGACGTCCGTCGCGGGCACCTCTGACGTCGAGATCGCGGGCGGCGACCTGACGTCCGCCCCGGTCGATACCGTGCCACTGCTGTCCGGGCGGCTGCCGGGGCCGGGCGAGGTGCTGGCCGACGCGGCCAACGGCAGGGCCACCGATTACGCCATCCCCGATGGCGGCATCGTCGACATGCGGGCCGCCAGCGGCGCGATGGTGCGGCTGCGCGTCAGCGGCACAGGGCTCAACCTGGCCGCGACCCCCGGCGCAAACGGCTCGACCACGCCGGTCTTCTACGCCACGCTGGCCACCGTCGAGTCGCTCCACGGTGTCCAGGGCTACAACTACCTGGGCTTCCGGCTCACCGACGACACCGCAACCATTCAGGACAAGGTGATCGCCGAGGCACGCGCCTACCTGACCGCGCAGGTCGGCACGGACCCGATCACGGCGCTGCCCGACACCAGGTCCGCGGGCCAGTGGCCGGGGCAGGCCTCGTTCGGCCACATCATGGCGCTGCTGTACATCATCACGATCCTGGCCTTCGGGTCCGCCCTGTTCCTCATCTCGGCGACGATGAGCGCCCTCATCGCCGAGCAGGCGGCCGAGATCGCCATCCTCAAGGCGCTCGGCGGCCGCCGGCGGCAGATCGCCGGCATCACCCTGCGCACCGCGGCGATGCTCGGCGCGGTCGGCTCGGTGATCGGCACCGCCCTCGGCATCGTCGTCGCCTACCTGCTGGCCAGGTACTTCGCCGTGAAGCTCATCGACGTTCCGTTCAGCTTCGGCGCCTCCGCGCCGGTCGTGGTGGCCAGCCTGCTACTCGGCCCGGTGCTTGCAGTCGCCGCGTCGCTGCCCGCGCTGCGCCGCGCGCTGCGCAGGCCGATCGCCGATACCCTCACCGGCACGGCTGCCACCGGATTCGGCTCCGGGTGGCTCGACCGCCTGGCCGCGCGCGGCGGCCCGCTGTCCGGGCCCGAGGTCCCGGGCACGCTCCGGATGGGAGCCCGCAACGTGCTGCGGCAAAAGCGCCGCAGCGGGGCCGTGGTCGCCCAGGTCGCCATCGCCGCCGGGCTGGCGATCTCCTTCCTCGCCCTCGGCCAGTCGGTCACCGCCGACATCGGCCAGGCGATCGGCAAGCTGCACTTCAGCGTCGGCGTCGGCGAGGCATCGGGCCGCGGCGCGCGACCGTTCACCAGCCAGGCGGTCAGCGTGGCGACCTCGACACCGGGTGTCACAGGCGCACAGCCGGTCGAGACGAGCTCCGTGCTGTACGACGGCCAGGCCTATGCGGCCTGGGGCCTGGGCAGCCGTCCTCTCTACTCCTACCGGCTGAGCGCGGGCCACTGGTTCAGCGCGGCGGATGACCGCGCGGACGTGGTGCTCGGTCCGGTCGTCGCACGCGCGACCGGCGCGCGGGTCGGGCAGGTGCTGACGCTGACCATGGCCGCCGGCCCGACCACGGCCCGGGTCATCGGAATAGACACCGGCCAGAATGACGGCGGCGCGATCGTGTACTTCCCGCTGACGGTGCTGGAACGGCTGGACGGTACGCCCGGCACCTCGGATTCCATCTGGGTCAGTACCGCCAGTTCCGCCCACTCCGCCATCGACCAGGTGAGCAACGCGCTGACGGCGCGGCTGGCAGCGGCCGGCTTCCCGGTCAGCACCACGGAGATCTACGTGGCCCAGGCCCAGATCACCGCGTCGCAGGCCTCGATCCTGGCCATCGTGGAGATACTGGGCCTGCTCGTGGTGGCGATCATGCTGATGGGCCTGGCCAGCGCGCTCGGCATGGGCGTCATCGAGCGGACCAGGGAGGTCGGCATCCTGCGCTGCCTGGGCGCAAGGGCCCGGCAGATCCGGCGGATCTTCGCCACCGAGGCGCTGGTGCTGGCCGCCGCCGGCTGGGCACTCGGGGTGCTGGTCGGCTGGCTCATCTACCAGGGCCTGCTGGCACTTGTCCGGCACCAGGTCAGCCTCGTCCTGCCGGAGGAGTTCACCGCGGTCATCGCGCTGATCACGCTGGCCGGCGTGCTGGTGCTCACGCTGGTGGTCATCCGCGGGCCGCTGCGCCGGGCCAGCCGGATCAGCCCCGGCACGTCGCTTCGGTACCAGTGAGGGTGATGGCCCCATGACAACGCTGGAGAGGGCGGCAGCGCTGTCCGTCCGCAACCTGAGCAAGCGCTTGGGTGACCAGGTCGCGTTCGACGACGTGTCCTTCGAGATCGGCCACGGCGAGGTGTTCGGCTTCCTCGGCCCGAACGGCGCGGGCAACCCCGTTACGGAATTGAGACACTCTTCGGCGCGTCCGGGAGCGACCCACATGTGCCCTGACCAGGCCGGACAAGCATTAGGGTCCCGAGGACTCGCGTGTCAGAGCGGACGGGAGGTCCGTGACCTGTGACAGGCCGGTGCGTCGTTTCTGTCTGGGGTGTTCCGGCGGCGAGGGCCTGAAACTGCGGTGGCCACGATGGACACGCCCGCATTTCTTGCCCGGCGCCGGGGCCGAGGTGATCAGGTCCGGCAGTCGGCCTGGTCAGTCTTCGTCGCCTTTGAAGACGTCCGCGGCGGTCGCGGCGGTCAGCGCCCGGTCGAACCACCGGTTCAGCTTGTCCAGCCCGGCGTCCCCGGTGACCATCGCGCGCTGCTCCCTGGTCGGCCGGAGGTTGCGTGCGTCGATTACCTTCAAGACGTCCTGCGCCTTGGTCTCGGCCGCCCCTTTAGCGGCGCCTTCGGCCTGGAGCATTTCTGCGGTGGTCACGTAGGCCTCCTTTGCCTCGGGGCCGAGCGAAGCGGCCAGGTCATGCAGTTCGCCGACAGGTACTTCGCTGACACGCTCAATATACGTCAGCAAGGCGACGAGGGTCTCGGTGCCGCCGGGCTGGCCGGCGATGGAGCGCAGCTGGCCGGCCCAGGGGGCCAGATCCGCCACCAGCCGGGGGTTGCCGGCGGCGATCTTCAGCAGCAGCAGGGTGATCTGCGCGGGGGCCGTCAGCGGCCGGTCCCGCAGCTGCTGCTCACCCACGCCGGGCAGGTCATCGAGCAGGAACTCGAACCGGGGCAGGTACCGCCCGGCCGCGCCGACGGCGCCCGGGTCCAGGTCGAGCAGGTCCGCCAGCTGTACCGGGCCGTCCCACGGGCGCGAGCCATGGTGCACGACCAGCGGGATCACCGCCGGCAGCCGCCGGGCCTCCGGGTGCTCGCGCAGGTAGGCGTCCCAGATCCGGGTCATGTAACGCAACATCCGGAACGCCATCAGCGGGTCGCTGCTGCTCTGGTGCTCCACCAGCACGTAGACGAACGCGTCCCGGCCCTCCATCGGGACCGTGAACAGCAGGTCGGAATAGCGCCACTTCAGCGCCTCGTCGACGAAGCTGGCCGGCACCGGGGCGAGCTGGCCCAGGTCCAGCCGGGCCGCCAGGTCCGCGGGGAGGACGGCGCGCAGCTGGGACGCCGCGTTGGCGGGCACGCCGAAGATCCGGCGGAACACCGAGTCGTGCGGGGTGGGCTGGCCGCCCGGCGGCCTCCGGCCCGGCGGCGGCCGGTGCGGGGGCGCTGTGCTGTCACCCGGGGCAGGCTGGTTCGGCATGCCCGCACCGTACCGGCAGCCACCGACATTCAGCAGCGACGCAGCAGCTCGATGACACTTTCCGCTGGTCAGACAGCACGCGATGTGCAGCGGTGCCGGTAAGACGACCACGATGCGGCTCATGGTGGGCCTTGACCGCCCGGACGCCGGGCGCGTGACGGTGGTGGGGCACAGCTATCGCGACCTGTCGGCCCCGCTGCACGCGGTCGGGGCGCTGCTTGACGCCACCGCGGTCTACAAAGGCCGTTCCGCGTTCAGCCATCTTCTGTGCCTGGCGCAGAGCAACCGGATTCCTCGGGTTCGCGTGACTGAGGTACTCCAGATAGTCGGCCTGACGGAAGCGGCCGGCCAGCGGACCACCTGATCGTGATCGGCCGGGGCCGGCTGATCGCGGACATGACCATGGAGGAATTCGTGCGCTCCAGATCCGGCGAGTCGGTGCGAGTGGACTCGCCGCAGGCCGGGCTGCTCGGTCACCGATTGCGCGAGATGGGTGCCACAGTCGACACCGGCCCCGACGGCACCCTGACGGTTCGCGGGGTCGATGCCAAGGCGGTGGGGAAACTCGCCGCGTCCCACGGCGTGGTGCTCTACCAGCTGGTTTCCGAGCAGTCGTCGCTTGAGGCGGCGTTCATGGAGCTGACCAGGGAGAGCGTCGACTACCGGGCGGTGCCCACGGGACTGGCGGAGAGCGCGCGGTGAGCGGGCCGATAATGACCGGCATCCGACCGGACAGCGCCGGCCCGGCGTTGCCTTACCGGTTCCGCGACGTGGTGCTGTCGGAGTGGACCAAGGCGCGGAGCGTCCGCTCGACCTGGTTCACCTTGCAAGCCACGGCGGTGATCGTGATCGGGGCGGGAGCGCTGATCGCGGCGGGTACCGCCTCCCACTATTACCGGGGAACCCTCGCGGACCGGGTCGGCTTCGACCCCACGAATGCCTCGTTCTACAGCCTGGACTTCGGTCAGCTCGCTGGCCGTGCTGGCGATCCTGCTGGTCAGCTCGGAGTACAGCTCGGGCCTGATCCATACCAGCCTTCGGGCCGTGCCGCGCCGCTCGTGGCTGCTCGCGGCCAAGGCCCTGGTGTTCACCGCCATCGCCGTGGTGACCGGTGAGGCGGTGAGCTTCGCCTGCTACCTCCGCACGCAGGCCATCTTCAGGGCGCACGGCGTGCCGTACTCCACGCTCGGGCGGCCGAACGTGCTCCGGGCCGTGACCGGCGCCGGCCTTTACCTCGCCGCCACCGGCCTTGGCGCCCTCGCCGCCACCGGCCTTGGCGCCCTCGCCGTCGCCGCCCTGATCCGGCACACCGCGGGAGCCATCACCCTGGTGGTTGCCGTCTATTACCTGCTCCTTGAGGTGTCCGGCGCGCTGCCGCCGTCGCTGCGTTACCCGACCGAGAAGTACTCGCCCACCGGGGCCGGGGCCACCGTCTACGCGGTGCGCCCGCAGGCCCATCTGTTCGCGGGCTGGGCGGGCTTCGGCCTACTGTGCGGCTACGTTGCCGTCGCCCTGGCCTGCGCCCTCGCGGCGATCAACTGGCGCGATGCGTGACCATGGAAACATGGACGCCACGCACGCACCCAATCCGCACCGTGCGATTCCATGGTCACGAGCCTCCGACCTGATCCGGTTGCGGCCCGTCTTCGCCGACGTGGCCCTCGCGGTGCTGATCGCGGCGATCAGCCTTCCCCAGGTGGCCTCGCATGACAGCCTGCGAAACAGTGCCGCGGCCTATCTCGCGGAGACGGCCCTCATCGCGCCGCTGGCGTGGCGGCGGCGGCACCCGGCCGGCGTCTTCGCGATCGTCTGGGCGGCAGGCAGCGGCCTGATGCTGTCCGGCCAGCAGATGGTCGTTGCCGATCTCGCCGTCTTGGTCGCTCTTTACACCGTGGCCACCCGCTGCCCGCCAAGGATCGCGTCAACGGCAGCCTTCGCCACCGAACTCAGCGTGGTCATCCTCGTGCGACCCGGCGCGTCGTGACGGAAACCCCGTCGGCACGCGTGCTGGTTCTCACCACCTTCGACCTCGATGAATACGTGTTCACGGCCCTGCGCTACGGCGCCAGCGGCTTCCTGCTCAAGGACGCCCAGCCCGCGGACCTCACCTCCGCCGTGCGCGCGGTCGCCAGCGGCGACGCCGTGGTCGCCCCCGGAGTGACGCGCCGGCTCCCGTCAAGAGCCACCTCGGGCGGATCCTCAGCAAGCTCGGGCTGAGAGACCGCGTCCAGGCCGTCGTATTCGCCTACGAGATCGGGCTCGTCCGGCCAGAAGGCAACGCGCAGACGTAAGTCGGCTGTCCTCGCCAAGCTGCGCCTGCGAGACCGGGTACAGGCCGTGATATTCGGCTACCAGGCCGGGCTAGTACACCCCCAGCGCCCCGGCCGGCCCTGAACCACACCGCATGCCGGTTTGTCTAAGCTCACCCGGGACGGGCGCTGGTCGGCCCGTCGGCCCGCGCCGACCTAGTGGTGCTCGGCCGGCGCGTCTGGTACTGACGGTGCCCTGCCCGGTCTTGGCGCGGTCAGGCACGCCGTCCTGAACCACGCGCACGGTCCCGTCGTGACGGTCCCGTCGTCCCGATCGTCAGGACGGCACCGGCCCCGCGCCAGCGCGGCCAATACCCTGGTCG
>JBOHCG010000028.1:0-28558 GCA_050698735.1 Streptosporangiaceae bacterium | reverse complement strand
ACCGGATGGAGCACGTCGGCATCGCGCCGTCGAGGACATCGACGCCATCGTCGCCGGCCTGCGGGCCTGCGGGCCTGCGGGCCTGCGGCACCGAGCTCGTCGGCGAGCTGGAGCGTTACGAGGACAGCTACCGGCTCTGCTACGTCCGCGGCCCGGAGGGGATCATCGTCGAGCTGGCGGAGCAGGTCGGCTGATGGGCGCCGCTGCTGTTGACGCTTCAAGGGGATCGCACCACGATTGTGACGACTAGCACCTTACGGGAGAGGGACTCATGATCCTGATCAACATCAAGATGCAGATCCGGCCCGAGAAGATGGACGACTGGCTGGCGGCGGCCAACGCCTACGCCAAGGACGTCAACTCCGAGGACGGCTGCATGTTCTTCCAGTGGTCCCGGAGTCTTACCGACGACAACGAGTTCATTTGCATCGAGGGTTTCACCGATGCCGAGGCGGGTGCCACGCACGTCAAGCAGCCCTATGTGAAGAAGTTCTTCGAGACCGCACCCGACCTGGTCGCCACGCAGCCGCAGATCATCTACATCGACACCCCGCACGACGGCTTCGGCCCGATGGGCGAGATCAGGCCTCGCTGACCGGAGTCAGAATCCGATGGCCTCGCGGAGCAGCAAGACGGTGCCGCGCCCGGGGCTGTGTTCCGCGTCGAGGACGAGCAGGCGGTTGACGGCGCTTGGCCACCTGTAGGCCTCCTGGGTGCGGGCGCGGTAGCGCCCACAGGTTGCAGCCGGTGGTCAGCACGACGTGCGGATTGGTCCGGAGGTTGACGAATTTCTGCTCGTGCGCCCCGGTGTGGAAGTACAAGGCATCATCCAGCCGCGCCGATGCAGACTCATCGCCGCCGCCTCGGCAACGCGCCGACCGGACCGCGCACCACCGTTCGTTCGGAATAAAAGGATTTTTAGCAGAACGAGCGGTGGTGCACGTTTTGCACTCACCGGCATGGATGCGGCGGGGAGCTTGACTCGTTCTATTCACAGAACGGGTCCAGATTAGATAGAGTCGGGAACATGCCTGCCGACCCGGTCGAGCTCCTGCGTCAGGGCGGCTATCGCGTCACCGGTCAGCGCCTGGCCGTCCTGCGAGCGGTCTCGGCTCACCCGCACGTGACGGCCGACGCCGTCGCGGACGCCGTCCGGACCGAGATGGGTGCCATCTCGGTCCAGGCCGTGTACGACGCGCTCGGGGTGCTTGTCGACGTCGGCCTGGTCCGGCGGATCCAGCCCGCCGGGTCGCCGGCCCGCTTCGAGGCCCGGGTCAGCGACAACCACCACCACGTGATCTGCCGTAGCTGCGGCCGCACGGACGACGTCGACTGCGCGGTCGGTTTCGCGCCCTGCCTGACGCCTTCCGATGACCACGGCTTCTCGATCGACGAGGCCGAGGTCATCTACTGGGGCCTTTGCCCCGACTGTTCCACCGCCACAAATTCCTGGGTACCGTGACCCGCCTATTCCGGAAGGATTCGCATGTCCGAGAACCATGATCCAGTAGTCGCCGAGGGCCCGACCCCGGAGAGCGCGGAATGCCCGGTCCTGCCCGGCCGCGTGCACCCCACCGCGGGTGACGCCAACAGCGAGTGGTGGCCGCGCCGGCTCAACCTGAAGATCCTGGCCAAGAACCCCGCCGTCTCGAACCCCATGGGCGAGGACTTCGACTACGCCGAGGCGTTCAGTTCGCTCGACCTCGCCGCCGTGAAGCGTGACATCGCCGAGGTGCTGACGAGCTCTCAGGACTGGTGGCCGGCCGACTTCGGCCACTACGGACCGCTGATGATCCGGATGGCCTGGCACAGCGCGGGCACCTACCGGATCAGCGACGGCCGCGGCGGCGCCGGGGCGGGCCAGCAGCGCTTCGCGCCGATCAACAGCTGGCCGGACAACGCCAGCCTGGACAAGGCCAGGCGGCTGCTGTGGCCGGTGAAGAAGAAGTACGGCAGCAAGATCTCCTGGGCCGACCTCATCGTCCTGACCGGCAACGTCGCCCTTGAGTCGATGGGCTTGGCGACCTTCGGCTTCGGCGGCGGCCGGGTGGACGCCTGGGAGTCCGAGGAAGACGTCTACTGGGGTCCGGAGACCACCTGGCTCGGCGACGAGCGCTACAGCGGCGACCGCGAGCTCGCCGATCCGTTCGGCGCGGTCCAGATGGGCCTCATCTACGTCAACCCGCAGGGCCCGAACGGCAACCCGGACCCGCTGGCCGCGGCCCGCGACATCCGCGAGACGTTCCGCCGGATGGCGATGAACGACGAGGAGACGCTCGCGCTGATCGCGGGCGGTCACACCTTCGGCAAGACCCACGGCGCGGGCCCTGAGGACAACGTCGGCCCGGATCCCGAGGGCGCCCCGATCGAGCAGCAGGGCCTTGGCTGGAAGAGCAGCTTCGGCACCGGCGTGGGCCGGGACGCGATCACAAGCGGCATCGAGGTCACCTGGACCCCCACGCCGGTCACCTGGGACAACACGTTCTTCGAGATCCTCTTCGGCTACGAGTGGGAGCTGACCCGCAGCCCGGCGGGCGCGTACCAGTGGCAGCCGAAAGACGGCGCCGGGGCGGATGCGGTCCCCGACCCGCAGGACCCGTCGGTGCGCCGGCCGCCGACGATGCTCACGACCGACCTCTCGCTCCGGTTCGACCCGATCTACGAGCCGATCTCACGGCGCTTCATGGAGAACCCCGACCAGTTCGCGGACGCCTTCGCGCGCGCGTGGTTCAAGCTGACCCACCGCGACATGGGCCCGGTCGTGCGCTACCTCGGCCCCGAGGTCCCGTCCGAGACGCTGATCTGGCAGGACCCCGTTCCCCCCGTGACGCACCCGCTCGTCGACGCAGGCGACATCGCCACCCTGAAGGACCAGGTACTCGCCTCGGGCCTGACGGTGTCGCAGCTCGTGTCCGCCGCATGGGCGGCGGCGTCGTCCTTCCGCGGCAGCGACAAGCGCGGCGGGGCCAACGGCGGGCGGATCCGCCTGCAGCCGCAGAGCGGGTGGGAGGTCAACAACCCCGACCAGCTGGCGATGGTGCTGCGCACGCTGGAGGGCATCCAGCAGGCCTTCAACGCCGCGCAGGCCGGCGGAAAGCAGGTCTCGCTCGCCGACCTGGTCGTGCTCGCGGGCGGCGCGGCCGTCGAGAAGGCGGCCAGGGGCGCCGGTTTTGACGTCGAGGTACCGTTCGCGCCGGGTCGCGCCGACGCCTCGCAGGACCACACCGACGTGGAGTCGTTCGCCGCGCTCGAGCCGAAGGCGGACGGGTTCCGCAACTACGTAGGGAAGATCAGCCGGCTTCCCGCCGAGTACCTGCTGCTTGACCGGGCGAACCTGCTCACGCTGAGCGCGCCGGAGATGACCGTCCTGGTCGGCGGGCTCCGCGTGCTCGGCGCGAACTACGACGGGTCGAGGCTCGGCGTGCTGACCGCCACCCCCGGGTCGCTGACCAACGACTTCTTCGTCAACCTGCTCGACATGGGAACCGCGTGGCAGCCGGCCAGCGAGGACGCGGCCACGTTCGAGGGCCGCGACCGGGCGACCGGCGCGGTCAAGTGGACCGGCAGCCGCGCCGACCTCATCTTCGGCGCGAACTCCGAGCTGCGCGCGCTCGCGGAGGTCTACGCCGGCGATGACGCGAAGGAGAAGTTCGTCCGCGACTTCGTGGCCGCGTGGGTCAAGGTGATGAACCTCGACCGGTTCGACCTGGTTTCCTGAGGCTGGTCGTCAGGTGAAGATGCGGGGCACCGGGCAAGCCCGGTGCCCCGTTCTGTGCCTCAAAGCGGACACAAATCACGAATCCGGGCAATAGTCCGAAATGACTAAATGTAACCGTGAGTGAACAGTCACCGCGGGCTATTTTCGTGACTAATGCGTCGCGTGCTGTTGCGTCCGGCGACCGGCGGACGGTGAATGGTGCGTAGGAAGCGGCTGGGCGCAAACGCCAGCCGCTGCCCCGAAAGACGTGGACCTGACCGGACACAGGCGCCAGGGCGTCAGCCGCTGTTCGGCCCGGTCGACGCGGCCCGAATTGAGCGGATCGCTGGCGTAATGAAGGTTCTCCCCGGCTGCTGCGGATTCCGCGTTCGCACGATTGCCATCGGCTGATCGCAGACCGTGACAGCTGCCGCGCCGCCACGCGCCACGTTCCGCGATGTGTTCGCGGTGCGCGAGTTCCGTTCCCTGTGGCTGTCGGTGATCCTGTCCGCGGCGGGCGACCGCCTCGCCCTTGTCGCCCTCGCCGTGCTCGTCTATGACCGGACGAGGTCGCCGCTGCTGGCGGCGCTGGCGTACGCGGCCGGGTACCTGCCGTGGGTGATCGGCGGGCTGTTCCTCGCCGACCTCGCGGACCGCCGTCCGCGCCGGAGCGTGATGGTGGCCTGCGACGCGGTCCGCGCCGTCCTCGTCGCGGCGATGACCGTGCCGGGCATGCCGGTCGCGGCGCTTGTGCTGCTGCTGTTCGCCGCCACGATGTTCGCCTCGCCGTTCGAGTCGGCCCGCTCGTCGATTACCCCGGGCATCCTGCCCGGCGAGCGCTACGCGCTGGGCACCGCGGTCATGCAGACCAGCTACCTGACCGCCGAGGTGCTCGGCGCCGCCGCCGGAGGAGCGGTGGTCACCCTCTTCGGCGTGCGGCCGTCGCTGCTCATCGATGCGGTCACGTTCGTGGCCTCCGGCCTGCTCATCGGGCTGGGCACGCGGGCCAGGCCCGCGGCGGCCCGGCCGGATGCGGGCCAGGGCTCGCCGCTGGCGCGGGCGGCCGCCGGCCTGCGGCTGGTGTTCGGTGACCGGGCGCTGCGTACCCTCGTCCTGCTCGGCTGGCTGATCGTCCTTTATACGATCCCGCAGGGAATCGCCGCCCCCTATGCGGCGCGGCTCGGCGGCGGGCCCGTTGCCACCGGGCTCGTGCTGGCGTCCACGGCGGCCGCTACCGCGATCGCCACGCCGCTGTTCAGCCGGTTCGTCAGTCCCCGCCGGCGCAGTGCGCTGATGGGGCCGCTCGCGGCGGTCGCCGGCGCGACTCTCGTACTGACCGCCCTGCACCCTGGCCTGGTCGTCTCGCTCGTGATCTTCTCCGCCGCGGCCGCATCGGGTGCCTACCAGCTGGCGGTCAACACCGCCTTCGTGGTCAGGGTGCCCGACGAGCGGCGCGCGCAGGCATTCGGCATCGCCAGCATGGGCATCGTCGTCGCGCAGGGGGCCGCCTTCGTGGCGGCCGGCGCGGTCGCGGAGGTGGTGACGCCGGCGTCCGTCATCGCCGTCGGCGGCGGGATCGGCGCGGCGGCGGCCGTCGTCCTGACCTTCAGCTGGCGCCGCGTGACGTCGTCGCAGCGGACGCTGGCCGGCTGTCCGGTACCCGGTGTCCCGGACGACTTGCCTTCGGGCGAGGTCATGGCGGGCGAGGTCATGGCGGGCGAGGTCATGGGGGGTAGCCGCGCGATCAGGTCGCTGCGCTCGATCCGCGCCGTCAGGCAGGCCGAACCGCGTCGTGAGCCGCGCGGCCCGGCGACCAGGCCGCGCATCGCGCAGCGGGCGATGCGTCCCGCCCGCGCCGACCGGTTGCCGATGGGCAGCCGGCCGGCCGGCGGCATCGCCAGACGGGGACGGCGCAGGCGGCGTCCGTCCCGCGCCCGGTCGAGCGAGCACGAACCGCCGGTTCCCGCGGAACATCTGTAGTCCGCGGGCCGCCGGGCGCGTTACGGTCCTTGTTCCCGCGGTGGCGCGCCTGGTTGCCGGCGCAACCGGGCGCTGCTAGCCTTCTGACTTCTCACACAAACCCACACGGAGGTATAGGAACCCACATGCTGCGCCGACTTTCAACCATCGCCGCCGGGGCGGCGATGCTCGCTCTCAGCGCACTGCCGGCATCCGCGTCCATCGCGACCACCACCACCCACAAGCTCTACTTTCCGAGCCTGTCCGGAGTCAGCGCGTGGGGCACCTACACCAGGAGCGGCTCCCACGTTAAGGCGCACGTGTGCGTCGATGACGCGACCCGCGGCGAGTTCGCCGCCGCGGCGGTCTTCCTGGCTTACAACTCCAACTACAGCAAGCACCAGAAGGGCGGCGCGGTGGACATCGGCTACCACGACACCCAGTGCGTCACCATGAACCTGGTGTACACCAGCCACCTGAAGATCTACAGCTTCGTCGGCGGCAGCAACGGGAGGATCGTTCGGACGAGCAAGACCAAGGGCGTTTACTAAAGCCTGATCTAGCGGCCGGCGGTCGCGGCCGGATGGTCGCGACCGCCGATTTGCTCGCGGCCGGATGGTCGCGACCGCCGATTTGCTCGCGGCCTTCGGCTAGCGGCGGCGGATGGCCGACTCCGCTATTGCCAGGCAAGCGCCAGCGCGACCGTGCCACCCGTAAGCAGTACGCCCAATTTGAAATACTTGGTCGTTATTCCCCACATGATGTTAGCGAGGTTAACCAGGCCGCTAGCCGCAGGTCAAGCGGGCCAGATGTGCCTCGGGCCGGCCAGTTAACGCGGGATTCCTGAGATCAGATCGCCGACCCGGGCCAGCGACGAGGTGCGCTCGGAGCCGCTGGCCGACTCCAGGCGGTCGGCAGTGCGGTACAGCGTGTACAGGCCGCGAACGCCGATCCAGCGCGCGGGCTCGGGTTCCCAGGCAGGCGAGCGATGGCCTACCCAGGGCAGCATGGTGAGCGGGCTTGGCGCGCCGCGCACGAGGTCGGCCAGCGTGCGGCCGGCCAGGTTGGCGGCGGCGACCCCATGACCGGTGTAACCGCCGGCCCAGCCCAGACCGGTGCGCGGATCCATCCGGACCGTGGCGCACCAGTCCCTCGGCACCCCGAGGACGCCGCACCAGGCATGCTCGAGGCCCGCTTCCGCCGCGACGGGGAACATCCGGCGCAGGACCCGGCCGAGCTGGGCAATGGTCGAGTCCGGGACGGCGCCGCGGTGGTCGAGACCGGAACCGTACCGGTAGGGGACGCCGCGCCCGCCGAGCGCGATCCTGCCATCCGGCGTGCGCTGCGCGTACATGTAGGCGTGAGCCTCGTCGCCGAGCGTCTCGAAGCCGTCCCAGCCGATAGCTTTCCAGGCCGACTCGCTGAGCGGCCCGGTGACGATCATGGAGCTGTTCATCGGCAGCAGCGCCCTGTGCTGCCCGGGCAGGTCCGCGGTGAACCCCTCCGTACAGCGCAGCACGAACGGTGCGCGCACGTCGCCGGCCGGGGTGCGGGCAAGCCCCGGGGCGATCGACGTCACCGGGGTGCCCTCGTACAGCCGGACGCCGGAGCGGGTGACGGCGTCGGCGACACCGGCCACCAGGTCGGCCGGCTGGATCCGGGCGCAGTCGGGCCGCAGCAGCGCGCCGCGGGCCCGCGCTACCCGCAGCCGCGCGGCCAGTTCTGTCTTATCCAGATACCGGACGACCAGTTCGTCGTCGCCCCACGCCCGCTGCGCGGCCAGGGTCCTGCGCAGCCTGGCCTCCTGTGCCGGGGTCGTGGCGACGGTCAGCGTGCCGCCCTTGACCAGCCCGGCCTCGATGCCCTCGTCCCGGCAGACCCTGGCCACCTCGTCGACCGTCTCGCGCAGGTGCCGTTCGAGCGCCCGCACCCCCTCCCGGCCGCGCGGGTGCATGGCGTAACGCTCGCGCGAGCCCGGCAGCCCGGCGGTCACCCAGCCGCCGTTCCGGCCGGAGGCGCCGTAGCCGGCGAAGTTCGCCTCAAGCACGATGATCCGAAGGCCCGGGTCGGCTCGGTTGAGGTAGTAGGCGGTCCATAGCCCGGTGTACCCGGCGCCCACAATGCAGACGTCGGCCTCAGCGCTGCCCGGCAGCGACGGCCGGGCGGGGGGCAGGCCGCGCGCCTGCCACCAGTACGACACCTCGCCGTTGCGCATGCGTAAACCTCCGGCTCGTGCTGGCGCGAGGGATGCTGGTGGGGGGTACACGCACCACTGTTCGTTCGGAATAAATTATCTGAAAAGCCGCCAAAAGTGTCTCATTACGGCAAGGGGGACCGGAGTCCGGGTCCCGCGCGTGCACCGGCAGGGTAGCGTCAAAGGTATGCGACTTGGGGTGCTGGACGTGGGGTCCAACACGGTTCATCTGCTGGTGGTGGACGCCTATCCGGGAGCGCGGCCCATGCCGGCCTTCTCGCACAAGGTCGAACTGAAGCTCCACGACCACCTGGACGACGGGAGCGCGCTGTCCCAGTCCGGCGAGACCGGCCTGCGCGACGCCGTCGGGGAGGCGCTGCGCATCGCCGAGGACAAGGGGGTAGAGGACCTCATCGCGTTCGCGACCTCGGCCGTCCGTGAGGCCGTGAACGGCGAGCAGGTCCTGGCCAGGATCCGCGATCAGACCGGCGCCCAGATCAACGTCATGACCGGCCGCGACGAGGCGCGGCTGACGTTCCTCGCCGCCCGGCGGTGGTTCGGCTGGTCCTCGGGGCGGCTGCTGTTGGTCGACATCGGCGGCGGTTCGCTCGAGGTGGCGTCCGGAATCGACGAGGAACCGGACGCGGTGGCCTCGCTCCCGCTGGGCGCGGGACGCCTCACCAGGGACTGGACCAGCACCGACCCTCCCTCGCCGCAGGAGGTCCGTCGGCTGCGCAAGCACGTGCGGGCGGAGATCGCCAGGGGAACGGGCGGCATGCTGCGGCACGGGCCGCCCGACCACGTGGTGGGCACCTCGAAGACGTTCCGGCAGCTGGCCAGGATCGCGGGCGCGGCCCCGTCCGGGGAGGGCCCCTACGTCAAGCGGGTGCTCAGGCACGCCGACATCGCCACGCTGGCGGAGCGGTTGCCCGCGATGTCCCAGGCCGAGCGGCTCAGGCTGCCCGGCGTCTCGGCCAGCCGGGTACAGCAGCTCCCGGCTGGCGCGATCGTCGCCGACGCCATCCTCGACCTGCTCGGCGTCGATCAGGTCGAACTGTGCCCGTGGGCGTTGCGCGAGGGCGTCATCCTGCGGCGCCTTGACATGCTCGCCCAGGGCCTGGACCCGGTCGGCTGAGCACCAGCACCGGTCGGCCCTTCGGCCGGCTAGTCGTCTCCCGGCATCAGCCGGGCGCCGTCTGCCTGCTGCCCGGGATCCAGGGTGCGGGCGTGACCCTGGCCGCGCTGGCCGCCGCCCGGGGCGGTCTGGGCCGACTGGGGCGAAGCCGACGGCTGCGGCGAGACCGGCTGGGCTGGCCTGGGCGGGGCCGCCGGCATCGTGGCGGTCGCTGGCTGCGGCCCGGCCTGGCGCGGGGCGGGCTGGCCATTCGGCCGCGCGGGGGCTCCGGGACCGCCAGCGCCTCCTGGTCCCCCAGGACCCGCCTGGCGCGGGGCGCCCGCCGACTCTGCGGGGCCGCCGATCGCCTTGGCGGTGGCCTGGTCGACCTCGTCCTCCAGCGAGGGACGAGCGGTCTCCGCGGCCACCAGGCTGGAGACTCCGTCCAGGATGTCGGTGAGCCGCTTGATCGTTTCCCCGTGCCTGGTGGACAGCAGGTTCAGGCGGCGCTCCGCGCCGTCGTGAATGGCGGTGGCCCGGGCCGTGGCCTCGTCGAGCGCCTTCTTGGCCTGCGCCTTGGCGCCGGCCAGCACGGCCTCGGACTTCTTCCTGGCCTCGGTCGTGGTGTACTCCGACTCGGTGCGGGCGGCCGTCAGCGTCTTGTCCGCCTCGGCCCGCGCTGACGTAATCGCCCGCTCGGCCTGCTCCTGGGCGGCAGTCAGCATGCGTTCGGCTTGTTCACGGGCCTCGGCCCGGGCCCGGTCGACGTCATGCTGCGCCTCGTCGCGCTGCTTGCCAATGTCATCATCGGCCTTGGCCTTCTGGGACCTGGCCTCGTCGTCGGCGAGCTTGAGGATCTGGGCGATGCGCTCGCTGACTTCCTCGTGCGCGGGCTTGGCCCCCAGCGCCTGCTGGCGCGCGGTGGCCAGATCGCGCCGCAGTTCCTCCGTGTCGTCGAGCGAACGGGCGAGTCTCTGCTCCAGATCCCTGATCTGGCTGCGGCACCGGGCAATAAACTCATCCACCTGACGGCGGCTGTACCCGCGCATCTGCATTTCGAAGGCGTCTTCGTGGCTGAGGTTCGGCAGGAGATCAGTGTTGTCATTCATGGCTTTCCGAGATCATGTTGTCCGAAGCGGGCGGGAAACGGTGTCCGGAGGGAAGCGGTGCCAGCGACGTGCTGGACCCGGTGGGATCCGGCCGGACCGCTACTTTCTGTAGTATGCGGGCGCGGAGGTAGGGACAGGGCGTCTACGAGCATGACTCTTGTCGGTAACCACCACTGTCCGCAACCCAAACGACCTAGTGTCCCCTTTTGTGCATTAATGCGAAGAAGCTCCTCTGTTACAGTATGTAATCGATGGAAGGCAAGTTGTGGATGTTACGCGTGTGGCGCGCAGCACGCAGGTTGCGTCAATTGCACCGCACCTTGCCTGAATCGTTGTCGCCTGGCTGGGTAAAACCGCACCTGAAGGTGGTAGGCGAATGACCCTGATGGGTCATGCGGAGGAGCAGTGTCGGCACGTAACCTGAGGCGCAAGCGATCAGCACCGGAGGTGAGCACGATTCCCAGGCAGGTGGACCTGCGTGTTCATGACCTCGATGCGCTTGACGAGATAGAACTGTACACCGATGTGCTGACCGCGGTGGCGGCGGCAGACCGGCCGCTGACCCCGGCGGAACTCGATCAGGCGCTGGGGATCAACGGCGGTAACTAGTCCGCCGGCCGGCCAGGCCCGCAGTACATGGCGTCGGTTCGCCAGCGGCTGAAGCCGAGCGCCCGGTACATCCGGATCGCGGGCGCGTTGTCCTCGTCCACGTAGAGCATTGCCTCGGGCAGGCCGCGGTCCCGCAGGTAGCGCAGCCCCGCCAGGGTCAGCGCCCGGCCGAGCCCGGTGCCCTGCTCGCCCGGATCCACCCCGACCACGTAGACCTCGCCGAGGCCGGCCGGCGCGTCGGCGGCGCTCGGCCCGCCCGACTCGCTGTCCGGCTCGCCGGGCCCGTGGAGCTTGGTGCCGTGGATCTTGGTCCAGTGGAAGCCCGCCATGACCCCGTGCCGTTCGGCGATGAAGAAGCCCGCCGGGTCGAACCACCCTTCACGCTCGCGCAGTTCGAGGTCGTCCCCGGTCCACGCGCCCTGTTCCTGGTGCTCGGCGAAGGCCCTCGCGTTGAGGTCCAGCCACTCCTGCTCATCCCGGCCCGGCACGAACGTGCGCAGCGTGCTGCCCGCCGGGAAGACGGGCTCGGCGAGCGGGTCCCGCAGCGACCGGCGCATCTGCCACAGGGCGCGGAAGCGCTCGAATCCCGCCGACCTAGCGAGCCCGGCCGCGGCAGGCAGGTCCCCGTGCGCCCACATCCGGACCGTGTGCCCGTCCGCCTCGGCGATCACCGCGCGCAGCAGCGCCAGGCCGAGGCCCTGCCGCCGCCGGGCCGGAGCGATCACCAGCTCGCCGCTTAGATCCGCCCCTCGGGCGCCGGGCGGATCGGCGTACGCGTAGCCCGCGATCTCGCCGCCCGCGCTGAGCACCAGGTCGCGCCCGGGCTCGCGGTCGCCGTAGCGCAGGTGCAGCAGCGTGTGCTCCGACAGCGGTGCCACCCCGTCGGCCATCCCCGCGGCTTCGGCCAGCGCGAGGACGTCGCCGACCTGCGCTCCGGTGAGGGGGCCGCAGGCGATCGACCGCTGGTTCACCGGGCGGTGGTGGCGGCCTGCGAGTACGCGGCCCTGTCGGTCCTGGCCCTGTCCCCCTTAGCCGGCACAAACCGGTAGCCGACGTTGCGCACGGTGCCTATCAGCGCCTCGTGCTCGGGGCCTAGCTTGGCGCGCAGCCGCCGGACGTGCACGTCAACGGTCCTGGTGCCGCCGAAGTAGTCGTAGCCCCAGATCTCCTGGAGCAGCTGCGCACGGGTGAAGACCCGGCCGGGGTGCTGGGCGAGGAACTTGAGCAGCTCGAATTCCTTAAAGGTCAGGTCGAGCGCCCGGCCTCGCAGCCGGGCCGAATAGGTGGCCTCGTCGATGGCCAGCTCGCCCGAGCGGATCTCGTCGGGCGCGTCCGGTATCGCTGCCATGGCCCTGCGGCCCATGGCGAGCCTGAACCTCGCCTCCACCTCGGCGGGCCCGGCTGTGTGCAAGATCACATCGTCGATACCCCACTCCGCGTTCACCGCGGCAAGGCCGCCCTCGGTCACGATCGCGAGGAGCGGGCACTCCAGGCCCGTCGTCTGCAGCAGCCGGCACATGCTCTTCGCGACCGCGAGATCACGTCGCGCGTCCATCAGCACCACGTCGGCGGGCGGGGCCTCCACCAGGGCGGAAGCGTCGGCAGGCAGCACGCGGACCCGGTGCAGCAGGAGCCCCAGGGCGGGCAGCACCTCGGCGGACGGCTCGAGGACGCCGGTGATCAGCAGCAGGTCGCTCACCCGGATGGCACCTCCACTTGCTTGTGCGGTCCCTCTGTGTCTGCTTAAACAGTGTCTGCTTGAACAAGGGAGTACTTGTATAAACAGACAAGGACCCGGGGGCAACGGCGCCCGGGTCCCGCTGCAGAAGAGGATATCTGGAAATGGCCAAGGTAACCATCCGGTACTGGGCCGCGGCCAGGGACGCGGCGGGCATGGCCGCGGAGTCTGTGCAGGCCGACACGCTGGCCGAGGCCCTGGACGCGATCATCGCGCGGCACGGCGAGGCCAGCCGGCTACGTTCGGTGCTCGCGACGTCGTCCTTCCTCGTTGACGGAGACCCGGCCGGCCGCCGGAACGCCGCCGAGCTGGTGCTCAGGGAGGCGGCGGTCGTCGAGGTGCTGCCGCAGTTCGCCGGCGGCTGAGGCGGCAGAGCTCACGTGTTGGGTAATTCCGCCCGGATTGCGGCACACTGAGACCGGTGGCGTCCTACAGTGGCCGCACAAGTACGTTCCGAAGTTCATTTCGACGGCGGCTCGTGAACCAAGCCCCGGGAAGCAAGCCTGAGTGAGCATGAGCCAGTACGGCCCCGGTGGCCCGCCCGATCCCTTTCGTCCCCCTCCCCATCGACAGGGTGAGGCGCGCGGCGACAAGAATTTTCTTCCTGGCGATTTGAACCGCAATTGGCAGCCAGACGTTCTGAGGAGTGTGCCGAACGCGGGAACCGCGCCCCGCTCCGGGCGGGTGGCTGACGAGGCCTTTGTCCGGGCGCTATACGCCGAACACGGCGGTGCCCTGCTTCGCTATGCCCTCCACCTTACCGGCGGCGACAGGCAGCGTGCGGAGGATCTTGTGCAGGAAACGATAGTGCGGGCGTGGCGCCATCCCGAGGCGCTCGCCGACCGTCCGGCCAGGCCATGGCTGTTCGCGGTCGCGCGCAACCTCGCCGTCGATTCCTACCGGGCGCGGCAGGCCAGGCCGCCGGAAACCGGCCAGGCCGCGCTCGAACTGCTGCCCTCCGACGACGACGCCGACCGCACGCTCGAGTCCTGGGCCGTCGCCGACGCGCTGGCGTCGCTGCGTCCGGACCACCGGCGGGTCATCGTCGAAACCTACTACCGGGGCTGCTCGGTGGCCGAAGCGGCGGCCACGCTCGGCATACCGGCGGGTACCGTAAAATCCCGGACATTCTACGCATTGAAGGCGCTGAAACTGGCATTGCAGGAACGAGGGCTGGCGCCATGACGCAGACATGGAGCTGCCCGGAGGCCAGGACATCACTTGGCGTTTACGTGCTCGGGGCCATCGATCCCGCCGAGCGCGCGCTGGTCGACGCCCACCTGGCCACCTGCCGGGACTGCCGAGACGAGCTTGCCGGCCTGGCCGGCCTGCCCGCGCTGCTGGCCCGGGTGAACCCGGATGAGGTCAGCCGGATCCGTGCCGACGACGCCGTGCGCTCGGCGATCGACGAGCCCGCGCCCCCGGAGTTGCTCGGCACCGTCCTCGACCTCGCCGAGGCAAGGCGGCGCAGGAACCGGTGGCGTTTCCTTTCCGCGGCCGCCGCGGTGGTGGTGATCGCGGCCGGCCTGTTCGGCGGGCTGCGCTCGATCGGCGGGAGCACCCAGGTGGTCAAGGTGCCGCTCGTATCCGGGACCAGCGCGTGGGAGACCGTCGACGGGACCAGCCAGCTCACCAGCGCGTACGCCAGCGTGGCCTACTCCAAGGAACTGTGGGGGCACGCGTTCGAGGTGCTCGTTCAGCACATCCCGATCGGCACCACGTGCGAGCTCTACGTCACCCACCCTGACGGGACCCGTACCGAGGTGGCCGCCTGGACGACGGCCCACGACGAGGGGCACGTGTGGTACGCGGGCTCTATGCCGAGCACGGCCGGGGCGATCAGCGACTTCCAGATCACCGCGGGCAGCCAGGTCCTGGTCACGGTGAAGCCGACCTGAGACGGGCCCTGACCTAAGACGGGCACTGCCCGACACGGGAATGCACGGCGCCGCGCTGGTGCTGTCTGAAAGCGTGGCAATGCTGGGAATAAGCCCTGCTTCGGAAGTGACAGCCGGACTGAGGCCGAATAGCATCTGGTTCGTGATCTCCCGGACAGCCGAGACGCTGACCAAGCGGCGCGCCGTGGACTTCTGCCATGTCGCCACGGCCATCTGTCCGAGCTCTTCGCGGCCTTGACACTTAAGACCCCTTAAGACCCCTGCATCGTCCGGAGCCTTGCGGCCGGACCAGCCCGCCAGGCGATCTGGGTGAGGCGCAGCTGTTCATCAAGCGGAACTTTCAAGGCCGGCCAGTTCACCTAACGAGCTAGCCGGTGCCAACAAGGAGGTATTTACATGAGTCGCTCCGACGTCCTCGTGGACGCCGACTGGGCGGAGGCCCATATCGGTGACCCCGATGTCGTGATCGTTGAGGTAGACGAGGACACCAGCGCCTACGACAAGGGCCACATCCCGACCGCGATCAAGCTCGACTGGAAGAAGGACCTGCAGGATCCTGTCCGCCGCGACTTCGTGGACAAGACCGGGTTCGAGGCGCTGCTGTCCGAGCGGGGCATCTCGGACGACGACACGGTGCTGCTCTACGGCGGCAACAACAACTGGTTCGCCGCGTACGCCTACTGGTACTTCAGGCTGTACGGGCACGACAAGGTCCTGCTGCTCGACGGCGGCCGCAAGAAGTGGGAGCTGGACTCGCGCGAGCTGAGCACCGAGGTGCCCGAGCGCCCGCGGACCAGCTACACCGCGACCGAGCAGGATTCCTCGCTGCGCGCCTTGCGGGACGAGGTGCTGGCGGCGATCGGCAAGCGGAACCTGGTCGACGTCCGTTCTCCCGACGAGTTCGCGGGCAGGCTGCTCGCCCCGGCGCACCTGCCGCAGGAGCAGGCCCAGCGGGCCGGCCACATTCCCACCGCGCGCAACGTGCCCTGGTCCAAGGCGGCGAGCGAGGACGGCACGTTCCGCAGCGACGAGGAGCTCCGCCACCTGTACGCCGATGAGGCGGGCCTGGACTTCGGCCGGGACACCATCGCCTACTGCCGGATCGGCGAGCGGTCCGCGCACACCTGGTTCGTGCTGCACGAGCTGCTCGAGCAGCCCAACGTGAAGAACTACGACGGCTCGTGGACCGAGTACGGGTCGCTGGTGGGCGTGCCTATCGAGCTGGGTGAGGCCCGATGACTGACGGGTGCGGCGCCCACGCGGGCGGCGTGACGGCGTCGGCCGCGGCCGGCAGCCAGGCGGTCGTCGAGGGACGCGTCGTGCATCACGGCACCGTGGTGGCGACCGGGTACGCGCGGCTGCTCGGGACAGGCGAGGAGTTCGTGGCCGAGGTGCCGCTCGGCGCCGACGGCGGCTTCCGGTTCTTCGCCGCTCCCGGGCCGTGGACGCTGCGCATCCTCGCCCCCGGCGGGCTGCGCGCCGAGCGTGCTGTGCAGGCGGACTACGGCCAGGTAACGACGGTCGACGTAGCCCTGTAAAAGGACGGGACGGGCGCACCGTCGCGGTGCGCCCGTCCCGGATTGTTCTAAGGACTTAAGTTCTCGTGACTCGGGTGTCCGCCCTTGTCGCTGGGCAACCACCGGATCACGTCGCGTCGGCAAGGTGCGGCGACGGTGCGCGGGCCGGTTACCTCCGGCTGGGCGCGGTTCTAGAACGGCTGCCGCCCGCGGAAATGGTCGCTATCTGGACACCCGCGCGCTGGGCTGGGACCCTGGAGCCGAGATGCCGGCCAAGGTAGTGACAGGGGCAGCGCAGGAGGGCGCGTGACGCCCGGCCGCGCCGATCGGCTGTACCTAGGGTGGCAGCACGCGACGCCGTACCCCGAGCCGGGACCGCCGCCGCGCAGGCCCACGCCGCCCGATTCGCAGCGGCTCGCCGGCGACTGGGTCGCTGCCCAGCGGCGCGAGGAACATCTGCTCAACCGGCCGCTGCGAGCAGGCCTCATCGCCGCGGTGGCGATCGCGGCGGTGGCCGCTGTGCTCGCCGCGGCCGGGTGGCTCGCCGTGCTCGTGGCCGGACTTGTCGTCGTCTGCTGCGTGCTGATCGCGGCAGTCAGCGGATACGCCATCTGGCAAGGCGAGCGCGCGCTTCGGTGCAGGCTCGCCGGCGAGCGCGAAAGAGCCGGAGGACTGCGCGCAACCCAGGAGAGCCGGCTGTTCGCCCGGCAGGCCGAGCACGCCAGCCAGGTCCGGCAGTGGCAGGCGCTGCGCGTCGCCTATCAGCGCCAGAAGCGCTGGTATGCGGTATGCGCGCCGAGCGGAATCTACCGGGCAGACGTCGCGGGCGGTACCCTGGCCGGCTGGTCGGCGTTGCTCAGCACGGCCGGCGCGCAGCGGCTGGCGGCCGGAGGCCAGGTCACGGTGCTCGACTTGTCCGGCGGCTCTGTCGCGCTCGACCTGATCGCCCTCGCCCGGACCTCCGGCGTCGAGCCGCTGGTGCTGACGCTGCCCGGCGATCCGGTGCCGGTCAACCCGGTCGCCGCTGGCGGCGGCACGCCGCCGCGAAGGCCGCTGCGCGTACTCGCCCTGGACCAGCGCGCAGAGGTGCAGGACCAGGCGTTCGACAACTACCTGGCGGTCATGCTGACGCAACTGCCGCAGGACGCGCGGCGCGGATCGCCATGGCAGTACACGCTATTCGTTTTCGGCGCGGACAGGCTGCGCGGCGACGTGATCGACCGGCTGTGCGATGCCTGCGATGCCCAGGGAACCGGGCTCGTGCTGGCCTACTACGCGATGCCCGCGCACGTCAGGCACCGGCCCGGTAGCGGCAATGCCGTGCTGGCCCTCATGCGCCCGGCCAATGCGCAGGACGCGGAGGAGATCAGCGAGCGGCTCGGCACCGAGCACCACCTCGTGCTCGCGCAGCAACACGAGCTCGAGCACCTGCCCGCCAGCGCCATGATCGTCAGCTACCCGAGCCCCGCGGGCCGGCAGGTGGTCATGGTGGACGCCGACCCGGGTATCGGCGGGCTCGGCTCCGCGACCATGCTGACGCTGGAGGAATTCCGGGCGATGCCCGCCACGGCGGCGGATCCGGCCGCGGCCGGGGCCCACGCGGCTCCCCACTCCGGAAAGGGCCGTACGGCGCCGGTGAGCTGGCGAGCGGGCGGCAACCGGCCGCCGCCCAATCTCGACCCGCCGCCGCGCCGCCTCGACTGGCGCAAGCGGCCCGGAGCCTGAAACCCGGGCTGCCCGCTCAGCCCGGCCGGGGAGGGACGGCCGCGCGGACCACCTCATCGGGCCTGGCGCGCAGCCGCGCGGTGTAGATCGAGTAGCCGTCGATGTGCCTGGCTATCACGGTGGCGATCACGGTCGCGGCGATCATCGGGCACAGGGCGGTGAGGAGGGGCTTGAGAGCGTCAAAATTACTTCGTAAACAGAAGTATATCAGGACGCCGCAGACCGGCATGACCGGAGGTGCCGTGACGCGTTGCAACTAATAGTGATGGTATGATTACTCAACGTGAATCCGCCGAGGGGGCCGGGTGCGGGACCCCGGGTTGGGGCTGTGTCGGGTGAATACCGGGGTAATCGGGGTTGATCGGGCGTGCGACGAGCAGCGCGAGGGATGGGCCGCGAGCGGGATCGAGATCCACGCCGCGGCGCCGCTGACCCATCCGGAGGGGCAAGTCTGGCTCCGGCTATGGGCCCGGACGCTGGTACTCGCGTTCCTCGTCGCCAGGCCGCTGCCGCGGGTGCCGGCGGCCGCGGGTGAGGGCTGGCTGGCGCTCAGCCCGCGTGGCCGTGAATGCCTGCTTACGGCGATGATCGGCGGTGCGGTAACGCCCCGGGCCCCCGCCCTGCGGGCGAGCTACGACCCGGGTCGCCTCGCGTCGGTGATCACGGCGGTGGCCGGCCGGATGCTCGACCTCGCCGCGGCCGAGAACGGCGGGCCCGGACCTGGCGTGCCCCCGGTCTCGGCCTCGCGCGGCCTGGCGCCCGACGGGGGGAACGGGCCGGTGCCGTTCCGTGCCGGGCACGTCTGGGTCATCCCGCAGCTTCGCTGGCTGCATGAGGTCGAGCGGGCACACCCGCTCGGCCAGGAGCGGATCCGCCTGGAGGACTTCGCGCCGCCGCTGGAGTTCGGCCTGGCCGGCTTGCCGGACTGGCCAGGCATCAAGATCAGGGACAGGCTCGGCGGACTGCGCCGGCATCCGCTGTCGATGACCACCGAGCACAACCGGCAGTCGGCCACGATCGCACTGCTCGGCGGCGAACCCGGTGCGGGCCTTGACGCCGACCTCGCGATGGCCGGGACGGAACTCGGCCCGCGGCAGCGGCTGCGTCATGCGGCCCGGATGATGAGGATCGGTGGCCGCGGCTCCGACCCCGGCTGGCTGGAAGTCGTGCTGTCGTGGCCGCATCGGATCATCGGGTCGGCCGCGGAGTAGGCCTGCGCCAGGCCGCGACCGGATAGCATCGGGCCCGAGATGAGCACCGAGATGAGCACCGAGATGAGCACCGGATGAGCACTAGCAGCCCGCCGTCCAGCCGGTCCCGGCTTCCCCTCCGCGCACGCCTGGCAACCACGGTCGGCGGCGCGGCCGGGCGGGCTTCCCGGCTGGCCGGCCGCGGCGACGGATCGGTCATCGGCGGAGTCATCGGCCTGCGGCTGAAGCCCGACCTCCTATCGCTGCTCGCCCGCGGGCGGCAGGTGGTCCTCATCACCGGAACCAACGGCAAGACCACCACGACAAGGCTGATCACCGCCGCGCTCGGCACGCTCGGGCAGCAGGTGGCCTCCAACGCGTTCGGCGCGAACATGGAGGCCGGCCTGGTATCGGCGCTCGCCAGGGCGCCCGACGCCACCATGGCGGTGCTGGAGGTCGACGAGAAGTACATGCCCACCATGCTCCAGGCGACCGGCGCGCGGGTCGTGGTGCTGCTGAACCTGAGCCGGGATCAGATGGACAGGGCGGCGGAGATCTGGCTGCTCGCGCGGCGCTGGCGGGCGACCCTCGCGGCCGCGGACTGCCGGGTGATCGCGAACGCCGACGACCCGCTGGTGGCCTGGGCAGCCGGCCAGGCCAAGCGGGTCACCTGGGTGGCGGCGGGCCAGCGCTGGCACGATGACTCCTGGTGCTGCCCGAACTGCGGCTCCCACCTTCGGCGTGACGGCGAGGACTGGTACTGCGGCGAGTGCTCCTACCGGCGCCCCCCGGTCAGCTGGGTGCTCGTCGGCGACGAGGTCATCGATCCGACCGGCAGGTCCCGGCCGCTCGAGCTCAGCCTGCCCGGGCGGGCCAACCGGTCGAACGCGGTGGTCGCCCTCGCGGTGGCGGACGTGTTCGGCGTCGGCGTGACGCAGGCGATGGGCGCCCTGGCGCAGGTGCGATCGGTCGCCGGCCGGTACACCCAGATTCGGCGCCGCGGCTGTGACGTGCGGCTGCTGCTAGCCAAGAACCCGGCAGGCTGGCTGGAGGCGCTCGACATCCTGGAGCCCGCTCCGGTATCCGTGCTGCTGGCGGTGAACGCCCAGGTGGTGGACGGAAAAGACACCTCATGGCTGTGGGACGTGGACTACCGCCGCCTGCGCGGGCGCCGCGTGTTCGTGACCGGCGAGCGCCGCACCGACCTGGCGGTCAGGCTGGAGGCCGATGAGGTGGCGTTCCGTATTGTCGGCAGCGTCGACGAGGCGGTCGATCTCGCCCGCAGCCCGTCCATGGAAGTGATCGCCAACTACACGGCCTTCCAGCAGATCCGGGCCGTGCTCGGTCGCGAGGCCTAGGCGGCTGCAGCGGGCAGCCATCCAAACCCGGTCAGGAGGAGCGATGGAACACGGACCCGGCGGGGGCGGCGGACCTCCGCGTCCCTCGGCCGTCCGGCTGGTCTGGATTTACCCGGACCTGCTCAGCACCTACGGCGATCGCGGCAACCTGCTCGTACTCGCCCGCCGGGCCAGGCTACGCGGCCTGCCCGTCGAGATGGCCGAGGTCAACTCCGACCAGCGGGTCCCCATGGACGGCGACATTTACCTGCTGGGCGGCGGCGAAGACCTGCCGCAGGTGCTCGCCGCGCGCCGGCTTCGCGCGGTCGGCGGGCTGTCCGCGGCGGTCGAGCGCGGCGCGGTCGTATTCGCGGTCTGCGCCGGCTATCAGATCATCGGGACGGAGTTCGGCGGGCCAGAGGGCGAGCCGGTCCCGGGACTTGGCCTGCTCGACATCAGCAGCGGCCGCGGCGAGCGGCGCGGGGTGGGCGAGATAATCGCCGACGTCGACCCGGCGCTTGGCGTGGAACGGCTGACCGGCTTCGAGAACCACCAGGGCGTCACCCGCCGCGGACCGGACATCAAGCCGCTGGCCACCGTGGTGACGGGGGTCGGCAACGGGGACGGCACGGAGGGCTCTCATTCGGGCCGGGTGGTGGGTACCTACCTGCACGGCCCCGCGCTCGTCCGCAATCCCGGCCTGGCCGACCTGCTGCTCGGCTGGGTCGCGGGCCCGCTGCCGCCGATCGACCCCAGGCGAGAGGAACTGGTGCAGGACCTCCGCCGCGAGCGCCTCGCCGCCCAGCCGGCCACCGCTACCTGACCGGCGCGCTAGTAGACCAGGGCCTGGGCACCGTCGGCCATGATCTCGGCGACGAAGGTCGCCGCGCCGGCGATGCGGATACCGTCGATCAGGTCGTCGGGGGTGATGTCGCGGCGGGCGGCGCACTGGGTGCAGACCGTGACCGAGCCCGCGGCGAGCACCCCGGCAAGCAGGTCGGCGAGCGGGGCGGCGTGCGGCAGCGAGAAGTCCTCCGCCCGGCCCGGCAGCCCGAACCAGGCGGACTCTCCGGTCAGCCACAGCGAAACAGGCACTCCGCTGGCCACCGCGGTCGCGGCAACGGTGAACGCCTGGTTGCAGCGCTCGGGATCGTCTTTGCCCGCCGTTACCTTGATGACAAGAGACCGCTGCGACATGTCAGAACTCTAGCCGTGCCGAGGACCCGCGGCGCGCCGAACGGCCGCCAGGCCGGGCCCGCGCCTACACTGCGAGCCATGCACGGGATGTTGAGCGCCACGATCCTGATCATCACGTTCGCCGTGATCGCCCTGGCCGGCCTGTACGTGGCCGGGCGGGTGTACCTGGCGGGAACCCGTGGGAAATCCGGCGGCGATGCATCCTGACCTGGCGATGCATCCTGACCTTGAGCCGCTGCGGTTCCTGCTCGGGACGTGGGAGGGCGCCGGGATAGGCGGCTACCCGACGATCGAGTCGTTCAGGTTCGGCCAGGAGATCAGCTTCAGCCACAACGGCAAGCCGTTCCTCAGCTACGTAAGCAGGACCTGGGCGCTGGACGAGGACGGCCAGATCGGCCGCCCGCTGGGCACCGAGGCCGGGTACTGGCGCCCGCAGCCAGATAACCAGATCGAGGTAATGCTCGCCCATCCCACCGGAATCGTCGAGATCTACCTCGGCGAGATAACCGGCGCCCGCATCGAGATGGCCACCGACGTGGTAGCCCGCACCGCCACCGCCAAGGAAGTCACCGCCGGCCACCGCCTCTACGGCCTAGCCGGCCCCGACCTGGCCTACGCCTACGACATGGCGGCAATGGGCCAATCCCTGCAACCCCACCTATCAGCCCAGCTAAAACGCGTATCCCCACCCGAATAAAAAATATCCCCGGGCGACTCCCGCACCACGAGGGCGCGGGGGCCGACTGGACTAGGTCGGCCAGCCCGGGGACTCGGTGTCTGCCCAGTTTAGCCGGTCGCCGTCCCGAAAGACGTGCCGGCGGGAAGGCGGCTAGCTGACAGCCACCTCACGAGTCCGTTTACCATGCATGCTTTTGGACCACCTCCTTTTCCCGTGTACCTGGCACGTTAGCCGGGGGATGATCAGCAGGCAAGTCCATTTCACCGTGGGCCCAGTCGAGCGCGGCCCTACTAGTATGGGTGGCATGGACGCCGACGCGCCGATTCCCGTGCGTGCCTGGGACGAGCAGCTGCGCGCACGCGGTTACCGCGTCACCCCGCAGCGTCAGCTCGTGCTCGAGGCGGTTTCCCGGCTCGACCACGCGACCCCGGACGCCATCAGGCCGCTGATCACCGTCCTCGACGAGCGGCACGGGTTCGAGACCGACGTGGGCCACCTCACGGTCTTCGGACGTTGCGCCGAGTGCAGGGTGGCCGTCGATGTCTGAACACACTGACGCCGCCATGACCGGCAGCCCGCTGCTCGGCTGGCCGGGCGCGGTCCAGGCCGGCTGGCCGGACGAGGGCGTGGCCGCGCACTACGGCGACCCGATGCGCGAGCAGCGCGCGCTGGACGGGGCCGCGGCGGTCGTCGACCGGTCCAACCGCGGCGTGCTGAGGATCACCGGCCAGGACCGGCTGAGCTGGCTGCACAGCCTGAGCACCCAGCACCTGCAGGGGCTCGCGGCCGGCCAGAGCGCCCAGGCCCTCATCCTCAGCCCGACCGGGCACGTGGAGCACCACCTCACGCTGGCCGACGACGGCACCACGACGTGGGTGCACACCGAGCCCGGCGAGGCGCCCGCGCTTGCCGCCTTCCTCGATTCCATGCGGTTCATGCTCCGGGTCGAGGTGACCGATGCCAGCCGCGACTACGCGGTGCTCACCGTCTCCGATCCCGCCGGTGCGCAGCTCGCCGCCGGCCTGCACGGGATAGCCGCGACGATTAACCCCGGCTCGTTCGGAATAGTTGATCTGATCGTGGCGCGGGACCTGCTGCCGGGCGCGGCCGGTGAACTGGTACGGCGGGGCGCCGTGCCGGCCGGCATGTGGGCGTTCGAGGCGCTGCGGATCGCGGCCTGGGTGCCCAGGCTCGGCCTGGACACCGATCACCGCACGATCCCGCACGAGGTCGGCTGGATCGAGACCGCCGTCCACCTGAACAAGGGCTGCTACCGCGGCCAGGAGACGGTGGCTCGGGTGCACAACCTCGGGCACCCGCCGCGGCGGCTGGTCTTCCTCGACCTGGACGGCAGCGTGGACCGGCTGCCCGCGCACGGCGACCCGGTCGAGCTCGACGGGACCGCGGTCGGTTTCACCGGGTCCGCGGCGCGGCACTACGAGCTCGGCCCGATCGGGCTCGGGCTGATCAAGCGCACCGTGCCGGTGGACGCGACGCTGCTGGCCGGGGGCGTCGCGGCGGCGCAGGAGGTCGTCGTGCCGCCGGACGCCGGCGCCAACCTCAAGATCACGCTGCGCCGCCACTAGCCGCCAGCCACCAGCCACCACGTTAAGCTGTGAGAGTTTCAGGGACAGGGAGGTTACGCCGTGCTGCGCAGGGTCCTGCTGGCCGCGTCGGCCAGTCCCAGGCTTCGCCAGGTCATCACCACGGCGCCGGCCACGCGCGCCATCGTCGATTCCTACGTAGCCGGGGAAACCGCCGACGACGCGGTGCGGGTGACCCGCACGCTGCGGGCCGCCGGCCTGCTCGTCTCGCTGGACTACCTGGGCGAGGACACCAAGGACCTGGCCCAGGCCGCGGCCGTGGCCGAGGAGTACGTCCAGCTGCTCGGCAAGCTGGCGGCAGAGGGCCTTACTCACGGTGGGGCCGCCGAGGTGTCGGTGAAGCTGACCGCGGTCGGCCTGTACCTCGGCACCGCCGTCGCGGCGGAGAACATCAGGCGGATCGCCGCCGCCGCCCGGGAAGCGGGCACCACGGTGACGCTCGACGCCGAGGAGCACGCGGCGATCGAGCCCACCCTGCGGATCGCCGCGGACCTGCGGGCGGAGTACGCCGACCTCGGCTGCGTCATCCAGGCGTGCCTGCGCCGGAGCGAGGCGGACTGCGAATCGCTGGCCGGCCACGGCGTCAGGGTCAGGCTCTGCAAGGGCGCCTACAGCGAGGCCGACAGCGTCGCGTTCACCGCGCGCCGCGACGTGGACGCGTCCTACGCGCGCTGCGTGCGGACGCTGATGAACGGACCCGGTTACCCGATGCTCGCCACCCACGACCCGCGGCTCATCGAGATCACCTCGGCGCTGGCGGTGCTTAACGGCCGCGCCTCCGGCAGCTTCGAGTACCAGATGCTCTACGGCATCCGCCCCGCCGAGCAGCGACGGCTGGCCAACACGGGCGCGCGGATGCGGGTGTACGTCCCCTACGGCGGCGACTGGTACGCCTACCTGGTCCGCAGGCTGGCCGAACGGCCGGCCAACCTCGCCTTCTTCCTCCGCTCGCTCAGGTCGAACACATAGGGGCCAGGCTTATGATCGCCATTCTCGGCACCGGCAAGATGGGTGAGGCGCTGCTGTCCGGGCTGCTGCGCGCGGGCCAGCCGCCGTCGGCCGTGATCGCGGCGGTCCGGCGGGAGGACCGGGGCGAGGAGCTGAGCGCGCGGTACGGTACGCAGGTCACCGACGCCGCGTCGGCCGCGAAGGCGGCGGACACCCTGGTGCTGGCGGTGAAGCCGCAGGACATGGGCAGGCTGCTGGAGGAGATCGCGCCGGCGGTGCCGCCCGGCCGGCTGGTCATCTCGGTCGCGGCCGGGATCACCACGGCGTTCATCGAGCGGCGGCTGGCCGGCGATGTTCCCGTGGTCCGGGTCATGTCGAACACGCCGGTCCTCGTCGACGAGGCGATGAGCGTGATCTCGGCCGGAGCCCACGCGGGCGAGGAGCACCTGCGCCGGGCGGAGGAGCTGCTCCGCCCGGTCGGCAAGGTGCTGCGCATCCCCGAGTCGCAGCAGGACGCCGCGACCGCGCTGTCCGGCAGCGGCCCGGCCTACGTGTATTACCTGGTCGAGGCGATGGTAGACGCCGCCATCCTGCTCGGCATGGGGCGCGGCGCGGCGCTGGAGATGGTGACGCAGGCGGTCTACGGCGCGGCCACCATGCTGCGTGAGACCGGCGAGCATCCGGTGATCCTGCGGGAGGCCGTCACGTCGCCGGGCGGCACCACGATCTCGGCGATCGCCGAGCTGGAGAAGCACCGGGTGCGGGCCGCGTTCCTCGCCGCCATCGAGGCCGCGCGCGATCGCGGCCGCGAGCTCGGCCGGGACCCAGCCGAGGACGAGAGGGGACGGTAGGTGCCAGGCCCGTTCACCCTCGTCTGGGACGAGCGGCTGATCGGGTACGACTTCGGGCCCGGCCACCCGCTGGCGCCGGTGCGGGTCGAGCTGACGATCGCGCTGGCGCGCGAGCTCGGCGTGCTCGAGCTGCCCTCGGTGTCGATGACCGCCGCGGTCCCGGCGCAGATGGCCGAGCTCGAGCTTGTGCACGACGCGGCCTACATCGAGGCGGTCCGCCGGGCCGGCCAGGACGGCCGCGGCGACGGCAGGTACGGGCTCGGCACCATGGACAACCCCGTTTTCTCCGGCATGCACGAGGCATCCGCGCTGGTGGCCGGCGCCACGCTCGCGGCGGCCCGCGCGGTCTGGCACGGCGAGGCCCCGCGCGGTGAAGCACTGCACGCGGCCAACATCGCGGGCGGGCTGCACCACGCCATGCGCCGGTCGGCAAGCGGCTTCTGCGTCTACAACGACCCGGCCATCGCGATCCGCTGGCTGCTCGAGGCCGGCGCCGAGCGGATCGCGTACGTGGATCTGGACGTGCACCACGGCGACGGGGTGCAGGCGGCGTTCTACGACGACCCGAGGGTGCTGACCATCAGCCTGCACGAGCACCCGGCCACCCTGTTCCCCGGCACCGGGCTCGCGTCGGAGACCGGCCGCGGCGAGGGCGTCGGGTACGCGGTCAACGTGGCGCTGCCCGCGGGCACTGGCGATGCGGGCTGGCTGCGCGCATTCGACGCGGTGGTGCCGCCGCTGCTGCGTTCGTTCCGCCCGGAGGTGCTGGTCAGCCAGCACGGCTGTGACAGCCACCGGCTGGACCCGCTGGCCCACCTCGAGCTCAGCATCGACGCGCAGCGGCGCGCAGCGCTCATGGTGCATGACCTGGCGCATGCGACGGCGGGCGGGAAATGGCTGCTGGTGGGCGGGGGCGGTTACGAGCTTGTGCAGGTCGTGCCGAGGACGTGGACGCACCTGCTGGCCGTGGCCGCGGGCGAGCCGGTCGATCCGGGGCTGGCGGTACCGGCCGGCTGGCGCGACCTGGCCTACCGGCGCACCGGCGAGCAGGCGCCGTCGCGGATGACGGACGGCGAGGACGCGGAGTTCGTTCCGTTCGCCGCCGGAATCGATCCCTCCGATCCGGTGGACGCCGCGATCATGAACACCTGCCGCGCTACCTTTGCCTGGCACGGTCTGCACGTGCAGATGTAAGGTCGAAATGGTCAACTTCGGCCCGGACCGGCCGCCGGAGTTTTGCAGCCCGAATGCAGCACGTGAGCCCGCCGTTGTCAAGCGCCGGTCATCGGAGGAATGGTATACAGCGGAACGACGCAGCTCAGCCCCCTGGAACCGTGTATTCGCCGGTTGCCGCCTAGATGATTGCGGCCAAACAGTAACAACAATGAAGCTATGGACGGGGTTGCTCTTTTCTGTACGGGTCTTACGCTGGAGGCGTACGTGACTGGTGCGCTGAATCCTGTCAAGTGCGTGCGGAAGAGGCAAACTCGATGGCTAGCGAAACCCCCCTTAGCGATGTCAGATTTCTCACGGTGGCTGAAGTGGCCTTGATCATGCGCGTGTCCAAGATGACCGTGTACCGCTTGGTCCACTCCGGAGAACTCGAAGCGATCCGCGTCGGACGGTCGTTCCGGGTACCCGAGCAGGCGGTGAACCAGTATCTGCGGGCCGCCTTCGTCGGCGCCGGCTGAGCCGGCTCGGCCTGGGCGACCAGGCCGGGTTCCCCGTGGATACGGGGAGTCGGGGGTGGGGATGGCGTCGCGCTCGGGCGATCACTCATGATCTTGATCGGCTGCCCTAGCACGCCGGATCGGGGGTAACCTCTAGCTTTGGGTGTGTGTCCAGACGCCCTTACCGGGCGAGCGCGTTGGCGTGCCCGTCATCCGCAAACGCCTAGGAAGGGCGGCCTCGTGGGCTCTGTCATCAAGAAGCGTCGCAAGCGCATGGCCAAGAAGAAGCACCGCAAGCTGCTGAAGAAGACGCGCATCCAGCGCAGGAACAAGAAGTAGGCTGACGCCCGGGGTCGCCGCGGTCCACCATGGGGATTGATGTCTGTTACGGTCCTTATCGGGTTCGCGGGCGTGCTGGTCGCGGCGGTGGCCACCGGCCTGCTCGCCGGCCGTTGCTTCCGTCGGCCACGGCTTGACCTTATCCTGTGGACGGCATCGACGCTCGGTCTCGCGATCGCGCTCGCCGCGCAGGCCATGGGCTTCGATCGCGGGTTCAGCCCCGCGACGTTCCGCGCGGTCCAGTTGCTCGCGGTGCTGCTTGTCCCGCTGTGGCTCGGCTGGGGCCTGGTCGAGAGGGTCGCGGCGAGCGACGCCGTCAGGTTCGGCATGCGACTGGTGTGCAGCGCGCTGACCGTCGTCGCGGGGGTGATCTTGGCCACCGACCCGCTCAGCGCCCAGGCGTTCGGCAAGTCCTGGCCGCTGGTCGGCCAGCACTATCAGCCGATCGCGATCTACGTGCTCGACGCGGTGCAGGCCGTCGCGGTCGTCGCCGCCGCGGCCACGGCCGGGCTCGCCGCCGCGCGGGCCGGGAACGACAAGCGCTGGCTGGCCGCGCTCGCCGGGATGGTTCCGGTCGCCCTGGCCGTGCTCCTCACCGCGGCGCTGCGCTTCTCGCTGCCGTCCAGGTCGCTGTACCCGCTGCTGTCCATGGCGGCGGCCGTGCTGGTCTGGTTCGGCGCGACCAGGCTCACGCGGTCGCCCGCCCGGTCGCCTGCCCGGTCGCCTGCCCGGGCGGCCGGGGAGGACCGGTCAGGACGGACCCGCGGCGGCCGGGCCGGCGCGTACCCGCCGGCCGGCGCGTACCCGCCGCGCGATGAGTATCCGCCGGCCGAGGAGGACGGGCTGATCGAGGCGCCGTACCGACGGACGGGCCCGCCCGGCAGGTACGCCGACCGCGGCCCGCGGTCCGGCGGGGCCGACCGCGGGACCTACCAGGCCGACGGATCAGGTGCGCCGGATGGGCCCCCCGGCGCGGATCCGCGCGAGCGGGTACCGCTGCGGCCCGAGTGGGATCGCGTCGGGGCACCCGGGGCACCCGGGGCATCCGGGGGGTTCGGGCCCGGGAGCGGCGCGCCGTCCGCCCACGGCCGACCGCAGGAGGTCGGCCGGCAGGCGCCGGGTCCGCAGGGGCAGGGCTTGCAGGGGCAGGGCTTGCAGGGGCAGGGCTTGCAGGGGCAGGGCT
>JBOHCG010000027.1:0-28708 GCA_050698735.1 Streptosporangiaceae bacterium | reverse complement strand
GCGTCCGCCCGCCCGGCTCCCGGCACCGGGTCAGCCGCCGCCACCGGGTCGGCAGCCGCCACCGGGTCGGCCGCCGCCGGCAGTCTCTCGGCCGGCCTGTCACCCACGGTTACCGCCGTCGCCTTCCCCGCCGCCTCGGCGGGCTGGCTGCTCGGCGTCCCCGGCGGCTCCGATAGCGGCGCGGCGCGGGCGCAGGTGCTGCACACCACGAACGCGGGCGCCAGCTGGCAGGTCCAGTGGGCCGGCCGCGGCAGCCCGCTGGCGATCAGCGCGACCGACCCGGCGCACGCCTGGGCGCTCATCGCCTGCCCGGGGCACAGGCCGTCCTGCGGCCGAGAGCTGCTCGGCACCGCCGACGGCGGCCGGCACTGGCGCCTGGTCACCACGCTGCCCGCGGCGGTGAACCTGATCCAGTTCGTCTCCGGCCGCCTCGGCCTGGCCACGTCGGACGGCTGCCTCGCCAACCTGGGGCTGACGCGCTGTCCGGGCCGGGTGCTCCTCAGCCGCGACGGAGGGGCACACTGGACCTCCGTGCTGAGCGGCGCGGGCCCGGTGTTCGCCACCGCGGCCGCGACCGGGCAGCTGTGGGCCGCGCAGGCGTACCCGGCGCCGCTAGACGGAACCGGCAACCAGCCCGAGCCCGCCATCAGGTTCCTGACGAGCACCGACGGCGGCCGCCACTGGACCAGGCTCGGCGCGGTGAGCAATCTTGGCCAGCTCAGCCCTGTTGTCAGGATCACCCTCGCCGCCACCCCGGCCGGGCTCACCTGGGCCAGCGTGTTCGACCAGTTCAGCTGCGCCATGCACGGCTGCGCCGTGGCGGACCTGCTCAGCAGCGGCAACGGCGGACGGAGCTGGAGCACGGTGAACCTGGCCGACAGCTACCCCGATGAGTGCGCCCCCGACGGCATCGCGTTCTCCGCCGCTCCCGACGGCTCGGCCTGGGCCGCGACCGGGCGCAACGGCGCCGCCTGCGCGCCCCCGTTCGGCCTGCTGTACCGGTATCCCATGCCCGGCTGGCAGCAGCTGACGCCGTGGCAGCTGACGCAGGTCGACGCGCTGGACGCGGTCAGCGGGAGGGAGGCCTACGCGATCAGCGACCAGGGCGTGCTCTCGGTGACCTTTGACGGCGGGGCGCGGTGGACCCAGCTGGTGCCCGCGCCGTCCCCGGCAGGTCAGGTAGACGTCCTGGGACAGGGCACCGCGATCGCGGCCCAGGACCAGGCCGACGCGGGTGCCGTGCTGCGCTCGGCCGACGGCGCCCGCAGCTGGAGTCAGGTCGCCGATCTGCCGGGCACGGCGACCCAGCTGGACTTCTGGTCCGCCAGCGACGGCGTCGCGGCCACCTACTCGCCGGACGCCGCGTCGGGATGGCAGCTGTTCCGCAGTTACGACGGCGGCGGCAGCTGGGCGCCCGCGGGCGGCCTGCCCGCCGGAGCCGACACGAGCGTCGAGGGACCCTGGATCAACGCCGCCGGGCAGGGCCTGCTGCTGACCGTGGCGGGCGGCGCGCCGTGGGAACCGGGCAGCGGCGGCGTCGGCCCGGTCCGGGAGTGGACCACCGACGACTGGGGCTTCATCTGGCACCGCGGCAGCCTGCTGCCGCTCGGCCGCGACGCCCTGGCCGGCCCGGCCAGCTTCACCTACACCGGCGCGTCTTCCGGCTGGACCGGCTGGCTCGTCGTCACCACCGCCAGCTACGCGCAGCGGGTGGCCGTGGTGAGCACGGGCGGCGGCGGGCTGCGCCTGCTCTCCGCCTCGCTGCCCGCGGACAACGTGCAGCTCCTCGGCCACGGGACCGGATTCGTCTGGGGGCTTGACTACCCGGCAGGCCACCCGGACCTGACGGTCCTCGCGCTGTACCGGACGACCGACGGCGGCGGCAGCTGGCAGCACTCCGACATCGGGCTGGTCATCCCTGCCAGCTCGACGGCGGAGCCGCTGCTCGACTTCACCGACGCCAGCCACGGCTGGCTGGTCCTCGGCAACGCTACCTGGCGCACGTCTGATGGCGGCCGCAGCTGGCACCGAAGCTGAAATCCCCGGCGACACGCGCCGGATGTCCGGGTCTCGCCGCGGGCCAGCGCACAGACTTGAACTATGTATCAGGAAGTGGCGGACGGGCTCGAGGGCGCCGAGGCGCTGCCGCTGCGCGGCCCTCACCTAGGACCTCACATAAGCCCTGACGCGGTCACGGGCGGGTGGGCCGACGTCAAATCCAGGATCGGCGCCTGGCGCGCCCTGCTTGACCGGCCGCTGACGTCCTATTACCTGGTTCTCGGCATCACGATCCTGCTGCTCGTGCTCGGGCTTGTCATGGTGGAGTCGACGGCGTCCGTATTCGACCTCAGCAACGGGCTCTCGGCGTACTCCGACTTCTCCAAGCAACTGCTGGGCGCCGCCATCGGCCTGCCGATCATGTGGCTGGTGGCGCGCTCGTCGCCGCGAGTGTTCCGGGCCTTCGCCTACCCGCTGCTCGCGGTCTCCGCGGTCGGCCTCGCGCTCACGCTGATCCGCGGCATCGGCGTCTCGTCGGGCGGTGCGTCCCGGTGGATCACCATCGGCGGTTTCCAGATCCAGCCGTCCGAGCTGGCCAAGCTCGCGCTCGCGGTGTGGGGCGCCGACCTGCTCGCCCGCAAGGAGAAGCTGGGCCAGCTTGCCGACTGGCGGCACATGCTCGTGCCGCTGATGCCGGGCGCGGGACTGCTCGCCATACTCGTGATGACGGGCGACGACCTGGGCACTACGTTCATCCTGCTGGTCATCTTCCTCGCGCTGCTATGGGTCATCGGCACGCCGGGGCGGGTGTTCTTCGGCATGCTGATCCTGATGGGCCTGGCCATCGCGCTCATGATCATCTCGGAGAAGTACCGCTTCGAGCGCATTACCGGCTTCCTGGATCAGCAGGGCGGCCCCACCGGCAAGGACATGCAGCAGATCCAGGGTCAGTACGCGGTCGGATCCGGCGGATTCTTCGGCGTGGGCCTGGGCGCCAGCACGGAGAAGTGGGGCTGGGTGCCGGAGTCGACCGACGACTTCATCTTCGCCATCATCGGCCAGGAACTCGGGCTCATCGGCACGCTGTGCGTGACGTTCCTCTACGGCGGCCTCGCCTTCGCCGGGCTGCGGATCGCGCGGCGCGTGCCCGACGTGTTCTGCCGCCTGGCCGCGACCGCCATCACGGCCTGGATCGTGGTGCAGGCCATCGTCAACATCGGCGCGGTGATCGGCGTCGTGCCGATCACCGGGGTGCCGCTGCCTCTGGTCTCAGCGGGCCTGTCGTCGCTGCTCGTGACGCTGGTCGGGCTGGGCATGCTGATGTCGTTCGCCAGGCTCGAGCCAGGTGCGCGGGAAGCTTTGGCCGCACGCGGCCCCGGCTGGCCGTGGCGCGCTCTAAGCTGGCTCGGTCTAGCAAAGCGCCGACGATGAAGCGGCAGCAGTTCAGGGACGAGATATGAGGGTATTGCTCGCCGGCGGTGGCTCTGCCGGTCACATCGAGCCAGCTATGGCGCTGGCGGATGCGCTGCGGCGCATCGATCCCGGCACCGAGATAACGTGCCTGGGCACCGAACGCGGCCTGGAAACCCGGCTGATACCGCTGCGCGGTTATCCGCTGGAGCTCATTCCCGCCGTGCCGCTGCCGAGGGTGGTGACGCCGAAACTGCTCACGGTGCCGAGCAGGATGGCGGGCGCCGTCAACGCGGCGGCCGCCGTGCTTGACCGCACCCGGGCACAGGTGCTCATCGGTTTCGGCGGGTACGTTGCCACCCCGGCCTACCTGGCGGCACGGCGGCGCAAGGTGCCGATTGTGGTGCACGAGGCGAACCCGAGGCCCGGCCTTGCCAACAAGATCGGGGCGAGGTTCACCACGCACGTCTTCACCGGCCATCCGGATGCCGTGCTCAGGAACGCGACGTACATCGGCATCCCGATCCGGCGGGAGATCGCCGGCCTGGACAGGCTCGCGCTCGGCGACAAGGCCCGCTCCCACTTCGGCCTGCGTCCCGACCTGCCCGTGCTGCTGGTGACCGGCGGATCGCAGGGTGCGCGGTCGCTGAACGACGCGGCGTTCGGCGCGGCCGGCTGGCTCCGCGAGGCCGGGGTCCAGGTGTTGCACATCATCGGCCCGCGCAACGGCGCCGACGTGCCCGCCGCCTCGGCCGGCGTGCCCTACGTGGCCACGACCTTCATCGACAGGATGGACCTCGCCTACGCCGCGGCGGACTTCGCGCTGTGCCGGGCAGGCGCGATGACCTGCGCCGAGCTCACCGCCGTGGGCCTGCCCGCGGCGTACGTGCCGCTGCCGATCGGCAACGGCGAGCAGCGGCTGAACGCGCTTCCGATCGTGCAGCGGGGCGGCGGCATGCTGGTGTCCGACGGCGAGCTGAACGCCGACTGGATCCGCGACACCCTGCTGCCCGTGCTGGTCAACATCGACCAGGTCGCGGACATGTCCGAAGCCGCCGCGGCGTTCGGGCGTGCCGACGCGGACCGGCTGCTCGCCGAGGCGGTCTTCGAGATTGTGGAGGGCACGGGTGCCAACCCATTCACGCAGCCGGCTACTGACGCCGGGTGATACCGCTAGCCCGGTGCCGGCCGCCGGCCTGGGCCGCGTGCACTTCACCGGCATCGGCGGCGCGGGCATGTCGGGCATCGCCCGGATCATGCTGGCCAGGGGCATGGCCGTGTCCGGCAGCGACGCCGCGCCCTCGGCGCTGCTCGACGAGCTGCTCGCCCTCGGCGCGGACGTGCACGTGGGGCACGCGGCGGGCAACCTGGGCACGCTGGGCTCAGGCGACACGCTCGTGCTGTCCACCGCCATCCGCGCGGACAACCCCGAGCTGGCCGAGGCCGCCCGGCGGGGCATGCGGGTGCTGCACCGGGCGAACGCCCTCGCCTCGGTCATGGCCGGGCGTCGGGTGATCGCGGTGGCCGGCACGCACGGGAAGACCACCACCACGTCCATGCTCACCACGGTGCTGCGCGAATGCGACGCCGCCCCCGGGTACGTCATCGGCGGCATACTCACGGAAACCGGGCTCGGCGCGGAAGACGGCGCGGGCACGGACTTCGTCGCGGAGGCGGACGAGAGCGACGGGTCGTTCCTCATGCTGGCGCCCGACGTCGCGATCATCACCAACGTGGAGGCCGACCATCTGGACAACTACGCCAGCCTCGCGGACATCGAGGCGGCGTTCACAACGTTCGGCCGCGGCGTCTCCAGCCTGGTTCTGACCTGCGCGGACGACCCAGGCGCGCAGCGCGTCGCGGCCCGCCTCGCGACTTCGGGGCCCGCGCGCCTACGCAGCTACGGCGAGTCGGCGGACGCGGATTACCGGCTCACCGACGTCGCCTCCCGCGGGATGGCGGTCAGCTTCGCGGTCGCGGCGCAGTCCAGCCCGTTCGGTGAGGTCCACGCCCAGATGACCGTGCAGGTGCCCGGGCACCACAACGCGCTGAACGCGACCGCCGCATTCGCCGCCGCGGTGGAGGTGGGCTTCGCGCCGCCACGGGTGTCCGCGGCCATCGCCTGCTACCGCGGCGCCCGGCGCCGGCTGGAGGTCAAGGGAGAGGTGGCCGGGGTGCGGGTGCTCGACAGCTACGCCCATCACCCGACCGAGCTAGCCGCCGACCTGCGGGCCGCGCGGGACCTGGCGGTCGGCGATGCCGCCGGCCCGGCGGCCGCCGGGCGGGTCATCGCGATCTTCCAGCCGCACCTGTTCAGCCGGACCAGGATCTTCGCCGCCGAGTTCGGCGCCGCGCTTGGGCTGGCCGACGAGGTGCTGGTACTCGACGTCTACGCCGCGCGCGAAGACCCCGAGCCCGGGGTGACTGGTGCCCTGGTGGCCGACGCCGTGCCCGGCGGCCGGGCCCGCTTCGTGCCCGACCGCGCGGAGGCGGTCGCCGTGATCGCGGCGACCGCCGGCCCAGGCGATGTGGTGCTGACCATGGGAGCCGGGGACGTCACCGTGCTCGGGCCGCGGATCGTCGAGGCACTCCGGGGGCGGCGGGGCGGGTGAGCGTACCGGTCGGCCTCTCGCCGCAGGCCCGGGCGCCGCGCAGGCCGCGGCGCCCGCGGCGCCCGCTGGGACTGCGCCGGCCGTGGCGGACGGTCTTCTTCGTCCTGGCGCTGGCCGGCGTGCTGGCCGCGGGGGCCTGGACGGTGTTCGGCTCCCGGCTGCTCGCCGTCCGCTCCGTCGTCGTCACGGGCACCCACCTGGTACCGGAGGCCCAGGTACTCGACGCCGCCGCGATACAACTCGGCACACCGCTGATCCGGGTGAATACGGCCCAGGTCGCGGCGCGGGTGGAGACCATCACCCAGGTGCTGAGCGCGCGGGTCACCAGGTCCTGGCCGGACCGCGTGGTCATCGCGGTGCGCGAGCGGACGCCCGCGCTCGCGGTGGCAGGCCCAGGCGGCGGATTCGACCTGATCGACCCGCACGGGGTGGTGGTCCAGTGGGTGGCCACCCACCCGTTCGGCCTGCCGCTCTACCAGACGGCCTCAGTCACCTCGCTGCGCGGCAGCCCGGACCTCAGTGCCGCCGCGGCCGTGCTCGCCGAAATGCCGCAGAGCCTACGGGTGACGGTGCTGTCGGTCAGCGCGCCAAGCCCGGGCCAGGTGACGCTAGACCTGACCGACGGCGTCACCGTGCTGTGGGGCGGCACCGGCCAGGCCGACGCGAAGGCGGAAGAGCTAGCCATTCTGCTGCGGACTCACGCGCGGTACTACGACGTGAGCGCACCGGGAACCGCGTTGACGAAGTGACGCGACACGCGGTTGCGTTAGTTGACCAGGCTGCCTTGCCACCCTACTGTCCGTATCAATCGTGCGGAAGGTAAAAACTCTAAATCTTTACCTGAAGGTGAAACCTTACGGTGATGGACGATGCCCTGGCGGTGAATTCCGCAGCGCCACCGGGGCAGAGTTTCCCGAGCCTGGGGCCATGATCGGCGGAAATAAATGCCGCCGGGAATGGCCAGAAGTTAAAACGAGCGGAAAGGTATCCTCCTCGTGGCAGCACCGCAGAACTATCTCGCGGTCATCAAGGTCGTCGGAATAGGCGGTGGCGGCGTCAACGCCGTCAATCGGATGATCGAAGAGGGGCTCAGGGGCGTCGAGTTCATCGCGATCAATACCGACGCCCAGGCGCTGCTCATGAGCGACGCCGACGTCAAGCTGGACGTCGGCCGTGAGCTCACCAGAGGGCTGGGCGCCGGAGCCAACCCGGACGTCGGCTGCAAGGCGGCCGAAGATCACCGGGAGGAGATCGAGGAGGTGCTCAAGGGCGCCGACATGGTCTTCGTCACGGCCGGCGAGGGCGGCGGCACCGGCACCGGCGGCGCGCCCGTGGTCGCGAGCGTGGCCCGGTCCCTCGGCGCGCTCACCATCGGCGTGGTCACCAGGCCGTTCGGGTTCGAGGGCAAGCGCCGCATCGTGCAGGCCGAGCTCGGCATCGAGCGGCTGCGCAGCGAGGTCGACACGCTGATCGTCATCCCCAACGACCGCCTGCTGTCGATCTCCGACCGGCACGTGAGCGTCCTGGACGCGTTCAAGGCCGCCGATCAGGTGCTGCTGTCCGGTGTCCAGGGGATCACCGACCTCATCACCACGCCCGGGCTGATCAACCTGGACTTCGCCGACGTCAAGTCCGTGATGTCGGGAGCCGGCTCGGCGCTGATGGGCACCGGATCCTCGCGTGGCGACGACCGCGCGGTGGCCGCCGCCGAGATGGCGATCTCGAGCCCCCTGCTCGAGGCGAGCATCGACGGCGCGCACGGCGTGCTGCTGTCCATCCAGGGCGGTTCCGATCTCGGCCTGTTCGAGATCAACGAGGCCGCTCAGCTGGTGTCCAACTCCGCCGCGGTCGACGCCAACATCATCTTCGGCGCGGTCATCGACGACGCTCTCGGCGATGAGGTGCGGGTCACGGTGATCGCCGCCGGCCTGGACGAGAACCGCGCAGGGCGCTCCGCGTCTGGCGCCGACAACGGGACGGCACTGGCGCCGCCCAGGGCCAGCCGCTCCGCCGGTCCCGCCCCGGCGTCCACATTCGCCGTCCCGCACCCGGCTCCCCCCGCCCCGTACCCGGCTTCGGGCGCCTCGCGCCCCGGTCCCATCGCCGGCAGCCACTGGGCCAGCGACGCTGTCCCTGCCTCCGGGCTGCCCGAGGCCCCCGAGATCCCCGAGGACCTCCACCGGGCCGACGGGCACGACGAGGCCGGCCTTCCCGTGGTGCCCGCGCCGCTCGCGCCCCTGCTCGGCGCCCCGGTCTTCGCCGACGAACCCGGATCGGCCGCGGAGACGGCGCCGCTGCCAGACCCTCCCGCCCCGCCTCCCGTGCCCAAGACCTTCGATGTCGCCGCCACCCGGCGCCGTCCCGTCGTCTTCGAGGAAGACGACGACCTGGATGTCCCCGACTTCCTCAAGTGACCGATCCTCACACCTACCCTTCCCCTGACTCGGCCCGGCGGGATGAGCTCGCGGTCCGGCTGGCCGCCGTGCGGCAGCGCATCTCCGCGGCCTGCGAGGCAGCGGGACGGGATGTCGGCGAGGTCACCCTGATCGCGGTGACCAAGACACATCCCGCATCTGACGTGCGGCTGCTCGCCGGGCTCGGCGTCCGCGACATCGGCGAGAACCGCGACGCGGAGGCCGCGCCGAAGGCAGCGCAGTGCGCCGAGGAGAACCTCACCTGGCATTTCATCGGCCAGCTGCAGACCAACAAGTGCGCAAGCGTGGCGCGCTACGCCGCCTTCGTGCATTCAGTCGACCGGATGCGGCTGATCCGCGCGCTCGGCACGGCCGCCGGCCAGGCCGGGCGGGTGATCGACTGCCTGGTCGAGGTCAGCCTGGACGGCGACCCGGCCCGCGGCGGAGCGCCGGAGGCGGAGGTTCCCGCCCTGGCCGAGGCGCTCGCGGCCGAGCCAGGGCTGGTCCTGGGCGGCGTCATGGCCGTCGCTCCGCTCGGCATGGCCCCGGACCGCGCTTTTGCCAAACTCGGCGAAAGCGCCGAAGTGGTACGCGCCGTTTCCCCGGCCGCCACGGTGATCTCGGCCGGGATGAGCGGCGATCTCGAGGCCGCCGTGGTGGCCGGCGCGACACACCTGCGAATTGGTACGGCGTTGCTCGGCGATCGTGGGCCTCGTGTCAGGTAATGTCCGACGCTAGAGCCGGATTGGCTGGCGAGGACGGGTGCAGGCTGGGAGGACTGAGCAATGAGTGCCATGCGCAAGATGGCCGTCTATCTCGGCTTGGTCGAGGACGATCAGCGCTACTCCGACAAGTACGACTCGTACGGGGAGTATGAGGAGTACGACGACGAGGCTGACCGCCCCGACGCGCCGGACGAGCCGGAGGTGCGCGGCAGCAGGGATGAGTACGGCGGCTACGCCGACTGGCGCTCGGAGCATGTTCCGCAGGTGTCAGACCTCGCACGTATTACGACGCTGCATCCGCGCACTTACAATGAAGCGCGTACTATAGGGGAACACTTCCGCGAAGGCACCCCGGTGATCATGAACCTGACCGAGATGGTCGACAGCGACGCCAAGCGCCTCGTCGACTTCGCGGCAGGCCTGATCTTCGGCCTGCGGGGCAGCATCGAACGGGTGACGAACAAGGTCTTCCTGCTGTCTCCGGCGAACGTCGAGGTGACGGCGGAGGACAAAGCTCGCATAGTTGAGCGCGGCTTCTTCAATCAGAGCTAGTCAACGAACAGTGGTAGTGTGATTACGATCAGTGACCTCGCCGGGCTGACCGGCACCGGAGACTAGGTGGATTCGTGCAGTACGTGAAGGAGGTCCTGACCTACCTGCTGACGATCTACCTGGTCATCATGATCGGCGTTATGATCTTCAGCTGGATCCAGGCCTTCGCCCGCGACTGGCACCCGACGGGCATCCTGCTGGTGATCGCCGAGGTCTGCTATACCCTTACAGACCCGCCGCTGAAGTTCCTACGTCGCTTTATTCGACCGCTTCGGATCGGTATGCGAGCGTTGGACCTCAGCTACATGGTTCTGTTCATAGTGGTCCTGATCCTGCTAGAAGTGGTCGTGCCGCGCCTTTGATTCAGGTACGGTCGTGAGGAACACGGTCCAAGTGTGCGCCGAGGAGACGAGATGCCGCTGACGCCCGCGGATGTGCGGAACAAGCAGTTCAGTACGACCAGGCTCAGGCCCGGCTACGACGAGGAAGAGGTTGACGCCTTCCTCGATGAGGTCGAGGGAGAGCTTGACCGGCTGATCCAGGAGAATGAAGAGCTCCGGGCGAAGCTGGCGGAATGCTTGCGCGGTGGTAAGTCGGCGATTCCTGCGTTGAGCTCTCCGCTGTCGGACCCGAAGCAGGACATGATGGTCTCCGAACCGCCCGCGGTGCCTGAGCGCAGGCAGCCCGAGCCGGTCATGATGGGCGGGATGCCGCACATCGAGGACAACATGGACACCGCCGCTCGCGTGCTCTCGCTTGCACAGCAGACGGCCGACCAGGCGATCGCGGACGCCCGCCGCGAGGCCGATGAGACCCTGGGCCGTGCCCGCCGCGAGGCGGACGAGGTGCTGACCAAGGCCAGGCGCCAGGCTGAGCAGATCACCGGTGACGCGCGCGCCCGGGCAGAGAGCCTTGAGCGCGACGCGCAGGAGCGGCACCGTCAGGCGATGGGTTCGCTGGTGCAGACCCGCGAGGAGCTTGAGCGCAGGGTCGATGACCTGCGTGCCTTTGAGCGCGAGTACCGCAGCAGGCTGAAGGCCTACCTTGAGGGCCAGCTGCGCGACCTTGAGGCGGGTGTCACCGACAGCGGCACCTTCCCGACAATGGGTGCGCCGACCCAGCCGTCGATGTCGCCCGCGCTGGCTCAGGCCGGCGGGCGCAATGGAGGGCAGGGCACCGGCCAGTACGTCGTGCCCGAGGTGGTCCAGCACGGTGGCTTCCGCGGCAGCGAGGGAACGCCCTCGCGCGACCGGCGGTAACGGCCACTGGAACCTGAGAAGGGGACGCCTGGAGAACGTGCGTGATCAGGTTCAGTGCGTTTCTCGTTGCGGCGGCGCTCGGGCTGCTCGTTGCCGGCGTTGTAATAAGCAAGCTGCTGCTCGTCTACCTCGCGATCGGGATCAGCGGAGTGGCGCTGCTGGCGCTCGCCGCAGGCGCCGCCTTCAAATGGTCTGAACTCTTCGGCAAGCCCCAGACGGCCGAGCCCGCAATTTCCGGGCTCGGCCGTACCGATGCCATGCCGGCCTTGGTCCCCGATGCGCAGCCGGAGACCCGGGAAACCGCCAGGATTCCCGCCGTGTCCGCCAGCCCAGCCTGGCCCGCCGCCCCTGCCCCGACCGCTCCCGTGCCCGCCGCCGCTCCGCCCGGTCCGCCCCTGGCCGGATACCTGCCGACCGACCAGCCCGCGCCCCGCCCCTCCGTCGCCTCCGCCGGACAGCGCCCGCCCGAGTACCCACGGCCTACTGAGTTTCCGCGCCCGCCCGAGTACCCACGGCCCGCTGAGTTTCCGCGCCCGCCCGAGTACCCACGGCCCGCTGAGTTTCCGCGCCCGCCCGAGTACGGGCGCCCGCCTGCCGCGTTTACCCCGCGCCGTACCGCTGCGCCGCAGTCCCCGCCACCCGCACCTTCAGTCCCAAGCCCCGGCGCTCCGCCGCCTCCTGGTGGTCCGCCGCCTCCCGGCCGCGGCGCATTCACCCCGCCCTCCTCGCCCGAGGCCTGGTCATGGCGCGACGAGCCGTCCCGCGCTCCGGCAGAAGCCGCGCTGCCCGCCTCCGCTCCCGCCCCCGCGGAGCCCGCCCGGGCGCCGGTCCCGAGTGCCGCCGAGGTCACAGTGCCTCCCGCGCCGCCAACGCTCGCCGAGCCGGCAGAGGCCCCAAGCTCCGTTGAGGCGTTCGTGCCAGCCGCTCCCGAAGCCGTGCCAGACGCCGCCGAGGCGCCCGCCGCCGCCCCGCCTGCAGCGGAACCCGGGGCCCAGACGCCACCCCAGCAACCCGCCGGCCGCGACGGGCACACAGCCGCCGAAGCTCACCACGAAGCCGACGTCGCGGTCCGCGACGAACCGGCGGCCGAGGCCCACGACGAAGCCGAAGCTCACGACGAAGCCGCGGTCCGCGACGAACCGGCAGGGGAGGTTCACGACGAACCAGCGGCAGAAATCCAGCCGAACCTCGGACCGGCCGCCGCCGGGCCCGAGCCGACCGCCCCCGCCGAACCCCCGTCGACCGAGCCCGACCCTCAGATGGAAGTGACCGTAGTGCCGGGCGTGCCGAGATATCACACCGCGGACTGCATCCTCATCCGGTTCATGGGCGAGAACGACCTGCAGCGGACCACGCTGGCCGCCGCCAGGGACTCCGGCTGCACCCCCTGCCGCGCCTGCCAGCCCGACCAGCCAGAATCATCCCAGATTGACTAAAAGACCCGCACTACCGCTAGCCAGTTCGAGCTGTACCAAACTTTGGCGGAAGATCCAGGCCTGACGGAGGAAAAGGGGTCATATTCAGCATCTTTTCTTCCGCTGAGCCCCAATCTTCCGTCATCTTCCCGAGGGCGACCGCACCAGGAAACGCTCAGATGATCCCTGGAAGCAGGCACACCATCGCGCGCACCGGACGCATGCCGATAGTGATTCAGGCGCGGCTGATCCAGAACTCCAGGCCGAGATCCTCATCCGCGTGCGGGAACCCCTGCGCGGCGGACGCCGAGGACGCGGCCGACCCGTAGTCCACCGCCAGCACCTCCCCGGCGATCAGCGCCGCGTGCTCGGCCAGCGCCGCGGCCACCTCCGGGTCGCGCGCCGACCAGCGCAGCGAGATCCGGTCGGTCACGTCAAGGCCGTCGTTCTTGCGCGCCTCCTGCACCAGCCTGATCACCTCTCGCGCCAGGCCCTCACGGCGCAGCTCCGGCGTGACCTCGGTGTCGATCGCCACCGTCTCGCCGGCGTCGGTGGCCACCGCCCAGCCGGCCCGCGGCGTCTGGGTCACGATCACGTCGTCGGGGCCGATCGACACCTCCGAGCCGTCCACGACGACGGTCACCGTCGAGCCCGCCAGCGCTGCCGCCGCGACATCCGCGACGGGCACCGATCCGATCGCGGCGGCCACCGCCGGCGTCTGCGCCCCGAACCGCCTGCCAAGCGAGCGGAAGCTCGGCTTGACCGCGTAGTCAACAAGGTCGCCGCTCAGTACGTCAAGCGCCGCGACGTTCAGCTCAGAGGCGATCTGCGCCCGCAGCTCCCCAGGCAGGTCCTCGAAGCCGGACGCGCCGATCAGCGCCCGCGAGAGCGGCTGCCGCGTGCGCACGGAAGCGCCCGAGCGGGCGGACCGCCCAAGCTCGACAAGCCGCCGGACCAGCGCCATCCGCGCCGGCAGCCGCGGATCGATAAGCGCCGGGTCAAACGAGGGCCACGAGGCCAGGTGCACCGACTCCGCCGCCCCGGGAGCGCGCAGCACACCCCACACGTAGTCGGTGACGAACGGCGTGATCGGCGCCATCAGCGTCGTCAGCGTGGTCACGCACTCATACAGGGTGGCGAAGGCCGCCGCCCCGGTGACCGGCGACGGCCCGTCCCAGAACCGCCGCCTGGACCTGCGCACGTACCAGTTGGACAGGTCGTCGATGAACGCCGTCAGCCGCCGCCCGGCGACCGCCGTGTCGAAGGCATCTAGCGCCGACGTGACGTCCCGCACCACCGCGTGCAGTTCGCCGAGCACCCACCGATCCAGCAGCGGCCGGTCCGCGACCGGGGGCGCCGAGGCCAGATCGGCCACGCTCCACCCGCCCGCGTTCGCGTACAGGACCAGGAAGGACGCGGTGTTCCAGTAGGTCAGCAGCACCTTCCTGACGATCTCGTCGAGCACCTCGTGCCCGATCCGCCGCGCCCCCCATGGCGAGCCCGAGGCCGCGAAGAACCACCGCAGCGCATCCGCGCCGTGCGCCTCCATCAGCGGGATCGGCTCGAGCACGTTGCCGAGGTGCTTGCTCATCTTGACGCCGGCCTCGTCGAGGATCAGGCCGACGCACACGACGTTCTCGTACGACGACCTCCCGAACACCAGCGTCCCCACGGCCATCAGCGAATAGAACCAGCCACGAGTCTGGTCGAGCGCCTCGCAGATGAACTGCGCCGGGTAGGCGGCCTCGAACTCAGCCTCGTTCCGCAGTGGCGCGCCGAACTGCGAGAACGGCATCGCGCCCGAGTCATACCAGACGTCGATGACCTCGGGCACCCGCCGCGCGCGCTGCGAGCACACCGGGCAGGGGAACGTGACCGCGTCGACGTACGGCCGGTGCGGATCCAGTCCTGTCAGGTCCCGCCCGGCTAGCTCAGACAGTTCGGCGAGCGAGCCAACGCAGGTCACGTGCTCCTCGTCGCACACCCATAGCGGCAGCGGCGTGCCCCAGTACCTGGTCCGGGACAGCGCCCAGTCCACGTTATTGCGCAGCCACTCGCCGTACCGCCCGTACTTGACCGTCGCCGGGTACCAGTTCGTCCGCTCGTTCTGTTCGAGCAGCCTGTCCTTGATCGCGGTGGTCTTGATGAACCACGATGGCACCGCGTAGTAGATCAGCAGCGTGCCGCACCGCCAGCAGTGCGGGTAGCTGTGCTCGTGCCGCTCGGAACGGAACAGCAGGCCGCGGTCGCGCAGGTCATCGGTCAGCCGCTGATCGGCATCCTTGAAGAACATCCCGCCGACCATCGGCACGTCGTCCTCGAACCGGCCGTCCGGCCGTACCGGATTGACCACGGGCAGCCCGTGCGCCCGCGAGGCCTCCATGTCATCGGCGCCGAAGGCCGGCGCCAGGTGGACGAGCCCGGTGCCATCCTCCGTCGTCACGAATGACCCTGGAATGACGATATGGGCGTCAGGGATCCTTATTATGCCGAACGGGCGGTGGTAACTCGCCCCGATCAGAGCTCTTCCGGCAAACCGTGTCACTACCTGCCAGCCCTCGCCCAGCACCAGGTCCACCAGGTCCTCGGCGACGACGACCCGGTCCTCCCCGTTGCGCGCGAGCACGTAGATCGCGTCCGGATGCACGGCCACCGCCGTGTTGGCGACGAGCGTCCACGGCGTGGTCGTCCAAACAAGCAGGTCGGCGCCCACGAGTTCGGCAGGCGCGGTGTCCGGCACGGTGAGCAGGCGGAACCTGACCGTGATCGCAGGGTCGGACACCGTCTGGTAGACGCCTGGCTGGCCCATCTCGTGGTCGGACAGCGGCGTGCCGCAGCGCGGGCAGTACGGGCTGATCCTGAAGTCGCGCACCAGCAGCCCGGCGTCGAAGACGACCTTGAGCGACCACCAGACGGACTCGATGTAGCTCGCGTCCATGGTCCGGTAGGCGTTGTCGGTGTCTGCCCAGTAGCCCATCCGGCGCGACATGTCGAGCCACGCGTCGACGTACCGGAGCACCGACTCGCGGCAGCGTGCGTTGAACTCGGCGACCCCGTACGCCTCGATGTCCTTCTTGCCGGACAAGCCGAGTTCCTTCTCCACGGCTACCTCGACCGGCAGTCCGTGGCAGTCCCAGCCGCCCTTGCGGGGGACGTGGAACCCGCGCATGGTCCTGAACCTGGGGAACAGGTCCTTGAAGGTCCTGGCCTCCACGTGATGAACGCCGGGCAGCCCGTTGGCGGTCGGCGGTCCCTCGTAGAAGGTCCAGGTCGGCCCGCCCTCGGTCTGCTTCAGCGATCGCTCGAAGATCCCCGCGTCCTGCCAGCGGGTGAGTATCTCATGCTCCAGTTCAGGCAGGTCAACCTGCGCGGGGAGCGGCTCGAATCCCTGCACCGGCATAGAGTAGCCGATGCCCCGCGCAGGCGGGTATTCTCCGCACATGCCCGCAGCCCCGCAGCCCCGCAGCCCGCCGCCGCCCATTTCCCGGTGCGATCCGGCGAGGAGCCGTGGACGGCAGCCGAACTCGACCAGGGTGAGCGGGCGCTGGCCCGAATCGATGCGGGAACATATGGAGTGTGCAAATCGTGCGGCCAGCCGATAGGGAAGGCGCGCCTGCAGGCCTTCCCGCGGGCGACCCTGTGCGTGACCTGCAAGCAACGCCAGGAACGTCACTGACACAGCCCCCGCCGAGGAGGGCACGCCCGCGCCGTGTCGGCGTGCTGCTCGCGGTCGCCGTGTTCGTCCTCGCCGCCGACCTGATCTCCAAGGCCATCGTGGTCGCGCACATCCGCGAAGGCACCTACATCCACCTGATCGGCACCGTGCTCATGCTCACCCAGGTGCGCAACGGGGGAGCGGCGTTCAACATCGGCGGCACCTCGATCACGATCGTGTTCACCGCCATCGCCGCCGGCGTGATTATCTACATCCTGCGTGCCGCGAGGAACCTGCACAGCATCGGCTGGGCGATCAGCCTCGGCCTGCTGCTCGGCGGCGCCACGGGCAACCTGGTCGACAGGATCTTCCGCGCGCCGGGGCCCTTCCGCGGCGACGTCGTCGACTGGATAGAGCTGACCCGCTACTGGCCGGTGTTCAACCTGGCCGACTCCGCCATTACCTGCGGCGGCGTCCTGTTCGTCCTGCTCGCCCTGCGCGGCATCCGGCTGGACGGGACCAGGACGGTCCGCGAGCCATGATGCCGGTGCAGCGCCGGATCGCCGTTCCCGACGGCCTGGACGGGGAGCGGCTCGATGCCGCGCTGGCCAGGATGTTCGGCCTGTCCAGGTCCAGGGCGGCGGAGCTGATCGGTGAGGGCCTGGTGCTGCTCGACGGCCGGCCCGCGTCCAAGTCGGACCGCGTGCTAGCCGGCGACCCGCTGCAGGTGACGCTCCCGCCGCCGCGGCAGCCCGATCCCCCGCGGCTCGTCGAGGGCATGATCGTGCTGTACGAGGACGAGGACGTCCTGGTCGTGGACAAGCCCCGCGGCGTGGCGGCCCACCCGTCGCCGGGCTGGACCGGGCCCACCGTCACCGGCGGCCTGCTCGCCGCCGGGCACCGGCTGGCGACCAGCGGCCCCGCCGAGCGTCAGGGCATCGTGCACCGGTTGGACGCCAACACCACCGGCGTGATGGTGGTGGCCAAGAGCGAGCCGGCCTACAGCGCGCTCAAGCGGGCCTTCCGCGAGCGCACCGTGGACAAGCGGTATCACGCTCTCGTCCAGGGTCACCCCGATCCGCTGCGCGGCACCGTGGACGCGCCGATCGGCAGGCACCCGTCCGGTGACGGGCGGTTCGCGGTCGTCAGCGACGGACGGCCGAGCGTGACCCATTACGACACGCTCGAGGCGTTTCGCGGCGCCAGCCTGGTCTCCGTCGGCCTGGAGACCGGCCGCACCCACCAGATCAGGGTGCACATGGCCGCGATCAGGCACCCATGCGTCGGCGACCTGCTGTATGGCGCAGACCCGGTGCTGGCCGCCCGGCTGGGCCTGACCCGCCAGTGGCTGCACGCGGTCAGCCTCTCCTTCGCCCACCCCGCCGACGGCCGCCGCGTCGAATTCCGCAGCGACTACCCTCCGGACCTGGCCCACGCCCTGGATATCCTCCGCGCCGAGAGCTGACCATCGGCCGTGTCTGTGCCGTTTCCGCCTCGGCTAGCGAGATGATGGACGGGTGACGGACTTGCCTGACGTTCCGGCCGGTGCGATATGGCGCTGCGCCGACTTCCACCTGCACACCCCCGGTGTGCGGACATTCGAGCTACCGCCAGGCGTGGACGTCCACAGAGTCGATGATCGCGAGCGCCTCGCTGAAGAGTACGTGAGGAAACTCGTCGAGGTCGGCATTCAGATAGCTGCCATCACGGACTACCAGGGTGTGCGGCAACCCTGGTTCTCGCTGATACGTGACCGCGCGGAAGCTCGGGGCATCGTCGTCCTGCCGGGTGCTGAGATGGCGATCGGCGAAGGGGCGGGCAGGGGACTGCACCTGCTTCTTGTATGCAGTCCAGACACGGATCCACAGCGCATCTCGGACGTGATCCGTTATCAGGGCAGGAGCCCTGACCCGCTCTATCCCGACACGGTACGAGGCGGGCACGAGGAGCTGAAACTTCACGAGTCTCTCCGTGACACCCTCGCTAATGTCCGGGAGCGGTTGGGATGTGTCGTCATTGCTGCTCACGCCTCCAGCTCGAAGGGCCTGTTCGCCGCCCTGACTGTCCGTGAGGCGGCGGAGCTGATACGCGATGGCCTGATCGACGCGGTGGACCAATGTGATTCCACGCGGACGAAGCTTCAGGGAACCGGACAGTTCACCAGTGAGCAACTGGCATCGCTCGCCTGCACTAGCAGCAGCGATCCGCATAGCCTTGCCGAAATCGGCGTGCCGAAGCAGTTGGGCACAGGGCGAAGTCTGACGTGGATCAAGCTGAGCGCCTTTGATGCCGACGCTCTGCGGCTGGCTCTACACGATCCGCAGACACGGGTAATGACGCGGCCACCGGAACCGGTACGCCACGCACGTGTTCTGTCCATGGAAGCCGAAGGCGGCTTCCTGGACGGTCTGACCTTGCGGTTTAGCGATGACCTAACCACCCTCATCGGGGGCCGTGGCGCCGGTAAGTCAGCCATCCTGGAGACTCTTCGCTATGGGCTAGGCGGGGAGCCTTATTCCGATCAATCGGAAAGGCTGTCGCTCATTGGCCACGCTCTCGGTAGTGGCGGTCGTGTGCGTCTTGTATTCGAGCGGCCAGGGACCGAGCGGCAGCGTTACGAGGTGACGCGCGTGTTCGGGCAGCAGCCCAGGGTGACCTGCCTGGCTACTGGCGCCCTCATGGACGTTCCGCCGCTCGATCTTTTCGGCCCTAGCGGATCGCCGGTGATTTTGCTTCAGCGGGAGATCCAAGCCGTGGCGCGCGATGACAGTTTCCGGTTGCGGTTGCTTGACGAGATAATCGGGGACGAAGCACGCCAAGCCGATGTCGTCGTGCGCCGTACGCTGGAGGAACTGCGGCGTAACGCCAGGGACATCGAGGAACTTGAGCGTCAGGTCGCCAAACAGGACGAGTACGCTGAGCGGCTTCATCGGCTCGACGCCGATATGGCGTACTACGGGCAGCAGGGGATTGCGGAGAAGCTCGACCGGCACTCCAGGCTTGCCTCGGACGGGGCGCGGCTGGAAACGGCGGCACGACGAGCTAGCGAAGCCCTTAACGACCATCGAGATAGCACGAGAAGTGTCGTCGATGGCCTGGCGACAGCGGCAAGCGAGCTCACAGTCGCCGAGAGCGAATATAGCGGCATGCTTAATGAACTCGCTGGGAACATCGAAGCCGTTCGCGACCGTACAAAGGCCGCCCTAGACACTGCCGGCGCTCAGTTGACGGAACTGCGAGACCGCATTGCCTCAGCCCTGGCCGAGTGGCCGGAGCATCTGGTCGGCTTGGAAGACGATCTGAGGCGGATTCAGCAGGGACTGGGAGCGGGTCCTATCGATGCGAAGCGTTACCTGGACACCGTAGGCGAGCGAACCGCTCTCCTGCCGATCGTCGATGGCATGAACCACCTGCAAGATGATCGTAGGCGCCTGCAGGAAACGCGTGGCAGGCTTCTGCGGCGTCTGCAGGATGAGCGCCATCATGGCTTCATACTTCGGCAACGCGCGGCCGCATCGGTGAACGGCGTGCTCAACGGGAGGCTGCGCATGGACGTGACCTACCTCGGCGACACGGCAGAGTTCGAGAGACGGTTGTCAGCGGTACTGAGGGGCTCCAGGCTTACAGCAGACGCCGTAAGCAGCATCGCGGGTGCCACCGGAGTGGACGGGGTCGAGATCGCGAATTCCGTGCTACGAGGAACATCCGCTGTCTCTGCCCGTTTCAACCTTACCGAGGCTATGGCTCATCGCCTGGTGAGCTGGCTGACCGATGATCCCGACCGGCTGCGCGAGGTCGAAGTTCTCGCGCCCGAGGACCGAGTGGCCATCGCTCTCGCTGTCGATGGCGCCGCGAGGGACCTCGCGGAACTCTCCAGCGGCCAAAAGGCCACAGCACTGTTGCTTCTCGTGTTCGCCCAAGGTGGTCGGCCGCTTGTGCTAGATCAGCCAGAAGATGATCTCGACAACCGGTTCGTCTACGAGGATGTGGTGTCGTTGCTGCGGGCTGAGAAGGGTGTCACCGATCCTGGCCGCCGACGGCAGATCATCGCAGCCACTCACAATGCGAACATTCCAGTCAACGGCGATGCCGAACTGGTGCTCAGCCTGGCTGATGATGGCGGCCATTTCCGCGTGCTGACCAGGGCGTCCATAGATGACCGCCAGGTCCGCGAAGAAATCCGCACGGTGCTGGAAGGCGGCGCGGAAGCGTTCCGCCGCCGGGCGCAGAAGTACGGTGGTCTCGATGACACCCAATGAGCTGCGCGAACGAATTCTCCGCTGGGAGGATGCCCACACAGACTTCAAGCGCGAGGTTGGTCATCGTGATGAGCTGGCGAAGGATCTGGTTTGCTTCGCTAACGGCGACGGCGGCCAGATCATCATCGGCGTAGATGAGGGCCGTAACGTCGTCGGCGTGGCTGATCCTGACGCTCTTATGCTCCGGGCCGACGATGTGGCGTTCAATCTTTGCTCGCCGCCGCTGATCGTGGTGCCAGAAGTCGTCATGCTAGACGCCCAGCCCGTCGTCGTCCTGAACGTACCGAAGGGGGATCAGCGCCCTTATGCCACATCCACCGGTCGCTACTACGTACGTTCGGGGGCTCGCTGTCGGCCCGCTAGCCGCGATCAGATGCTGCGTATGTTTCAGGCCACAGAGTCCCTCTTCTACGACGAGCAGCGACTTACCCGTCTGGAGCTCGGCGATCTGGACCTTGATGCTGTAACAAGGCACCTGGCTGACGCTCAAGAACAAGACCTCGGCGAGGACCTGCCGCGGCTCTTGCGGGCATGGCGCCTCTACGATGGTGAGCACCCGACGGTAGGCGGCGCGGTGCTCTTCGGGCGGAATCCGCAGGCAGCCCTCGAGGCGTCCAGAGTCGTCGTCGGAGCACTCTCCGGCACTGACCTCGGCGATGACTTCATTGACCGTAAGGATCTCTCAGGGGGACTGTTTGAAATCGTCAACCAGATCGGCACGTTCTTGCGCCTCCATCTGCGAACTGGGCACGAGATAGTCGGTTTCGAGCCAGAGCGGCGAGAGGAGATACCGTTCGCCGCGCTGCGGGAGGCAGTGGTAAACGCTGCCGTACACCGTGACTACACCATCCCCGGACCTATCCGTGTTTTCGTGCTTGCGGATCGTGTGGAAGTCAGGTCGCCCGGACGGCCGCCGAACAGCGTCGACGCCGATGCGATGCGGGCCGGGGTGCACGTCCCGCGCAACCCCCACATCTACTCTCGGGTGGCGGCGGCGCAGTTTGCGACGCGGGCTGGCACAGGAGTGCTCCGCATAGCCCGGCTGTTGCGTGAAAACTCGGGTCAAAGCGTTGATATCAGGATCAGTGATGCTGAGGTAGCTCTCATACTTCCGCGTGCGCCGTCTGTCAGCTGATCCGTTCCGCGCCGCGGACAGTTTCGGTCGAGCATCCACGGTCGATGGGTCAGGCAGAATAGGCCTCGTGGAGATCACCGAGCACATCGACGCGCTGCGCCTCCAGGGCACCCTGCTCGCCGACGCCGCGGAGCGGGCCGGACTGGACGCGGCGGTCCCGCCATGTCCGTCCTGGCAGGTCAAGGACCTGCTGCGGCACACCGGCTACATCCACAGGTGGGCGGCCAGGCACCTTACCGAACGCCCGGCCCAGATCCTGGACGGGCCGGTGGAGGCGGAGATCCTGGCCGGAGGCGCCGCGGACGGCGAGCTCCTGTCCTGGTTCCTGGCCGGCCACGCCGCCCTCGTGCAGACCTTGCAGGACGCCGATCCTGACCTCGACTGCCCCGCGTTCATGCCCGCGCCGTCCCCGCTGGCGTTCTGGGCCCGCCGCCAGGCGCACGAGACGGCCATCCACCGCGCCGACGCGGAGAGCGCCGCCGCGGCGGCGCCCGTGTACTCGCCGGAATTCGCCGCCGACGGCATCGACGAGCTGATCATGGGCTTCGGGCGGCACCGCAAATACCAGCCCGCCGCGGGTGTCGACGGCGGCAGGCTGCGCGTGGCGGCCGCCGACACGGGCGATGAATGGCTCATCGACGCCCTCGACGGCCGGATGCAGCCGCGACGCGAGGACGCCGAAGAGCCCGCCGAGGCCAGCGCGGCCACCTCCGCCTGCACGGTCCGCGGCCCCGCCAACGCCGTCTACCTTTACCTGTGGAACCGCGCCGACGCCGCCCAGCCCGGCGTCGCCGTCACGGGCAACGCCGACCTCCTGGCCTGCTGGCAATCCAGCGTCCGCGTCCGCTGGGGATAGCCAGCGCGGCTGAACGTCGAGCGCTAGCTGCCCGGAGTGCCGGTGGAGCCGATGAGCTGATACAGGAAGGCGCGGTACATGCGCAGCGTCTCGCGCAGCGCCTCGGTGTCCGCGCTCGCGCCGCCGTCCCAGCGGCCCCGAAGAGAGCGCTGCCGCTCCTGGATGGCAGCCTGCAGCTTCGCGGCCACCTGCTCGATGACGTCGGCGGCCTCGGTCACCGAGGCCCGTGGGTCATCGACGAACATGAACTGGATCTGCTGCCACTGCGACCGCAGGTCCGCGGTGTCGGAAAGCAGGCTCCCGTAGTTGCTCGGCAGCGGCGCGGCGATGACCGGCTTCGGGTCCGCCGCCGGGGCCAGAGGAGTCACAGGGGCCAGCGGAGCGGTCGGGACTGCCGGAACCTCCGAGGCAGCCGGAACCTCCGGGGCTGCTGCCGTGCTTGAGGCCAGCGCGTCCGCACGGGTTACCGGGACGACATCGTCGCGGTCATCTCCCGCGACCTCCGTGTCGCCGGGGACGCCGGGCACTGCAGGGACGCCGGGGCCGTCGGAGTCCTCGTCGGCGTTCAGGCCGTCAGGGCTGGTGACCGCCGCCACCGGCATCGGGCGGGTGGCCGAGTACTCCTCGTCGGAGTCTTCTTCGTCATCGACGCCGAGGCCGTCCTGGCTCGTCACCGCCGCGACCTCCTCCTGGCGCGCGGTCGGCGCGAGGGTGTCCGGCTCGTCCCGCTGCGGAGACGAGGCCACCTTTTGGAAGTACGTCACGGGCGCGGCCTGCTCGGCGCGCTGGTCGCCCTCCGCGACCACCTCGCCGCGGACCACGTAGCCGGTCTCCCACGGTCGGCGAGACTGATCCTCCGTCATGGGTCCACCCTTCCTGCTGTGCCTATCGTGGCGTGTCTACGGTACGGGCGGTGTCTTCGCGCCGGTACAGCGCGCCGTTCGGCGAACCAATCAGGTCATCGAACAGCGCACGGTAACGGATCATGGCTTCCCTGAGCTCTTCGGTGGACACCGAGTCAGTGCTGCCGTCCACGTCCTGAGCCTGACGGTACCCGTCGAGCACCCGGCCGTGGTTAACAGAAAGGGCTTCCATCGAGGCGTCCCTGTTGTCAGCCGGGTAGCCGCGGTCGCGCATGACGTCCGAGATCAGGTTCCCGGCCTCCGTCACGGCTTGCGCCGGGGCGTCCACGAACCGCTCCTGGACCGCGGTCCAGTCGCCGGCGTAGCTGGCCTGCTGCTCCGCCGTCAGCGGATGAATGCCGAGTTCCGATACCCGCCGCTGCCGCGCGGCCAGATCGGCGTCGGCCTTCCTTCGGCCGAGTTCCTTTGCCATCCGGTCATACTCGGGACCGAACTGCCGGCGCATGCGTGCCCGCCGCAGCTCAGATGCGGCGACTACGGCCGCCGCCGCCAGGATGACGACGATAATGACGACGATGATTACTACGGTCGACATGGCTACCTCCGTGAGTCGGACCGCCCATCCGACTCCCCTGGCTGGGGCTGGCTAAACGAGCGAGGTTGCGCAGTATGTCACGCAGCGCGCGGATCAGTGCTTCCCGCTCGCCCGGATCGAATGTCGCCAGCGCGCGTTCGGTGAGCTTGTCCGTCTCGGCCAGCGTACGGCGCCGCCCTCGACGCTCTCGCGCCGGACGTACACGACATCGAGCCAGCCGCCTGACGCGGGCGGCGGGTACGATCGCGGGAGAGCGATCGGCGTCGAGGAGGACTCACGAAGAGGCGACTAGCTGCGTTTGCCGTGGCGCTGGTCGGCAGCGCCCTGCTCGGCGTCGTTGCCGGGCTGATCTGGGGCGAGGTGGCGCCGCGGGCACTGCTGCAGGAGATCGGCCGCGGCGAGGCCGAGCTCGTGAACGCGGAGACCAGCGCGTTCATCGTCGCCGACGCCTGGTTCTGCCTGATCGGCGCGGTGGGCGGCCTCATCACCGGCGCCCTCGGCTACCGTTTCCTCGTCCGCCGGGCCGGCTGGGTCGCGGCGGCCGGGCTGGTCGCTGGCGCGCTGGCGGCGGCCCTGGTCGCGGTGTGGGCGGGCGAGAACGTCGGGCTCGGGACCTACAACCACCTGCTTGCGTCGAGCGCGACCGGCACGTTCTTCAAATCCTCGCTCGGGCTCGGGGCAAAGAGCGCGCTGGCGGCCTGGCCCCTGTTCACCTCGGTCGTCCTCCTGCTTGGCGAGACCGGGAAGCGCAGATCCGCCCCGGCGGAGGCGGAGGCCGGCCCGGGCCCGGCGGGACCGTCCGGCATGTGGACAGCCAGCCCGTAACGGAGCCGCCCTCCGTAGACTAGGCGGGTGATTTCCCGCATCGACCTGCGCGGGCGTGGTCCGGGGAGGCCGGCCGGGCTCGGCCGAGCCGACCTGGCCGGCCTGCTGCCGCGCGCCGCCACCGACGTCGAGACCGCCGCGGCCCAGGTCCGCCCGCTCTGCGAGGACGTCAGGCGCCGTGGAGCCGAGGCTGTGCGCGAGTACACGGCGCGTTTCGACGGCGTGGACCTGGCCACCACCAGGGTGCCGGAAGGGGCGCTCGACGCCGCGCTTGCCGGGCTCGACCCGGACGTCAGGACCGCCCTGGAGGAGGCGGGCCGCCGCACCCGGCGGGTGCACGGCGCGCAACTCCCGGCCGAGATCGTCACCGGCGTCACCGACGGGCTGAGCGTCACCGGCCGCTTCGTCCCGGTCTGCAGGGCCGGCGTGTACGTGCCGGGCGGCCTGGTGGCCTATCCCTCCTCCGTGGTCATGAACATCGTTCCCGCCCAGATCGCCGGGGTCGGCTCGGTCGCGGTGGCGTCGCCGCCGCAGGCAGCGCATGGCGGGCTGCCGCACCCGTCCGTGCTCGCCGCCTGCGCGCTGCTCGGGGTACGCGAGGTGCACGCGGCCGGCGGGGCGCAGGCGCTGGCGATGTTCGCCTACGGCACGCGGGACTGCGAGCCTGTCGACGTCATCACCGGGCCGGGCAACGTCTACGTCGCCGCCGCCAAGCGGGTGCTGCGCGGCGCCGTCGGCACCGACGGCGAGAACGGCCCCACCGAGGTGGCGATCATCGCGGATGACACCGCGGACCCCGCGCACGTCGCCGCCGACCTGATCGCGCAGGCCGAGCACGACGAGCTCGCGGCGTGCCTGCTCGTCACCCCTGACCAGGACCTCGCCGACCGCGTCGACGCCGAGCTCGGCCGCCAGGTGCCGACCACCAGGCACACAAGCAGGGTGGAGGCGGCGCTGCGCGGCCAGTCCGCCTGCGTCCTGGTCGACGACATCGACGCCGCGCTCGCGGTGACCGACGCCTGGGCGCCGGAACACCTGGAGATCCAGGCTCGCGACGCGGCCAAGCTCGCGGCGCGGGTCACCAACGCCGGCGCGGTATTCGTCGGCCCCTACTCGCCGGTGTCTCTCGGCGACTACCTGGCGGGCTCGAACCACGTGCTGCCCACCGGGGGCACCGCGCGGCACACCAGCGGCCTGTCGGTCTTCCCGTTCCTGCGCCTGATCAACGTGGTGGAGTGCGACCGGGCCGCGCTTGCGGCCACGGCTCCGCTCATCGACGCCCTCGGCGGCGCTGAAGACCTGGCAGCGCACGTGGCGGCGGTCAGAATACGGGTACCCGAGGACGACGGGCCAGCTTGATGGGCCACGCACCACCGCCCGTTCGGGATGATCTGGTGGACCTGCATCCGTACGGCGCGCCACAGATCGACGTGCCGGTGCGGCTGAATACCAACGAGAACCCCTACCCGCCCAGTCCCCGGCTGGTCCGCGCGGTCGCCGATGCGGTGGCGACGGCGGCGGCGACGCTGAACCGCTACCCGGACCGGGATGCCACGGAACTGCGCAAGGACCTGGCCGACTACCTCCGGCACGGCCTGACGGCCGACCACGTCTGGGCGGCGAACGGGTCGAACGAGGTGATCCAGCAGCTACTGCAGGCCTTCGGCGGCCCGGGGCGCCAGGCGCTCGGATTCGATCCCGGCTACTCCATGCACCCCCTGATCGCCAGGGTGACCGGCACCCGCTGGGTGGCCGCGGACCGTGACGAGGACTTCGGCCTGGACCCGGGCCGCGCCGCCAGCGTGATCGCGCAGCACCGGCCCGACGTGGTCTTCCTGACCTCGCCGAACAACCCGACCGGCACGTCCGCCCCGGTCGAGGTAATCGAGGCGGTGTGCGACGCGGCGCCCGGCATCGTGGTGGTCGACGAGGCATACGCCGAGTTCGCCCGCGAGGGCAGCGAGAGCGCGCTGAGCCTGCTGCCCCGCTATCCGGCGCTCGTGGTCACCCGCACGATGTCCAAGGCGTTCGCCATGGCGGGGGCCAGGATCGGCTACCTGGCCGCCGCTCCCGAACTGGTCGAAAAGCTCCTGATCGTGCGGCTGCCTTATCACCTGTCGGCGGTCACCCAGGCGGTGGGGCGGGCCGCGCTCGCGCACGCCGCCGAGCCGCTGGCCACCGTCGCCGCGCTGCGGGCCGAACGGGACGTACTTGTCGGCTGGCTGAGGCAGCGCGGGCTCGCCGTGGCGGACTCCGACGCGAACTTCGTCATGTTCGGCGAGTTCGGCGACCGGCACGCGGTCTGGCAGGCGCTGCTCGACCTGGGGGTGCTCGTCCGCGAGGTCGGCCCGCCGCGGTGGCTGCGGGTCACCGTCGGCACGCCGCAGGAGATGGCCGCGTTCCGCACGGCAATTGACAAGGTGCGGCAGAGAGGACGGGCATGACCAGCCGAATGGCACGGGTGGAGCGGCTCACCCGCGAGACCCAGATCCTTGTTGAGCTCGACCTGGACGGCATCGGCGTGGTCGAGGTCGGCACCGGGGTCCCCTTCTTCGATCACATGCTGGCCCAGCTCGGCAAGCACGGCGGCCTCGACCTCACCGTGCGCGCGAAGGGGGATACCGAGATCGACGCGCACCACACGGTGGAGGACACGGCGATCACGGTCGGCCAGGCGCTGAAGGAGGCGCTGGGCGATAAGTCGGGCATCGCGCGGTTCGGCGACGCTCTGATCCCGCTGGACGAGACGCTGGTGCAGGCCGCGGTGGACCTGTCGGGCCGGCCGTACGTGGTGCACCATGAGCCGCCGGGCCTCGCGCCGCTCATCGGGACCTATGACACGACGCTGACCAGGCACATCTTCGAGTCGCTCGCGTTCGCCGCCGGGATCTGCCTGCACGTCCGGGTCATCGAGGGCCGCAACCCGCATCACATCGTGGAGGCGCAGTTCAAGGCCGTCGCCAGGGCGCTGCGCTCGGCGGCCGCGCCCGACCCGCGAGCCGGGGGCATCCCGAGCACCAAGGGCGTGCTTTTATGAGCCGGAGAGTGGTCGTGCTCGACTACGGGTCAGGGAACCTGCGCTCGGCCCAGCGCGCGCTCGAACGGGTCGGCGCGCAGGTCGAGGTGACCGCGGACGCCGATGCCGTGCTCGACTGCGACGGGCTCGCGGTGCCCGGCGTGGGCGCGTTCGCGGCCTGCATGGCCGGGCTGCGCGCCGTCAGCGGCGACAAGCTGATCCTCCAGCGGCTGGAGCGAGGCCGCCCGGTGCTCGGCATCTGCGTGGGCATGCAGGTGCTGTTCGCCGCCGGAGTCGAGCACGGGGTATGGACCGAAGGCTGCGGGGCCTGGCCGGGCACGGTGGAACGGCTGGACGCCGGCGTGCTGCCGCACATGGGCTGGAATACAGTGGAGCCGCCGCCCGCCTCGGTGCTGTTCGACGGGATCCCGGCTGGCACCCGGTTCTACTTCGTCCACTCCTACGCGCTGCGCGCCCCGGCGGCCGGCGAACTCGCCACCGCAGGCGCCCTCATCTCCTGGACCGAACACGGCGAGCCGTTCGCCGCCGCTGTAGAGGAGGGGGCAGGGGAGGTGGGTGGGCTGCTGTGCGCCACCCAGTTCCACCCGGAGAAGTCCGGCGACGCCGGCGCCGCGCTGCTGTCCAACTGGCTGGGCACGATATGACCGGGCTCACCTTGCTGCCCGCGGTCGACGTCACCGACGGGCACGCGGTCCAGCTCGTTCAGGGGGTGGCGGGCAGCGGCGGCCAGTATGGCGACCCGATGGCGGCCGCGCTGGCCTGGCAGCGGGCCGGCGCCTCGTGGATCCACCTGGTGGACCTGGACGCCGCCTTCGGCCGCGGCTCGAACGCGGGCCTCCTCGCCGAGGTGGTGCGCACAGTAGACGTGCAGGTGGAGATGTCCGGCGGGATCAGAGACGATGACTCGCTGGCCCGCGCGCTGGCCACCGGCTGTGCCAGGGTCAACATCGGCACCGCCGCGCTGGAGAAGCAGGACTGGGTGCGGTCGGTCATCGCCCGCCACGGCGAGCGGGTCGCGGTCGGGCTGGACGTCCGGGGCACCCGGCTGGCCGCCAGGGGCTGGACCGCCGAGGGCGGCGACCTGCAGGAGACCCTGGA
>JBOHCG010000026.1:0-28730 GCA_050698735.1 Streptosporangiaceae bacterium | reverse complement strand
CTCTAGCATGCAGGCTGGTTTGGTGGCAAGGGAGGAGCGCAATGAGCAGGGAACTAGGGCGCAGCGGCATCAAGGTCAGCGAGGTCGGGTTCGGCTGCTGGGCGATCGGCGGGCCGTTCACCGACAGCGCGAGCGGTGGCGTCCCGGTCGGCTGGCACGAGGCAGACGAGGCCGAGTCGGCCGCGGCGCTGCGCCGCGCGTTCGAGCTGGGGATCACGTTCTTCGACACCGCGGACGTCTACGGTACCGGGGACAGCGAGCAGGTGCTTGGCCGCGCGCTGGCCGGACATCGAGACGAGGTGGTGATCGCCACCAAGTTCGGCGATACCTTCGACGCCGGGCGCCGCACGATGACCGGCCAGGACGTCTCCGCGGCGTACATCAGGCGAGCCTGCGAACAGTCCCTGGGCCGGCTGGGCACCGACCGGATCGACCTGTACCAACTGCACCTTGGCGGCCTGCCGGCAGCCGAGGCCCGGGAGGTGGCCGGGACGCTTGAGGACCTGGTCGCCGACGGCATGATCCGAAGCTACGGGTGGAGCACCGACGACCCGGAGCGCGCGGCGTCGTTCGCCGGCGGGCCGCACTGCGCCGCGGTCCAGCACGAGCTCAACGTGCTCGCCGACGCGCCGCTGATGCTGGAGGTCTGCGACGCCTGGGATATCGCGAGCATCGGGATGTCCGGCACTTGCTCGACGGCCATGAGCGCGGCCGCCAGGTCGGCGGCGAGCTTGTGCTTGTCGGCGAACGTCCCGGCGGTCGCGTAGACGTCGATCATGGGCATGGCGGGTCCTCCATCGGGCTGCTGTCGTCAGATGCCGGGAGCGTAAGCCGGGCAACCCAGGTTCCGCGTCCGTCAGGTGACTAGTCAGCCGGCGGCCCGGCCTCGGCGACCACCGTGCCGAGCTCGGCGCGAGAGGTGATCCCGAGCTTGGGGAACATGCGGTACAGGTGGTAGCCGACCGTCCGGTGCGACACCTGCAGCCGCTCGCCGATCTCGCGGTTAGACAGGCCCGCGAGCACCATCCGCGCGATCCGCTGTTCCTGGGCCGTGAGCTGGCCGAACCGCCCTGGCTCCGGCGCCTGCGCCCGGGACCGGGCGCCGGAGGCGCGCAGTTCGGCGTCGGCGCGATCCCGCCAGGCGCGGGCGCCGATCGCGTCGAGGATGTCGCGGGCGGCCCGCAGCTGCCGCCGCGACTGCGCGGGCTGGTGATGGCGGCGCAGCCAGCTGCCGTACTCGAGCCTGAGCCTGGCATGGTAGAACGGCCACTGCCGCAGGTCGTCGGCCAGCGCCCGGTCGAATAGCGGCCCGGCGCCGGAGTCGGCGGCGAGCATGACCGTCGCGAACGTGAGCTGACCGCCATCAGCGGCCCGGGTTTCCCGGTCGCCGCGGCCGCCCCGCCGGTAAGCTCCGCGATCAGCGCGCGGGCCTGCTCGCGGTGACCGCTGTGGGCCGCCGCGTCGGCTAGGTCGCCGAGGTGATACATCCGCATGACGTAGTGGAACGCCCCGTCGGCCGGGTCGTAGAGCCGCATCAGGTGCTGATACGCCTCGTCGTAGTCGCGCCGCCCGAGCGCCGCGATGCCGCGGCCGATCGCCGCGGCGGTGGCGCCGGTCACCAGGACCTGCTCGGCCTCGCCGGCCAGCCGTTCCGCCTCCGCGTCGTCGCCGCGCATCGCGGCCACCACCGACGCGCACGACTTGACCAGCGCCACCCGCTGATGCTGGCCGGTCTCGGCCGCGATGCGCAGGCACTCCTCGTACTCGGCGCTAGCCTGCGGCCAATGGCCGGTGTAGATCGTGCTGGCCGCGTCGTTGTATAGCGCCCGCTCCAGCAGGCCGAGCCGTCCCTGCGCGCGAAGCCGCGGGATCACCGCCGCGAGCAGCGCCCGCGACTGCCCGAACGCCCCGAGCACCGTGGCGGCCTGGCCGAGGTAGATGAGCTGGCCCGGGTCCAGGCTGTCCTGGCTGCCCAGCCGGGCCAGCCGGGCCAGGCGGTCGCGGACCAGCGGGCCGTGGATGTCCGACGTGACGTAGGCCAGCACCGACAGCAGCACAGGATGCAGCGGATCGGCCGCCAGATCCAGCGCGGTATCGGAGATGAGCAGCCGTGTCCGCAGGTCGGGTGTGCCCTGCCAGCCCCGCCGCGCCGCGCTCATCAGCAGGTCCATGGCGAGGTCTGCCTGCCCGTCCGCCGCGACCTTGCGGGCCAGCTCGGCCAGGTACCTGATCCGCTCGGCGTCCTGCGTGCGGTCGCTCCTGATGTTCTCCTCGAGCTGCGCAAGCCGGGCCCGGTCGGCCAGGTCCAGGGCCGTCCTGTCGACGTTTCCGGCGAGCCTGTCGACTCCCGCGGGCCGGCCGAGTTCCCAGGCCAGCTGCGCGGCCCGCAGCAGCCTGCTGTTGCGTGCCGCCGGATCGGCGCTGAGCTCCACGGCGCGTTCCAGCGCGGTGATCGCCACGCTGATCGCGGCCCGCCGCTCGGCCCTTGACGCGGCCTCGTCCAGCTCGGCGGCCGCGTTCTCGTCCGGTCCTGTGCTGGCGCCGGCTCGGTGCCAGGCCTGCCGGTCGGGGTCGCCGTCCAGCACCGCCGCGAGCGCGCGGTGGGCGGACGTGATCGGGTCCAGGCCCGCCCGGTGCTCGATGGCCGAGCGGACCAGCGGATGCCGGAACCACACGCCCGCCGGGCCGGCGTCGACCAGCCGCGCTGCGATCGCGGGCGTCACCGCCGCGGTGCTGACCGCCTCGCCGCACAGCAGGCCGGCCGCCGCCAGCGTCTCGCCGAGCGCGCCGCCCTCGTTCAGGGCGGCGACGAGCAGGACGGTCCTGGTCTGCTCGGGGAGTTCGGTCCACCGGGCCGCGAAGGCCTTCTCGATGCGGTCGGTGACCGGGACGGCGCCCAGGCTCGCCGGAGCCCTCGCGGCCAGGTCCGCGTGGAGCGCGTGCCGGGACAGCTCGTAGAGGGCGAGCGGGTTGCCGAGCGAGACGTCGAGGATCTCCCCGCGTGCCGCGGCGCCGAGCCCGGGGGCGACGGCATCAAGCAGCTGGGCCGCCGCGTCCGCGCCGAGCCCTTCAAGCCGCAGTTCAGGGAACCCGGCCTCGAGCAGCGGGAAGGAGTAGCCGTCCCGGGCCGTGGCCAGCAGCACCATCGGGGCGCTGTCGATCCGCCGCCCGAGGAACGCCAGGACATCACAGCTGGGCGGGTCGATCCAGTGCGCGTCGTCGGCGAGCACGAGCAGCGGCCGGTGACCGGCGACGGCGGTCAGCAGGTCGGTGACCGCGAGGGCGACAAGGAACCGGTCCGGGACCGGATCCGCGCCCTGCCCGAACGCGGACAGCAGCGCGTCGCGTTGCGGCGCGGGGAGGTCGTCGATGCCGTCACGCAGCGGCCGAAGCAGCTGGTGCAGGCCGGCGTACGGCAGCCGGGACTCGGCGGGTACTCCGGTCGTGCCGAGCACCGTGAGCCTCTGCCGGACCGCGAACCGCCGGGCGAGCCCGGCCAGCGTCGACTTGCCGATGCCAGGGTCGCCGATCACCACCAGCGTGCCGCCGCGCTCCGGCAAGCCCGCGATGAGATTCCGGATCACTCGCCTCTCGCGTTCACGCCCCAGGAACATGCCGTGCCCTCAGTACCTCGCCTTGCTTCCCGGAGATGACGCTACTGCGCCCGGAGCGCCTCGCCGCGCCTCCTCGGCCTGACATCCCATGATCGGGCTGCGCGGCCCGGCGCTGTATCACCTATATAAGTGATGTCTTGCCGCGGTCAACACCGCTGACGCGATCGACGCTCCGGATAGAGAGCATCATGATGCTTAGGTTTCCGCATCGTGATGCGTTATCATTGGAGCCATGCGCACTACCTTGTCCCTGGACGACGATGTGGCCGCTGCCGTGCAGCGACTCCGCGAAGAACGGCATATAGGGCTGAGCGATGCGGTCAACGAGCTGATCCGGGCGGGACTTGCCGCCCCGGTCCAGCGCACGGCCTTCCGGCAGCGGTCAGCCAGCCTCGGCCTCCGGATCGACATCAGCAGCGTGGCGGACGCGCTGGAACGTCTCGACGGGCCTGAGGCAAGGTAGTGCTCATCGACGCGAACATTCTGCTCTACGCGGTCGATGAGGACAGTCCATTCCACCAGCAGGCGAAGACGTGGCTGACCGACCAGCTCAACGGCCCGCGGCAGGTAGGGTTCCCGTGGCAGTCGCTGGTTGCGTTCATCCGGATCAGCACCCATGAACGAGCCTCCGCCCGCCCGCTGACCCCGCAGCAAGCAGTCGGCTTTGTCGCGGACTGGCTGGAACCCGAGGTCTCCTGGATACCGCGGGAAGGACCGCGACATGCGCGCATCCTGGCTGACCTGGTTACCCGGTATCAGCTACGGGGGAATGTTGTCAGCGACGCGCACCTGGCGGCGCTTGCTATCGAGCACGGGCTTGAGGTCTGCTCTAACGACAGCGACTTCGCGCGGTTCAGCGAACTCCGCTGGATCAATCCGGTGGCTCCGGCGCCCTCGGCGACGGCATCTGCCGAGCCGCCTCAGTAAACGGCTGGCGCAGCCAGTGGAAGCTGCCTCTGGCGGTCTGGTCACGTCGGCGGGGTATCGAGCGTGGCGCGTACTTTTTCCAGGAGGGTCTGGGCGGTGAATGGTTTCTGCAGGAATGCCAGTTGGTTGCCGCGGATGAGTTGAGCGCTGAGCGCTGCTGGGGTGTGGCCGGACATGCGCACGATGGGCAGTCCGGGCTTGAGTTCGGCGATGTGCTCGGCCAGCGTGCCCTCGGCCGTGCCGGGCATGACGGTGTCGGTTAGCAGGAGGTCGATGTGGTGGGAGGCGCCATCGACAGCGCCTGGTCGCTGGTGCTGGCCTCCAGTGTGGTGTATCCGTTCCGGCTCAGTATCCGCGCGGTGGCCGATAGGACGGCGGGCTGATCATCGACGACCAGGATCGTCTCCCCGTTTCCGGTCCGGGCGGGTGCCGCCTGGGCGGGGACGCCGATGGCGGGGCTGCCGATGGCGGGGAAGTAGAGGTGGAAGGCGGTGCCGGTGCCTTCTTCCGATTCGATGGTGACGCCGCCGCCACACCTGGTGACAATGCCGTACACGGTGGACAGGCCCAGGCCGGTGCCCTGGCCGGGTAGCTTGGTGGTGAAGAAGGGCTCGAAGATGCGTTCCATCGTGTCGGCGCTCATCCCGGCCCCGGTATCGCTGACGGTGAGTTGCACGTAGCGGCCGGGCTTGATGCCGGGATGGATGCCGGTGTCCTGCTCGCCGAGGTCGGCAGTGCTGGTGGCGATCGTCACGGCGCCGCCGTGGGGCATCGCGTCCCGGGCGTTGATGGCCAGGTTCAGCAGCACTTGTTCGGCGTGGGCGCGATTGATGTAGATGCTGGGCAGGGCCGCCGCCGGGTCGATGCGCAGCTGGCTGTTCCCGATGCTGACGCCTAGCAGGTTGCTTAGGTCGGCGATGACGGCGTTGAGGTCCGCCGGCTCGGGCTGGGCGGTGTCACGTCTGCTGAAGGTGAGCAGTTGCATGGTGAGCGCGGCGGCGCGGCGTGCTGTGCGGGTGATCTCCAGGATGTCGGCCCGCGCTGCGGGCTGGTCGTCTATCTCGGCGACGGCTAGCGTGGCGTAGCTCATGATGACGGTCAGCAGGTTGTTGAAGTCGTGGGCGATGCCGCCTGCTAGCTGGCCGATGGTTTCCATCCGCTGGGTCTTTCGCAGTTGTTCTTCTGCGGCGCGGCGGGCGGCTTCGGCACGGTTGCGTTCTGTGATGTCGCGGGCGATGGCCGATGCCCCGATCACCGTGCCATGGGCGTCGAGGATGGGGGAGATGGTCACGGAGACGTCGATGACGTGGCCGTCCTTGTGCAGGCGCCTGGTCTCGTAGTGCTGGATGCGCTGGCCCCGCCGCAGCTTGTCGAAGATCGACGGCAGCTCGCCGGGAAGGTCCGGGGGGATGAGCTGGGACATGTTGTGCCCGATGATCTCCTCGGCGGTGTAGCCGTAGATGTGCTGTGCCCCGGCGTTCCAGGTAGTGATGACCCCGTCGAGGGTCTTGCCGATGATGGCGTCGTCGGAGGATTCGACGATGGCCGCGAGCAGGGCCGTGTCGCTGTGGGCAGCATGATCTGCGTTCTGGATTCCCATGGTCCCCCCCGAGCGTCCGCTAGGATTATACATAGTGCTACTCTTTGAGTTTAAAATGTAATCAGTGCAGCTACTGCAGGGTCACGTCGGCGCGTCTAGGCTAGCCGCCCAGTACGTCGCGGCAGATCACCAGCGCGCGCTGGTCATCGCGCGCAGCATGTCCGCGGTGGGCAGCGTCACGGTGTCGGACCGAAGATCGATGATGCTCACGTCAACTCGCTTCCGCGCGATGGGTCGCCGCTGGCCCTAGCGGACGCCGCGGCCGGTTACCTGCCATTCTTCGCCGCGGCGGCGGTGCGCGCGCCGGCCAGCGGCTCGGGGGGCCACGCCGCGGCCGGGGCCGGGATCCGCGCATAGCTCCTGGCCGCGCCAAGCCGGGGGCGTGCCAGCCGGCGCGGAAGTGATACCACCGCCCGTTCGGATCAAAATTCTTTTTTATTATTCCGAACGAACAGTGGTTTTATGGTCCGCATTCGCCTCTACCTACCAGGTGCGTGAGGTTCAGAGCGCGCTCGGTGGCGGGACCCATGCGCGCGTGGCCGCCGCGTTCATCGGCCGATTGCCGGCCAAAGACCGTTAGCCTGGATATTCTTACCGCCTGGGCGGCGCGGTGCCGATGACTACTTCCGATGCGATAAGCGTTGCCCGGGCAGTGGGCGGGACGCTGGGGGAGGGTTGTTGGGCGAGGATTTCCCGGTGCAGCTTGCGGAGTTGCGGCCGGGCGCGCTGATGGCCGGGTACCGGCTGGAGGCGCAGGTCGGCGCGGGCGGGATGGCGGTGGTGTTCCGTGCCCGTGATGAGCGGCTGGGTCGGCTGGTGGCGCTCAAGGTCCTCAGCCCCGCGCTGGCGTCCGATCCGGGGTTCCGGCGGCGGTTCATCGCCGAGTCGCGGGCGGCCGCGGTGGTGGATGACCCGCACATCATCCCGGTCTTCGAGGCGGGCGAGGCCGGCGGGGCGCTGTTCATCGCGATGCGGTTCGTCGACGGGGGAGATCTGCGGGGGGTGCTGGACCGGGAGGGGGCGCTCTCGCCTGGCCGGGCGGCCGGGTTCATCTCGCCGGTGGCCTCGGCGCTGGACGCCGCGCACCGGGCGAGGCTGGTGCACCGGGATGTCAAGCCGGCCAACATCCTGGTGGACGCGCGCCCGGGCCGGCCCGATCACGTGTACCTGTCCGATTTCGGGGTGAGCAAGGGCGCGATCTCGTCGGTGAGCCTGACCGGGGCGGGGCATTTCGTCGGCACGCCCGATTACTCGGCGCCGGAGCAGATCCAGGGCCTGGCGATCGACGGGCGGACCGATCAGTACGCGCTGGCCTGCGTGGCGTTTCAGCTGCTGACCGGCACGCTGCCGTTCGGGCGGGACCAGGGGATGGCCGTGCTGTTCGCGCATCTGTCCGAGCCGCCGCCCTTGCTCGCCGCCCGGCGCCCGGGCCTGCCCGCGGCAGTGGATGCCGTGCTGTCGCGGGGGATGGCGAAGGCGCCTGAGAAGCGGTTCGGGTCCTGCACGGGCTTCGCCGACGCGCTTCGTGAGGCGCTCGGCGTCCTGCCCTATGACTCCGCTGCCACCTCCGCACCTGCTCGGCCGCCGCACCCGGCCGCCGCACCCGTGGGACCGCCGCATCCGGCCGCCGCCCCACGCCCGGTCACCATGCCATCCGCGTCCTACGGGCCGTCCGCGACCCCCACCGTCGATCGGCGGCCGGACGGCGCCCGTACCGTCGCGCCTGCCGGTTCCGGGCATGCGCGAAGCCGATCGCGAGCGTCTGGTTCCCCCCGCAGACGGCGGCCGGCGGCGGTGGCCGCCGCGGCGGCCCTGGTCGCGGTCGCTGTCACCGTCCTGCTGACGATCGGCTGGCCCGGGCACGGGTCCGGGCCGGGGACCGGTAAGTCGGCGAAGCTTGTCTACGCGGAGGACGGCCGCGTGCCGCCGTATTACGTCTGGATCACCCCGCGTGGCAACCCGAACTCCAACCCATCGGATGCCGAGGTGCGGCTGACCGCTACCGGCGCCGCCCTCGGGACGATCCGTGCGGCGGCGCCCGGCGGCACCGTCGTCGCGGCGACCGGCGCGGCCGACGATCGGACGTTCGTCCTCGACGAGCAGCCTTGGGGGAAACCCTCCGTAGTCCTCCCATCTGACACCGAGCCGCGCACGTTCTACCTGCTGCGCCTGAGCGCGTCCGGCAAGCCCGATCTGATCACGAAGCTGCCGATCAGCGTGCCGTCCGGCGAGCATGTGGCGGGACTGGCGCTGTCTCCTGACGGCACCAAGCTCGCCATGGGAATCGCACGCAGTAGCATCAAGACCGGTGTCGTGACCGACGTCACGCTATTCTCCATCCCCGCCGGCAAGGTCTTGCGGACCTGGTCGCTGCGCGGCGTCTTGGGGAACATCAGAGGAGAGGACGCCGAAGCGCTGTCCTGGACCTCCGGCCAGCGGATGCTGGCGTTCCTGTGGATGGGTTACGAGGCGCCTGATGATTTGGGCACCACGCAGTCGCAGTTCGGGGAATGGCTGCTCGACACGGGCAAGGGCGGCAGCGACCTGATCGGTGACAGCCGCTACGTGACCTCTCTGCCTAGCTCGACCCTGGTGTGCAGCGACGTGATTGTCGCTCCGGATGGGTCGACCGTCGTTTGCGGGGCGGGGAATTCCTCTCCATCGTCGCCGGAGTCCACGTTCGAGGAGTTCTCGACGGCGACAGGAAAGCTGACGCGGACCCTGGGGCACTGGGCTAGGACCACGGACATCGACGTGCTCTGGTCCAACCCCTCCGGCAGCGTCCTGGTCGGCGTGGCTCCGGTGGCCGGAGCGGATCATGTGGGCATGATCACCGCTGGCAGATTTACCCCCCTGCCGAGGCTCGGAAGCTCGGTGCTGACCGATCAGGGTGTCTGGTGACTCACTGTGGCTCTACGCCCAAAATGTACTGACGACGCCCAGGCCGCGAATCCTGGCCTGGGCGTCGTACCGGTTGTCGGCGGGTTAGTTGAGGTTTTGCGGGGAGACCAGTTCCTGGTGGTAGTTCCCGGAACCGTCCTGCCAGTAGAAGTACAGGTTCCCGTTGGACCCGAACACCGCGATGTTCAGGCTGCCGTTGTTCATGGTGGCGGCGGGTGCGGCCCCGGCGCCGCCCTCACCGGCAGCTTGCTGCCACTGCCAGGTCCCGCTTCCGTTGTCGGCCGAGTCGACGCTCAGCGTGCCGAACAGTGACTCGTTGACGACGTGCACCCCGTCGCGGTTCCCGGTGTAGGTCGTGATGGCGGACGTGGTGTCGTCAGACCCGGGCAGGGTCTCCGGGTGCCAGGTCGCGGTGCCGTTCTGCGCCCAGTAGAACTCCGGCTGGATGTCCGATCCCTGCGCGACGATGTTGACGCTGCCGTCGTTCGCGGTAATCGCGGGTGCCGAATCGGTCGTCCCGGCCCCGGCCACGACCTCCGGGTGCCACGGCGTGGTGCCGTTCACCTGCCAGTAGAAGTCCAGGCGCCCGCGACCGTGATCGCCGGCGTCGAGGCCCAGATCGCCGCCGACGCGCTGGGCGCCGATGCGGCCATCCCGGCCGCCAGGCCCACGCTGACGCCCCCCGCGGCAAGGATCCTGGCCCATGACCGGCCGGTGATCGCGTTCCTGAGTGATCCGATGGTTTTCACTGTTCCCCTCGTTCCTGTCCGTTGATCCGTACCGCGCCCAGGCCCGCGCGTTTTCCCCTCGGCCGCGATCACACTGGCCCCTCTGAACCCAGCCGCACCTGAAGGTCGCTCACCTGGCAGAGGCATGGCGCCGGAACGAAATACGGCGAATTACGGTCTCGCCGCGCTTGAGGAGATGAATATCCTGGTCCGGACGACGCGAGGGGAGCGGCAATGGCGGAGCCGAGCACGGGACTTCCCCAGTGGGTGATGGTGGACGAGGGCTGGGGCCGCAAGGCGGTCGACTTCTCGACGCTGAGCGAGCCGGGCAACTGCCGGGAGTACGTCGCCATGCACCATCGGCTGGGCGTCGACGCCGGCGACCGGCTGCTTGACATGGCGCGCGGGTCCGGGCTCGTGATCGAGCTGGCCAGCCTGCGCGGCGCTTCCTGCTCCGGCATAGACGCCTCGGCCAGGCTGGTCGCGGTCGCCAGGGACCGGAACCCGGAATGTGACATCAGGGTCGGCGATATGCACGCCCTGCCCTGGGACCCGGCGTCGTTCGACGTCGTCACCAGCTTTCGCGGGATCTGGGGCACCACGCCCGACGCGGTGGCCGAGATACGCCGGGTCCTTCGCCCCGGCGGACGCGCCGGGATAACGGTATGGGGTCACCTGAAGGTGTCTCCCGGAGCCTGGGCGCTCTCGCCGTTCCGGCTTGCCGCGACGGCGAAGGTCGACAACCAGGCTGTGATGGTGTCGCTCGGTCGGCCCGGCGCGGGTGAGCGCCTGCTTGAGGCCCACGGATTCCTCGACGTCCAGCGGATAGACGTGCCGTTCGCCTGGGAGTTCGCGGACCCGGAACTGTACGCGCGCGCGCTGGCAGCCACCGGCCCGGCCTATGAGGCCATCCAGAACGTCGGCGAGGCCGAGTTCCATCGCGCCGCCGTCGAGCAGGCTCAGGGGCAGCTGAGGGACGGTCTGCCCCTGCGGGCGAAAATCAATGTCGTGGGTTACCTGGCCCGCAAACCCGAAGGAGCGCAGCGCGCATGACCGGCAGCTTTCTCGACGAACCCCCGACCTCTCCCCAGGCGCAGGCGCTCTACGACGAAGACCTCGCGGACGGCGGCTACGTATGGAACGTGTCCCGGTTGTGGGCACACCAGCCAGAGACCGTCAAGCAGCTGTTCGAGCTGATGTCCCAGGCGTTCACGCCGAGCGGCCTGAGCTTCCGCCAGCGCGGGATCCTGGTCACCGCGGCCGCCTCCACCGTCGGCGACTCGTACTGCTCGCTTGCGTGGGGCGGGAAGCTGGGCAAGGCGTCGGACGCCGCCACCGCGGCCGGGGTGCTGAATGGCAGCGACGCCGGGCTGACGGACCAGGAGAAGGCCATGGCGTCGTGGGCCCGGAAGGTCGCCAGGGACCCCAACGCGACGACACACGCCGACATCGAGGCGCTCCGCGAATCCGGGCTGGATGACGGGCAGATCTTCGCCATTACCGCCTTCGTGGCTCTTCGCCTCGCGTTCGGCCGCATCTCACCTGTCCCTGCCGGCGCTGCCCCGCGGTCAGCTGGTGCTGTCACCGTGGCGGGTCTTCCCCCGGCGGTCACAGCGCTCCCTCGCCGAACAGGTTCCGCAGGCTCTCGGCCCGGTATCCGGCCGCCAACGGCGGAGCCGCGGAACCAGGTTCCCGCCGCCGGTCATGGAAGGCGAGCACGCTGGCGATCACATCCTGGGTCAGCGGGGTCAGATACTGCTGAGTAGTAGACAAATGCGCATGACCAAGGACCCACTGGATATCGGTCAGCGGCATGTCAGGATCGCGTGCCATCCGGTACGCGGCCGAATGACGAAGGTCGTGGAGGGACCAGTTCGCTCCCAGCGCCGCGTTCGCGCGGCCGAACATCGCCCGGGCGGCGTCATAGCCCAGCACCCGGAACGGCCGCCGCAACGTCCGCCACAGCGGCTGGTCCCGGCCCTCGGGCACCAGGCCCCGCATCTGGGCCTGATACAGCCGCAGCCACACGAACGCGTCCGGCGAGGCGGGTACCTGCTGCAGCGCCCGCGTCCCCTTGCGGATCACCGTGATCAGCTGCTGCCCCGGATCGGCATCGGCGGCCGTGGCGCCCAGCAGCTCCGATGCCCGGGCACCCGTCGACACCCAGAACGCGACCAGGGCACGGTCCCGGTTCGAGCCCAGCTGCGCGAACAGCTCATCGAACTTCTCATCAGGGATCTGCCGCGGTATCCGCCGCCCGGCTTTCGGCCGGTACCGGCCAGCCCGCTGCCCGGCGAAGGCCTCCATCGGGCTGCGGTGAGCGTCCGCCCGCGTCCGGCGGCCTCGCGCCAGCGGGAACGGGTTCACCATCGGCCCGCTGCCGGCCTGCAGATGGAACTCATAGAAACCGCGCAGCACGCTCTCGCAATGCAGCACCGTCGCCGTGGCATACCCGTGGCCGGGAGAACGCTTGCCCGTCACCGGATTCGGCGACCCGGCCGGTGCTGGCGCCGTCACCGCTCCCGGCGCGCCGCCTTCGGGATAACGCCAGTGCGGACGCGCCGGCTTGTCGGTGCGGAGACACGGCCCGATATTCACCCCGGCCCGGCTATGACCGCAGGTAGCATCAAGAGAGCTTCCCATATGGAAAGTCGAGTCAATCGCCCAGTTCAACGTCAACGTGAGAGAGACGCCGTGTCCTTGATCCGCATCCACATGCTCGACCGTCAAGCTCAGCGGATGGAGCGTAAGGTGCCCTCTGGCACGACCGCTGCTGAGCTGTACGCGGATGACCCGGATGTCATCGTTGCCCGGGTGAACGGCGAACTGCGGGACCTGGCATGGGTGCTGGATGACGGCGATGTCGTCCAGCCGGTTCTTATCGATTCTGACGACGGGCGGACGGTGGTACGCCACTCGGCGGCGCACGTCATGGCGCAGGCTGTGCAGCAGATCTTCCCCGCCGCCAGGCTGGGGATTGGCCCGCCGATAGAGAACGGCTTCTACTACGACTTCGACGTACCGCAGCCCTTCACCCCCGATGATCTCAAGGCGATCGAGGCGCGCATGCGCGGGATAGTGAAGCAGGGCCAGCTATTTGCCCGGCGCGAGGTCAGCGACGACCAGGCCAGGGCGGAACTCGCCGCAGAGCCGTACAAACTGGAACTGGTCGGAATCAAGGGCGAGGCAGCCACCGATCACGAAGCTTCCGCCGAGGTCGGCGCTGGCGTGCTGACTATCTACGACAACCTCGACCCGAAGTCCGGCGAGCTGTGCTGGAAGGACCTGTGCCGCGGCCCGCACGTCCCGACCACCCGGCACATCCCGGCATTCAAGCTGATGCGCAATGCCGGGGCATACTGGCGTGGCAGTGAGAAGAATCCCCAGCTCCAGCGGATCTACGGCACCGCGTGGGAATCGCGGGCGGCGCTGGACGCCTACCTGAAGCTGCTAGAGGAAGCCGAGCGGCGCGACCACCGCCGCCTGGGCGCCGAGCTGGACCTGTTCTCCTTCCCTGGCGAGATCGGGTCGGGGCTCGCGGTGTTTCACCCCAAAGGCGGGATCGTCCGCAAGACGATGGAGGATTATTCGCGCCGCAGGCATCAGGAAGCCGGGTACGAATTCGTCTATACCCCGCACATCACCAAGTCGGATCTGTTCGAGACGTCCGGGCACCTGGGGTGGTTTAAGGACGACATGTTCCCCCCGATGGAACTGGACGGCGCGGACTACTACCTCAAGCCAATGAACTGCCCGATGCACGTCCTGATCTACCGGTCGCGAGGCCGGTCCTACCGGGAACTGCCGCTGCGGCTGTTCGAGTTCGGCACCGTGTACCGCAATGAGCGATCCGGGGTGATCCACGGGCTGACCCGGGTCCGCGGCCTGACCCAGGACGACTCGCACATCTTCTGCACCCGCGAGCAGATGGACGCCGAACTGCGCAACCTGCTGACCTTCGTCCTGGACCTGCTGCGGGATTACGGGCTGACCGATTTCTACCTTGAGCTGTCCACCCGGGACGACTCTGACAAGTTCGTCGGCGGTCTCGAAGACTGGGCCGAAGCCACTGCCGCGCTGCACCAGGCCGCGGAGGAATCCGGGCTGGACCTGGTGGACGACCCGGGCGGAGCAGCCTTCTACGGGCCGAAGATCTCGGTTCAGGCCAAGGACGCCATCGGCCGGACCTGGCAGCTGTCCACCATCCAGCTTGACTTCCAGGAACCGCAGCGCTTCGGCCTGGAATACACCACGGCTGACGGCTCACGGCAGGTTCCGGTGATGATCCACCGTGCCCTGTTCGGCGCGATTGAACGGTTCATGGGCGTACTGCTGGAGCACTATGCTGGCGCGCTGCCGCCCTGGCTGGCGCCCGTCCAGGTAGTGGGAATCCCGATCAGCGACGCGCACGTGCCCTACCTCGAAGGCGTTGCGGCCCGGCTCCGGGCCGAAGGAATACGCGTCGAAGTCGATGCCACCGACGACCGTATGCAGAAGAAGATCCGCAACGCGCAACGGCAGAAGATCCCTTACATGCTGCTGGCGGGCGACGACGACGTAGCTGGCCGCGGCGTCTCTTTCCGATACCGGAACGGCGCGCAGAAAAACGGGGTGCCGATCGACGAGGCGATCTCTGAAATCGTGACGGCAGTCGAAAGTCACAGCCAGGTTTGACAGCATTCGCGCTGGAAGCATTCAGAGGTCTCACGGAGCGCTGTCGGCGCTGCTCGTACATTCTGGCAGACCTTCAACCTGGTCACCGTTCCTGGTCTTCTGTCTCGCTCCCATCGGCTTGGAGGAGCTTGCCTAGGACGGCCGTGAGCTTGGAGACGGTGACACCATCTCGGGGGATGATCATGTGATGCGCGATGCTGCCATCAGGGCTCGATAGCCAGATGTGGATCTCATCAGCTTGACGATCGGCAGGGAGTGCCACGAGTTGGCCCGCGTGACTGGTCGTGTGAACATGTCCGGCGTCTTGCCAGGCCTTGATCTTGGCGGCACGGACCGCCTGGGCCCGCCTGGCTGCCTCCTGGCGGTCGGCGGCGACCATCGCTTGAATCTGCTCATACCCCGCGACCAGCACGTCCGCGTCCAGCGCCTGCGCGCACCGCTCCCAGAACACCCGGGGCGGGTTCTGCCGCCCGGTCTCCACGTTCGCCACGGTGCCGCGCTGGTACCCGGTCAGCGGGGCGAAGTCCCTCTGGCTGTACCCGGCCGCTCGCCGCAATACCGCCAGTTGCTGGCCAAGAGCCTGACGGGCGGCAGCGATGGCCTGCGCAGTCGGGTCTTCCTTGTCACGCATTATGGCTTCCAGGTAATCGTCCGGGTGAGCGTCAGACGGGCGCAGCCGTCACACACCTCGGCGCAGGCTGTTTCCGCCGCGTAGGGCATGCGCGCGAGGTCGGCAGTATCGATGAGCTGGTCCCACGGCAGCACACCAGGCGAAAGATCGCCAACCGCTGCCCCTGCCGGCCGCTTCGGCTGGATACGGTGATCAAGTGTCATAGCCGGTCCAGGGCCGCCTTCATCCGTCGCAGCGTTTCCGGGTCGGCCGGCGGCGCCCATCTCTTCGCGCGCACCTCAGCGCTCCTTTTCGTCTCCACGGTGACGAGCACGTGGCGGGCCTGGTAGTCAACGCGGGTCCGGTGCCCGCCGGCAGGCTCGTACAAGTCCCCTCCGGAGGATTACGCGAAGGCGCAACTGGTAGCGCTGCTGCCCTGCGCCAGCCGTCCGCGGGACCGCGCCATCGGGATATCGGGTTGGGCTGAAATTGCCCCAAATGCCGCACTGATGCCATTAAATTGCCATTCAGCAGTTCCGACGGCACGATCAGCGGCTGGGGCCGCGTGGCCGTGGCGGTGATGGCCTGCGTGGTGGCCGCGGGCTGCTGTCATCGGGGCCGGGCTGTCCGGGTGCGGGTGGTCGTGGGACGGACCGGGTCGCCTGGGGGAAGGAGAGCCCGGCGAGCTGGGCGGCGGTGCTGGCGCGCGGAGCTGGTTGAGGCTGCGGGGCTGGTGCCGGGCGGGCGGCGGCGTAGAGCCGTTCGGCGGTGGTGTCTGCCGGACCTACTCGCCGGGCCGTGACGACACCACGCCGTCGTGCGCAGGCCGGGCAGGTGGTGACCGATGTGCTGCAACGATCCCTGCAGTCACGATGCTGGGTGTGGCGGACCACATGGTCGCAGGTCAGTGTCAGGTCCCAGGCGTCAAGGTCCTCAGGGCGCACGCTGGCGGAAGAAAGGATCCGGCCGACCTGCTCGATCTGCTGGGCACTCAACGGCGGTGGCGGACAGCAATAGCTGCAATGAGCGGTCCGATGACCGCTCATGTTCCATCTGCCTGCTTTGCAGTCAGCATGCCGTTCGCGGAACTCAGTGTCCGCCCGGTGGTACTCAGCCTGCTGTTCCGGGGTGAGCTGGGACAGCGGAGGCCAGTCGCCCGCGCCATCGAGCAAAGGCTGGCCACATCCTCGGCACGGCTCGCCTGCTTCCAACTCGGCCCAGCTCATGTAAGCACCTTCACGTAACCACTGCTGCCGCCGCTCTTCCCGGCGCCGGTCGGCTTCCTCTGCCGCCTCCGCCGCCTTGCGCGCCTGCGAGAGCGCCTTCTGCTCCCGCTGCTCGCCGGTCATCCGGGCCATGGCCTGCCTCCTCGGGCGATACACAGCGTCCTATTACGTTCAGTATGCCTCTCGTAACGTTCTGTCGTGGTAAAACGCTGCATATGCCCCGCCGCCAGCCGCTGTCCGACCTCCAGATCAAGGTCCTGCGGTGGATCGCCGGCGGCTGCCCGGCGCGCGAGTGGCCCGATGACAGCCACAAGCTCACGGCACGCGCCCTTGAGTCCCGCGGCCTTGCCCGCGTCCGGCGCAAAGGCAAGCTCTGGCACGCCATCCTTACCGAGGACGGCCAGTACTACCTCGACCACGGCCGCTATCCCGAGCCGGCGCAGCAAGAACCCGCACCCACTCCCGGCCCGACCGAGTCCGGGCAGGCCGCCGGGCAGGCGGCAATCATGACCGCCAGGCTTGCCGTCCAGCAGGCCACTTCCAGCCAGGAACGCCGATCCCTCAGCGCCGCCCGCGCCCGCATCGTCCGCCAGGCAGCGTATCCGTCACTGCTGAAGGACATCCCCATGCGCTACAAGATCGTCGTCAGCCGTGTGCAGACCGCCGAGCGTCACGTACGGGCGATCAGCGAGGAAGAGGCCATCCGCAAGGTCCAGGAGGAACTTGAGCGCCCCTACGGCTTCCTCGGCGGCTGGAAAACCGCCGGCACCGACATGGACATCGTGTCCATCGACAGCGTCCTGGACGACCGCGTTCCAGCGCAGGTCAGCGCCGAGGGAAGCTTCCTGCTGTCGGTCAGGGCAACATCCAGGCACCTCGGCTTGTCAACCTTCATGCTCTACGAGCTGATCAACCGCGGCGAGATCGCCTACGTCACGGTCCGCTCCCGCCGCTACGTCAGCCGCGACCAGATCAACGCCTTCATCGAAGCCAACACCCATACCGGCTACCAGCCGAGGCGATGATACCGGGACGCTGCCGCCAAGCCCACCGTCATCGGGCGGATCCTGATGGCCGTGCGCAGCGAGGGCGGCTTTCGCCGGAGCGGCGGTTGCCCTGGCGACGGCGGGGCCCATGCAACGGGCTACCCGAGGTGAGCTGTCCCTCGCACGTCTCCCTGGATCACGCTGACCTCTTTCTTCGTGGCGTGGATCACGAACCCGTGCGAGGTTAGCCACGCTCCGCGCTCGGAGGCGGGGAGGGCTTGGTAGATGTCTGAGTACAGGTCGCCGGTGAGCTGTTCTTCCCATCGGTCGGGCTCGGCGGGCAGGGCCTTGAGCCGGTCCCGTTCGGCGCGCAGCCTGCGGACCTGCTCGTCGAACTGCTCATCGGACATGACGTCCGGGTCCAGTGCCCTGATCCGGTAGCTGATCTCTTCGAGCTGGTCCTGGTAGTCGGTGCCCTTGACCAGGATGAGCCGCTTGACCGGGATACCGAACGTGATGGCCATGATCTCGTTGACGGCCGCGTCCGTCACCTCCATCCGCACCATGTTGCCGCAGCCCTTGCGCTGGCTGCCGGTGCCGGTGCACCGGTAGTAGCTGAGCTTGCCGGCCCCGGCCTTGCTCGATCCCCTGGTCGTGATCTTGTTCATCGACGAGCCCTCGCAGTTAGGGCACTTGATGGCGCCCTTCAGCATGGCCCGGGTCTGCGGGTCGCCGGCCGGCCCGCGCTTCTCCCGGGTGCGCAGAGCCTCATTGGCCAGCCGGAACCGCCGCGCGTCGATCAGCGCCTCGCACGAATGCTCCCACCGCTCCGACCACACCGCCTCTCCCGTCTCCGGGTCGCGCTCGATGCGGGTCATCTGGTAGTGCCCCCGGTACACCGGGTTGCGGATGATGATGCCGAGCCTGGCCGGCCACCACGGGACGTCCACCAGCTCCCCGGTGTCCTCATCACGCCTCTGCTTGATGTGCAGCGAGTCCAGCCAGGCGCACACATCGGCCAGGCTGTACCCGGCGATGACCATGTCATAGATCCGCGGGATGTACTCCCGTCCCAGGTCGGTCGCGACCAGCCGCTTGTCGTACTTCGGCCCCTCCGCCGCATATCCCCACGGGACGCGGCCCACGAGCTTGTTCTCCCGGCGCAGCTTGTCGGTGGCCCGCAAGGTCCGCTCGCGGTCTTGCTCCCATTCCTTCCGGGCGGCCATCTTCTCCGCGTGCCACTGCCAGTAGTCCGAATCGAACTTGTCCCTGCGCGCCGGGTACTGCGGCCCGTCCACGATGACCAGCCGCTTGCCGTTACTGGTGGCCCAGAACTCGATCCGGGTGAAATCCTCCTGGGTGCCCCGCGACAGCCGGTCGGTCTTGTACGCGACGATCACGTCGTACCCGCTCATCAGCTCCGGGTCGGTGACCCAGGGCTTGAGGTTCTTGCGGTCCCACGGCGCCACCGTCCCCGACTTCGTGTCGGCCGCCACGCCGACGACGGTCATCCCCTCCCGGTCGCAGAAGGCACGCGACTTCTCATCCTGGGTGTCCATCCCGATGCCCTGACGGCCATCACGCTGAAGCTGGCTCAGCCTGGCCGCGATCAGCGCCCGCACCGGAGGTCCGCCCGGATACGCGGCGGATGCGTCCAGGATGCGGGGATGCGCCGGTGAATCTGATGGGTGCGGCTGCTGCATCTGGGTTCGCCTTGCCCTGGCCGGTACGTCTGCTGAACTCCATTTGTTACTTTGAACCGACCTTAACACATGTACCCTATCTATTCAGCACGACCATAAATTGCGCCATCGACAGCGACAGCAGCAGCGCGAACCCCGCGTGGGGCGCTTCCGCCTGGGCCGGCCGGCCCTGATCCGGCATGGCTCCAAGCTTGGCGGCCGGCCGGCGGGTTGTCATCACGTTGTTCTAGTGATCTGCCGTCACGATGAGCTTCGCCGCAGCAGGCGCGCCGGGTTGGGTATACCAGCTAGCTGGTAGGCGGGCTTGGGTGCCTGCGGGGGAGACGGCCCGGGGTGGCATGGGTGATTGTCGACGGTATACGCGATAAACCTGCCGACTTTAGGGGAGTGCCATGGCAGCTGACTCCAGCACGGCCCGGGCGGCGTCGAGGAACGCGTCGTCATCGACTATCACGCACCGCAGTTGCACCCGGCCAGTGTGCCAGCGTCCGGTCCCGCCCGCATTGCAGCTAGCAGGAGTCGCCGCTGGTACCCGGTTCGGTAGGCCTCACGCATTTGAGTGATGCCTACGGAGCCGCCTGGCTTAGCGCAGGACCAGGAGGTCGAGCCACGAGATCCTTGGCAGCGGGCTGGCGTCCTCCGCGGCCAGGCGGAGTCGTTCCTTGCCGCGGCGGAATTCCTCCTCGGTGAGGTTGCGTATCGTGCTGTCGGCGGCGCCGCGACCACCACCCGGTAGCCGAGGTCCAGTTCGTCCAGCCCGAGCAGGTGGCCCCACCGCCTGTGCCACTCGCCGCTATCGAGGTCGGCCCGCAGCCGGTGCATGCCTTCCTCGCGGTCGGCGTCGGGGATCTGCGCCAGCGCCGACATCGGCCGCCAGACCCGTGGCTCCAGATAGGCACGCGGACGGCGCCAGTACGCGCCGTTGAACCCGTCGGCGCAGTCGGCGGGGACTGGCACCGGGATCACCTCCACCGGCCGGCCAAGCAGGCGCGCGAGTTGGTCCAGCGGGGTCTCCCGCCGGGCCTCCAGCCGCCTGCTGGCCGGGAAGTAGTGGTGCAGCCACCAGGCGGGGCGGCGCGGGTCACAGACGAAAAGCACAACCGGGCCGTCGGTCACGCGGCGCATCTCGGCTAGGCCGCGGGCGCGGTCGCTCCAGTGGTGCACCGTGAGCACCGCCATGGCGGCACCGAACGTCCCGTCGCCGAACGGGAGCGCCTCAGCCTGCGCCCGCACCGCCGGCGCCGCCCCGGGCGGGCACTGCCCCACCATCACCGCAGACGGCTCGACGGCCACGACGAGCCGGTCCCGCGGCTCGTACGAGCCCGCACCGGCCCCTACGTTCAGCACCGGGGACGCGCCGCCGAGGGCGGCCAGGATCACGGCTGCGATCCTCGGCTCCTCCCGGCGGCCCTCGCGATACTGACGGCCGATACGGTCATAAACGGGCTGCGCGAGCACGGCGCGTCACGCGCCCTTCCGGGCTTGCGCACGTAGCGCCGCGACCGTGTCGCGGACCCGGCCCTCGGTAGCCCCGAGCCCGGCAAGCGTCCGGGAAGCGGGCCCGTCGTCGTGGTACTGGGCGAGCAGGAGGTGCGCGGTGCAGATGTCGATGGTACCGTGCGCGAGCGCCTCGGGCAGCGCGGAACTCAGTACCTTCTGGCCGCGCGGCCGACTGAACCGGACGGGGCCGTGAGTCCTTCCGGGACCGTGGCCGATGCCTTCCTCTAGCTGTCCCCGCAGCGCCTCCCGGCTGACCTCGAGCCTGTCCAGCGCGGAGACACCGGTCCCCTCTCCAACCCATGTTCTTCGTCGGGGCGCTGCCATCCCGTTGCGTCAGCTTCCCTGCCACAGTGATCTGACGATATCTAGATATCAGATGATGGGCAAGCCGCGCTGCCTCGCGTAAGGTCGTGGTTCCGCCATTTCGGCCGCCAGCCCAGCTCCCAGCTCCCGGCAACCAGTAACAGGGCACCCCTGCCAGGCCGCTCATCGTCGAGCGCATCGGCGCGAGCAGCGATCCGGTTCGCTGACTCAGGGCCGGGAACCCGGCTGCCCGGTCAGGTTATGCGCGTCCACGGCACCGAGGTCCCGGTGAACGCCGCGGTCAGGTCGGCCACGGTGCGCCGGGCGAACCACGGCGCCAGCAGCGTGGCGATGGTGGCCCGGTGGGCATACAGGTCGCCGCCGCTGGAGAAGTCCGCATACAGCACGCGTTCGAGGAAGGCGAAGGTCCTGGCGAGCCTGGTCGCGTTGGCCAGGTCGGTGAACTGCTGCCGGGTGAGCGCCGCCACCACCACCCGCTGGCCGTCCGCGGTGGCAAACTCGCGGCTGAAGCCGCCCCGCCAGCCGAGTTCGCGTACCTCGGCGGGGACGGCGAGGTGACCGGCGATCGCGCGGGCTGCGTACTGCGCCGCCGCGAGCGGCGCGGGGCTACCAGCCATGAGCTTCGATCGCGCTGGCCTCGCGCGGCATCCGGCTGCGGATGACCCGCCGCTCGTCCGGCGTGGTGCCTCCCCACACGCCGTCCGTGACCCCCTTGTCGAGCGCCCAGGCCAGGCACTGAATCCGCACCGCGCAGACGCGGCAGATCCGCTTCGCCTTCTCGGCCTGGCCGACCGCGGGCCCCGTCGTGCCGATCGGGAAGAACAGTTCCGGATCGGCGTCGCGGCAGGCGACGCCGTCACGCCAGTTGATGCTTACCGTCATCGCGCCACCTGCTCCCTTCCGCTCGTTGTATGCCAGGGTCCAGCCAAGGGAGGTGAGCACGCATCACCCGTATTACGTGATCTCTCACCGGTAAGACGCCACCACGCAAACTTAGTGAGCCTCGCCCCGCAGACCGTAACAGGCTGGCGTGGAAGTGTCACCACCTCCCGTTCGGCCCAAATATTTTTCTTATTTATCCAGAACGGACGGTGGTGCTACGGTCCGCATACGTGTCCACCGGCAGGGTGCCGCGCGCAAGCCACGACCGCATCAATAACCTCATACGCCACGTCTATCCCAGCCTTAATATATCAGTTCGATTTAGGCGCTCTGGCGCTGAACCAGGCTGAAGGGGGGCATTGACGAGGCGTGCTCTGGTACGGGGCTGCCGTCCAGCACTGCGCTGGCCCGGGTCCACAGGTGGCGGGCGAAGTCGGTTACGTGCAGCCGGACGGTGGTCAGGGCCGGCTGGGTGTAGGCGCTGACGGCCTCGTCGTCCATGCCTATGATCGCGAGATCACCCGGCACGCTGAGCATGGCCCGGCTTGCGGCCGCGAGGCAGGCTACCGCGTACATGTCGTTGTAGCAGGCCACCGCCGTCACCGGATCCGGCCGGTTCGTCCAGGTCCGAAGGACGGCGGACAGTCCGCCGACCGGCACGTCGGGCGGCGCGGCGAGCTCGGCGACCTGCGGCGGGTCCAGGTCCAGTTCGGCGCAGGCCGACCGGGCGCCGGCGAGCCGGGGCGCGGCGAACATGCCGAACCGCGGATCGGCCGTGGTCAGGTAGCCCAGCTGGCGGTGGCCCCGCGAGGCGAGGTAGCGGATCTGCAGAGCCGCGACGGTGTGGGCGGCATCCGGATCAGTGCCGGTGCCGGTTTCGACGCTCGGGATGCGGGCCCGCACGAGCAGTTCTCTTTGCCCCTCGTCCAGCCGGCCCAAGGTGATGGCCATCGCCGGCTGCAGGTGCGCCAGGGTGGCAGCCAGGTCGCCGGGATCATGCTGCTGCCAGATCACCAGGGACCGCCCGCTGGCGGCGACCTCGGCGGAGAGGGTGTCGATCAGGACGGAAAGGTTGGCGCCGTACGGGATGCCGGCATTGACGAACAAGACGAGCCTCGACTCGCCGGCGCGCAGCGTACGCGCGGCGGCGTGCGGGGTGTAGTCCAGTTCCTCCGCCGCGGCGAGCACCCGCTGCCTGGTGGCATCGGGGATCGACTGATGCGTCACGTCGTTCAGCACGTAGCTCACGGTGGCACGGGAGACCCCTGCCCGCCGCGCCACGTCGGCGCTGGTGGGCCTGCGCGCAGAGTCCATGCTGTCCTTCCGCTGCGAGAGCGAAGCGGCCTGGCCTAGCTACCGCCAGGCGGTAATCACCGGGCCGCGCACTAGCACATGGCCGCCTTCTCTTGTGTTCGGAGCCTGCCCGTGCAACAGTAGCTTACACGTGTCAGTTACACGTGTAAGCGAAACTTTCGAAGGAGTCCCGATGTCCGTTCGCTCGACCACGGCCACCGGCAGCGACTCGGCTCCCGGCGCGCACGTCGCAGGCCCGGGCGGGCCAGGCCCGGGCGGGCCAGGCCCGGGCGGGCCAGGCCGCGGCGACGCCGAGGTGGCCGAGCGAGTGGACGCCCTGATCGCCCGGATGACGGTGGCGGAGAAGGCCGGGCAGCTCACGCAGTACTTCTACTTCGACCTCCCGCCGACCGGCGACCAGGACGCGGATCTACCCGGCGCCCGCCCTGGCGGGGAGAACGCGGTCGAGGCGGCGCTGGCCAGGGGCGAGGTGGGCTCGCTGCTGCTGGTCGCCGACCCGGCGAAGGTGAACCGGCTGCAGCGGCTGGCCGTCACGGGCAACCGGCACGGCATCCCGGCAATGTTCGGGTTCGACGTGATCCACGGGCTGCGCACGATCTTCCCGGTGCCGATCGCCATGGCCGCGTCGTGGGATCCCGCGGCGATCGAGCAGGTCCAGGCCGTCGCTGCTCGTGAGGCGCGCGCGGTCGGTATCCACTGGGTGTTCGCGCCCATGGTCGACATCGCGCGCGATCCGCGCTGGGGCCGGATCGTCGAGGGCGCGGGCGAGGACCCGTATCTGGGGTCGGCGGTCGCCGCCGCGCAGGTGCGCGGTTTCCAGGGTGACGGGGTCGGCTCGCCGGGCCGGGTCATCGCCGGGCCGAAGCACTTCGCCGGCTACGGTGCCGCGCTGGGCGGGCGTGACTACGACGAGGTCGACCTGTCCGACTCCGAACTGTGGAACGTCTACCTGCCCCCGTTCGCGGCGGCCGTCCAGGCCGGCGCCGCGAACATCATGACCGCGTACACGGACCTCAACGGCATACCCGCAACAGGGAACCGCTGGCTTGTGGCCGACGTGCTTCGAGCGACCTGGGGTTTCGGCGGCTTCGTGGTCAGCGATGCCCAGGCGGTGCACGACCTGCGCACGCACGGCTTCGCGGCCGGCCTGACCGACGCCGGCGCGCGGGCGCTGCGGGCCGGGGTGGACATGGAGATGGCGTTCGGCGATCCGGCGTACGCGCACCTGCCCGAGGCAGTCGCGGCCGGCCTGATAGACGAGAAGATCCTGGACGCCTCGGTCCGGCGGGTGCTGACCGTCAAGGCCCGGATGGGCCTGCTCGATGACCCGTACGTCGATGAGGACAACGCCCGCACGGTGCTGGCCGACCCGGCTCACCGCGCGGTGGCCCGCACGGCCGCGCAGCGTTCGGCGGTCCTGCTCCGCAACTCCGGCGCCCTGCTGCCCCTGACGGGCCCCGGCTCTATCGCCGTGATCGGGCCGCTGGCCGACTCCCGACGGGACATCCTCGGGCCCTGGGCCTTCGCCTTCGACATCGACGAGACGATCACCGTGCTCCAGGGCATCAGGGACCGGGCCGGCCCGGCGGTAGAGGTCGGCTACGCCCCGGGGATACGCCTGGCCCACCGTGTCTTCCCGTCGATGTTCGACATGTTCGACGGCAACCTGCCCGCCGACCCGCCCGGGTTCGACGACGCCGCCGAACTCGCCCGCGCCGTCCGTATGGCGCAGGCCAGCGACGTCGCGGTGGTCGTCTTGGGGGAGTGGCAGAACATGATCGGCGAGGCGGCGTCCCGCTCCAGCCTGGAGCTGCCTGGCGGGCAGCTTGCGCTGCTGCAGGCCGTCGTCGCCACCGGAACGCCCGTGGTGCTCCTGGTCACGAACGGCCGTCCGCTCGATCTGAGATGGGCGGCGGACAACGTCCCGGCCATCCTGGACATCTGGTACCCCGGCACCCAGGGCGGCGCGGCCGTGGCCGACCTGCTGTTCGGCGACGTCGCGCCCGGCGGCAAGCTGCCGTTCAGCTGGCCGCGCACCGTCGGGCAGGTCCCCATGATCTACAGCCACACCGTCTCGCACGACCCGAGCCATCAGGACAGCCGTTACTGGGACGAGGCCAGCACGCCACTGTTCCCGTTCGGGCACGGCCTGTCCTACGGCCGGTTCACCTACCGTGACCTGATCCTGGACCGGGACCACATCCAGCCCGGCCAGACCGTCACCGTGTCCGTAACCGTGACCAACACGGGCGAGCATGCCGGCGATGAGGTCGTCCAGCTCTACATTCACCAGCGGCACGGTTCCGCTTCGCGCCCGGTCCGCGAGCTGAAGGGCTTCCAGCGGGTCGCGCTCGTCGCCGGCCAGTCGCGGACCCTGACGTTCCCGCTGGGCCCCGGTGAGCTCCGCTACTGGAACGCCGCGGCCCGGGACTGGGTCATCGACGCCACCGCCGTCGACGTGTTCGCGGGCGGCGACTCGACCGCCGGCCTGACCGCCAGCTTCACGATCGGCTCCTGATCACCGCCGGATTCTCGGCGCATACCACCATCGCCCTCGTGCCGGTTTCGTGGCGTTCATCGTGACTCATTGCTATTGGGCCAGCGGATCCGTGTCGCTGACGGCGAGCCGGAGGCCTACCTGGACGAGCGTCCAGCCGATCCGCTGCCTGATCGGGGCGGCTGGTTCGCCGGGCCGGGCAGGCGGTCGGTGACGGCCTAGCGCCGCCGCCCGCGTCTCGGCGCCGTGCTGAGTGGCTAGGGCTTGCATGAAGACCGGGTGCATGACACGAGCCTGCACCCCTCACCCAGCGTGAGAGTCAAGCCTTTCCCGCCCAGACGGCCCGTTCCAGCTGGAGCGGATCGGCGCGGACCGCTGGCTGCTCGGTGAATACCATGACCGCCCTGGTGCCGGTTTCGTAGCGTTCCCAGCCCGGATCCCCTTCGGTGACGAAACGGACCCAGCCCCCGTGCATGTCCGCGGCCAGCGACACGGGCGGGGCCGATCCCGCCACCTCGGTCACGCCGGGTTCGCCGAGCGTGTCGAAGGCGAACGGTATGTCGAGACAGTGAGACGCCAGGCCGCGCAGGGGTCCCTCGGAAGGGGCGTGCCGGAAGTCGTAGGCGTAGGCCTGCCCGCCGGCCGCTGCCTTTGCCGCCACGAGCTGCTGGGCCGGGACGCGGAACGTGCGATCGGTGATCGCCTGTCCGACGACGCCGCCGGGCTGCGAGCCGGCGCGGTCGATATAGGCGGCCGCAAGCGCCTCAGGGACACCTGCCTGAGCCAGCCCCTCGGCCGCCATCTGCGGGGTGATCCAGCCGGCCGTCATCCAGGCCGCGTTGAACTCATGGGCGGTGGCCCCGGCCAGCAGGGCAACACCGCTGAGGTGCGCCGATCCTGCTGCCCGCAGCGGGTCCTCGGCGACCACCGCACCGTCGGTCCATGGTGCCCACGGCAGCCGGAGGCCGCCGCTCAGCAGCGCCTTGATGCCGGCGGCGTCCCGCTGCCCGGCGGGTGCGCCGGGGTTCGCGGCCATGACGGCCTGCTGCGCCGCCAGGATCGTCTCGGCGGATAGTCCCTCCAGTGCCGGCTGGCTCAGCTCCGGGACGTTCAGCTGCCTGGCCATCTGCGCGGCAGCGGCGCGGACGCCCTCCTCGGTCTGCCTGAGCGCCGCGCCGCCGCTCATGCACACCGCGCCGCGGAACAGGCCCCGGGCCGAGGGGACGCCGAGCAGCGCCACACAGGCGCCGCCGCCCGCGGATTGGCCCGCGATCGTCACCTTGCCCGGATCGCCGCCGAACGCAGCGATGTTGTCCCCCACCCACTCCAGCGCGCGCACCCAGTCGCGTACCGCCCGGTTGGCAGGCGCGCCGGGCACCTCGAGGAATCCCTGGGCGCCGAGCCGGTAGTTGATGCTGACCAGGACCACGCCGTCCCGGGCGAACGCGTCGCCGTGGTACCAGGGCGAGGCGTTACAGCCGCCGAAGAACCCGCCACCGTGAATCCAGACCAGGACCGGCAGCCCGGCCGCGCCCAGCTCGGGCGTGAACACGTTCAGGTTCAGCTCGTTGTCACCGGCGATGATCGGCTCAGGGATTACCGTGACCCCGCGGTCGGGCTGGGGTGATGTCGCGCCGTAGCGGAGCGCGTCGCGGGTGCCGTCCCAGCGCGGGTGCGGCACCGGCGCCGCGAAGCGTCCCGACGCCGCGGGCGGCTGGGCGTAGGGGATGCCGAGGAACTTCAGGGCCTGGCCGTCCCTCGCGCCGCGCAGGCTGCCCTCCGCCGTCCGCGCGATGACATGATCCGTCACGTCTGTCTCCTTACCGCGCCGGTCCGCGAAACCGGATCCTCCGTCTACCAGGTCTTCGACGGGTCAGGCACCGTCACCGTCGGCGACAAGACCTGGACGGTAACCCGGGGCGACCTGTTCGTGGTCCCGTCATGGCAGCCGTTCTCGGCCCGGTCGCAGGCCAGCATCACCGACTCCGGCTCCGGCGCCCTGGACCTGTTCCGCTTCAGCGATGCACCCGTCTTCGAGGCCCTCAGGCTCGACCGTCGCGGATAACCCGGCAACGTGAACCACGGCCCGTTCTGCTAAATTTTAAAAATCTTTTTCCCGAACGGCCGTGGTGCCAGTCGATGGCCGATGGCGCTGCGCCAGATCGCCGGGTTCTGCCTGAATGGCCAGATGTCACGCACGAAGGCAGCTGGCGCGCTCAACCGCCAGCGAGGAGCAGCTGACCTGGGATCAGCGGTCGGGTTCGTACTTGAAGGAGAGCTGGAGCTTGGTGCGATAGGTGATCGCCCCGTCCTCGTCCAGGTGAATGTCCTGCTTGACGACCTCGGCCACACGCAGATCGCGGAGCGTCCCGGCGGCGGTCCTGATCGCCTCCGCCGCTGCGTCTTCCCATGAAGTGCTGCTTGTCCCGATGATCTCGGTCACTCTGTACACGCTCATGACGTTCTCCTTTGACCACCTGCGGTCCGCTTCCGGGGGCCGCTGCCGCCAGCTTGTCACACAGTCACCCTCCCGGTCGTCGTTGCGCGCAGGCCTTCCGGAAGCTGCTGCGGCGCCCCGCGACGCGACCAGCACAGCCTCCCCGGTCGCCTGAGGAACCCGGTCAGAGGTTGGTCATGCGTTCGAGGTGCTCGGGGTAGCGGGCTCCTTGCACCTGGATGGCCGCGGCGGCCGTCTCGATCTCGGCGAGGTCGCCTGCGGTGAGCTCGATCTGGGTGGCGCCGATGTTCTCCTCCAGCCGCTCGAGCCGGCGGGTGCCGGGGATGGGGACGATCCAGGGTTCCCGGGCCAGCAGCCAGGCCAGCGCGATCTGCGCCGGCGTGGCTCCCTTGCGGCGGGCGGTGGCGGCGAGGAGGTCGACCAGGGCCTGGTTGGCCTTCCGGTTCTCCTCGGCGAACCGTGGGATGGCGGAGCGGATGTCGGTGCTGGTGAACGCGGTGTCGCCGGTGATGGTGCCGGTGAGGAAGCCCTTGCCGAGCGGGCTGTAGGGGACGAAGCCGATCCCGAGTTCGGCCAGGGCGGGCAGCACCTCGGTCTCAGGACGGCGCCACCACAGCGAGTACTCGCTTTGCACGGCGGTGACGGGCTGGATGGCGTGCGCGCGGCGGATGGTCCCGGCGGCGGCCTCGGACATGCCGAAATACCTGACCTTGCCCGCTGCGATGAGCTCCCTGACGGTGCCGGCGACATTTTCGATCGGCATGTCCGGGTTCACCCGGTGCTGAT
>JBOHCG010000025.1:0-29115 GCA_050698735.1 Streptosporangiaceae bacterium | reverse complement strand
ACCGGCAGGGGCACGATCTGACATCAGGGCTCAAAGCCCGGGAGTCAACAGTGCTCACCTGCCAGCGGCCACCAGGTACCGAGTCTGCCGGATGGCGGACCCGATAACACTCATTAGGAGTCCTGAGGTTAGAAGGTCTTCGGGGGCGGGCTGGAAGGTGCAAGCGTCGGGCTGGGCTCAGATCCGGGGATGGCCCGCTGAAGGTGACGCTTAAGCGTCAATAGGGGCAGGTGACTCCTAACATCTGGCTACCGCCAGCCGGTAAGCTAGGAACCGGTCCAATCTCGCCACGATACCCAAAGGGCCTGCGACCGATACTACAGTCCGGGTTGGTTAAAACCCGGACTGTAGTCATCTTTCCAGACCATTCCGCTTCGCTATCGCGTTGAGCTTGTCCAGGTCGGCGACGGCCGAGAGGGGCTCGGCGAACCGCTGGGCGGCCAGGTCGGCGACGGCCGAGAAGGGCTCGGCGAACCGCTGGGCGGCCAGGTCGGCGACGGCCTGCATCGCGTTCAGCTTGTCCGTCAACCCAACGGCGAACAGATTCTCCATGTTCGTTGCAAGTTCCGCGTCTACAGCCGTCTCTTGCCGATCCAGTTCCAAAGCGGCCTTGGTGTAGTTCATCTCCGTCTGAGCCATCAACTTGCGGATCTTTCGACTCCGACTATTGCTCATAACATGCCTTTCCAGCGGAATCCCCACGTCACTCCACTCGACACATCATGAGTCGACGGATTGATAAACGAAGATAACTCTTCACGCGAAGGCGATGCGACTTATCCTCAGTGCCAATAGCGACGTGGGCGCCTATGGCTCGGAAGTAGGCAGCGTGAGCGGCCAGGACCACCATAGTACTCCCACAACCCACATAGCAACTTAGCGTGCAGCGCCGAGAACCATCGCGGACACGAGGTTCTACGAGCCGCCGCACGAGACCGGACGCCTTGGGGCTTCGGACACGACCGCCAGGGCGACGGCCACGGCTCGATGCCGATGCCACCCGCCTTTTGTTCCCGCTGACGCCGATCAGCAGCACCGCACGGCGCGAACCGATGCGCTCTGAAATCCCAGCTCAGCGCCATTTGGTCGCAGATACCGCCCACTACCAAGGCTCGAGCTCTAATCCAACTCGATTAGCTGAGCAGGTGCAGACCGTCGTGGATCCGGACACGCGGCTCACCGGTCTCAAGGGCGTCGATGAGCCTTATGGTGAACGCCTCGGCCATGCGCCCGGTGACTTGAGCGCTATCCAGCCAGGCTACTTCGGTAGCCTCCGCGGTTGGCTGCGCGGCACCCGACACCGGGCGGCAGCGGAAGACCAGGGACACGACGCCAAGGCGCATGTTCTTATAGACGCCAGTCAGCCGGCCGGGCTCGACCGTGACGCCGGTCTCCTCAAGAACTTCCCGCCGCACCGTGTCGCGCGGGTCCTCATCCAGCTCCACGATCCCGCCCGGCAAGACCCATTCCCCGTTGTCGGCCCGCTTAATGGCGAGCATCCGGCCGTCCTCGCGGATGACCGCGCCTCCAGCGCTGACCGAATGACGCGGGAGATCGTCCGGATAGTGGCGGCCGTCGCCGCTGTTCACCTTTGAATCCTGCGCTTCCAGGGTTTCCTGCAGGTAGCTGTGGACAGGTTCGAATATCGTGCCGCCCATGAGCTCGTCGGCCTGGGCGAGGTCCACCCAGCGCACTTCGGCCAGCTCCTGCTCATCGCCGACAAACGCATCGGTTCCGTGAGTAGGGAGAGCTCCCAGGTAGACCATCTCGCGCCCGGTGCGGGGGTGGACGCGGCTGCCGATGACACTCGTAGCGCGGATCCGCAGGCCCGTCTCCTCCTCGACCTCGCGTACTGCCGCGTCGGCGGGGTCTTCTCCGGGCTCGATCTCGCCCGCGATGAACGTCCACGGAGGCTTCCCGTCGTTGCGCCTGGCCACCAGGACACCGAGGTGACTGGTAACGATGGCGGCAACAATCGGGCGTCTTGTCATGGACCGGATTACTCGGGTGGCCTGCTGAACTTCTCGATCGCTTCCGCGCCCGTGGGCTCCGGCTCACTCATCGAGGTACCCTCTCGCTCCGTTCCGCCGACGCCATAAGTGTCAGCCAGCAGGTATGCCCGAGCGAACCAGGTGCCGACCTGCGCTTTATGCAGGTGCCCGCTGATGGCCCTGTCGCCTTCGACCGCCATCACCGCGTGGACGTGCGGGCGGCCGTCGAGGATCTCGCCGGTGGCGGTCATCTCGGCAGGCAGTTCGTAGTCGGTGATGACGTCCCTGGTCGCATCGTCCGCTGGCATGGTCGACAGGGTGAAGCTGTCCACCGCTCCGATCAGGGTCACGATCGCAGCGCTGGCAATACCTCGCGCCGCGGCCGACTGCTCGATAGCGGCGAGCAGCTCGCCGTCGCGGACTTCGATCACGTGCATGGGTTCTCCCCGTTCAACAGTCAATGCTCTTGCAGGGAGTGCACGGCGAGCATCAGCGCGGTAACCGTCTCAGTTCCTGCGATCTGCATCCCGATCCGGCTCACCGCGTCCGCGATAGGTATCTCATGGACGCTCATGTCGAAATACTTCTCAATCTCAGTGTCACCTTTAGCAGGTCCGACGGGAATAACACCTCGCGCCAGGTAAATATGAGTCGTCTTGTTCGTCTCGGATGGCAATGAGTAGAACGCGCCCAGCGGCAGCAACTTCCCGTCTGAGGGCAACTGGTACCCGGTTTCCTCAGACAGCTCCCGTTGCGCCGCGTCGTCCAGGTCTTCCGCATCATTGACCGCACCGGCAGGGAACTCAAGTGCATGCCTCTTGAGATTGTGCCGGTACTGGCCGACCATCACCAGCTGACCCCCAGGGGTCACAGGGACGACTAGGACGCTGGGCGGTGTATCGACATAGAACCAGTCAAGCTGAAACCCGTCCCCCATCATCAAGACTTCGCGGACGAACCGCTTAGGCGCATCGAGGAGTATTTCGCGTTTGAGCAACTTCGCGTCCGCCATGCTGGTCATCCGTACTCCTTCGCCCCGTTCCAAGCGTCCTCGAAGTGGGCAGCATACCGTCCGAACATGGCAGCTCCCTTCTCCGAGGTGAGCTCGAAGGTTGGCGAGCTGCTTCCGGTGAAGAAGCGCAAGTAAGGCGTGACCATCATCCGGCTGTCACCGCGCACCACTGACACGCTCGGATGCCGGTCGTAGAGGCGGATCCGCATCTCGGGCACGTCGTCCCGCATCTTGGCGAACAAGTCCAGCGCGGCGCCGATCCTCGCTGCGAGCGCCCCGGCGGGATTGCCCTCGTCCACTTCGATGTCCCTGGTGGCCCCGTACGCCGGATCGAGCAGGAGCACCCTGACCGAACATCCTGCGGCGACGGCATCGCGTATGATTCCGCGAGTCTCAGAGTCGGCCGCATATCCGTATTCGGCCATCCCGTAGAGCCAGAGACAGCTAGACGCGCCCCGGATGATCCCGTTCCACTGATCCCGGGTCACAAGGCCTCGGTCGGTGTAGGAGACAACCGAGGAGTCACCCATGCTGTCTATCACCGGGCCTATGGCAGAGACCATCGCGGCCTTGCGCCCTGCGCCCTCGTTCAGCGCGAGGGCGAGAACGTCACCAGGTACCTCCTGCGCCAATGTGGCCGCCGCGAGCACGATGTCGCCGGGGGGAGTGGCGTATGACTCCCACCGTTCGACCACTCCCGGACGGATCTCCCAGCCAACTAGTCCGCTAAGGAGTGTCGCGAACTCGTCAGGGTTCATCCGCAGCTTGTTCCTGGCGGCCCGTACCTGGCTACCTGCTAGACCGGCGAAGTCAGCGTGATAGCGACCGTGCTCCCCGATGCTGACGACGTTACCCGTGTCCACGGCGCTGCTTCCTGACCTTCGGCGCTTGGTGCTCGTACTCATACCCGAGCTTCCCGAACAAGTCGACCAGATTCGCCTCGATCCGGGCGACATCGCCCCTGAGCGCAGTCAGCTCTGCCAGCTCCAGGTCTGCGGTCGCGCCTGGGGCCTTCGGCACCTTGGCGACGAACACGCCCTTGCCCGAGAAGCCCTCAAGGATGCCCTCCGCCTTGAGCTGGTTGACAGCTTGGCGGACCGCGCTTAGGGAGGCCCCGTAAGCACGCTTCAGCTCCTCTGTGCTGGGGATCTTGTTCCCTATTTGCAGATCCCCGGAGACGATCCGTTCTCGGATGCCATGGTCGATGGCCTGCCACTTCAGCACCTCAGACGCCATCGGCACGGGCCTCTCCTTAAATGACCTGACATCACCTTGTCTACATAGTTCAACGTACACCCTGGCCTACTCCTGCCCAACCGGCGTTCTTGGTGTAACCTTATCGCTAAGGTTGGATGTAGATGTATAAGGCTGATCGCAGCAAGAGGAACTATGCAGATGAGTCGTCGTGCCCCGATCCCGGACCAGTACTACCAGCGCGGGGATGTGTACATCCTGCACCTGGATCCGCCGTACAAGCACGCCGCGCACTACAGCGGGTTCGGCACCGAGAAGAGCGGGGGAGCGGCGCCGCGCGTCGCCGAGCAGGCCGCCGGGGGACCGGCGGCCGCCCGGCTGATCCAGGTCCAGCACCAGGCGGGCGGCACCTTCCGGATCGGCCGGGTCTGGCGCGGCGTCACCCGCGAGCGCGAGGTGCGGGTGAAGGAGTCCAGCGCCGCGAAGTACTGCCTGATCTGCCGCGGCCAGCCCGAGATCGACCTGGACCAGCCGCCCGAGCCGGGCGCCCGGTGGATCGCGAACGAGCCCGACCCCGGGCCGCCGCGGGAACCCCCCAGCCCGCACATCACCCCCGAGATGCTCCAGCTCGTCACCCGACTCGAAGCCGGGTGGGCCGCGGAGAAGAAGGCCGCCGAGGCGGAGATGGAGGCGGGCGCGTGAGCACCGACCCGGTAGCCGACGCCCTCGCCGAGGCCGACCACGCCGCCGCGGAAACCCGGTACCGGCTGCAGCTGGCCGGCGAGATGTACCAGGCCGGATGGCGCGGCGGCTACCAGGCCGCGCAGCAGGAGGCAGCCGAAGAAGACGCGCGGCAGTGGGCGCAGTTCACCCGGCATCTCGCGAACACCCCAGCCCACGCCGAGCTCGAGGAACGCCGCTGGGGACCCGGCGGCCGCGCCGCCCATATCGCAGACCCGCGCCCCGGCCACTTCCCCGGCCGGGGCGCCCCACCGCAACCGCACGGACCCGAACCAGAGATCGAGGCAAGCGCATGAACCACACCCGCCCCAGAACAGGCCCCGCCGACCCGGTGATGGCCGCCGCCGACCCGGCGCTCTTCACCCCGCTGACCGGCGCCGAGACCGAAATCCTCTGCCAGCACCTGACCTCGGGATGGTACAAGCAAGCCGCCGTGTACCCGGTGCTATCCGAACCATGGCGGGAAACCCGCGCGATGCTCAGCGACCTGCACCAGGCATGGCAGCAGCAGCACCGGGCCAGGCAGGCAGAACAGGAACCCGACGCCGGGACCGAGCCCGATCCGGAACCGGAGGCGGGATGACCTGCCGCCGCATGACCCCGGAGGAGATCCAGCGGGCCGACGCCGCCTACCGGCAGTGGTGGCTGTCGGTGCTCACCTTCGGCCTCATCCCCAGGCCCCAGCCGGAACCCGAGGCCGGGTCATGACCGGCGACCTGCACCACCGGGACGCGACCAGCGACGCGTTCTACGAGTGGCTGCTCTCCGACCACCCCGACGCCAGGGCCGAACGCGACTGGCGGCGAGCCACCACCCACCAGGCCGACGCCGCCAGGGCCGCCGCCGTCCGCGGCTGGGCGGACAAGATCGGCGCCCGGCCGGACGCCCCGCAGGCCATGCGGGACCTGGCCGCCTCGATGGGACCGCAGGCCGACCAGACCCTGGCACGCGCCCAAGCCGACGCCGCCGAACCCGACGACGCCTACGTCGCCCGGCTCCGCGCCCAGCACGAGACCAGCATGCGGGTCTCCGGACTCCCCGGCACCTGGGACTACCACTACCCGGTCCACCTCACCGGGCCCGGCGCCGCCGCCTACCCCCCGCCACCCGAACCACCCGCACCCGCACCCGAACCGGAGGCCGAACCATGACGACAACCAGGCAGGCCGAGCCCGACGGCCCCTACCCGACATTCGGCGACGACCCGGCGCGATGGGGACTGCTCCCCGAGCCGCCCCTGACAGACGCCGAGCCCGGCGCCGCCGCCCACCTCGAGGTCTGGGGTCCTCAAGGGCCTTACGCCAGCTATGCCGAGTGGCTGGCCGACCGGCAGCCCGACAAGGCCACGCCGGAACGCGAGGCCGGGTTATGACCAGCCAGGACCCCAGGAAGATCACCGCGGCATACCAGCCGTGGCTGCCCGACGGCTCACCCGAGCCCTACCTCACCAGCGACCAGGCCGCCGCACGGTACCTCGCAGAACCGGACGAGCCAGACGACGACCTGACCGAGCCGGAATGGGACGACGCCGACTCCAACCGGTACCAGGACCAGGTCGAGGCCGCCGAACGCGACGCAGCGCTCCGCGCCGGACACCAGGGTGCCGACCCGGCGGACGCGGTCCTCGGCAAGGCCAGGGGGATAGCCGCGAGCATCCCGTACACGCTGACCGCCAAGGCCGAGGCCCTGCTCGACACGGCCGAGCCCGACTGGCGGGCACAGGGCCGGACCGTCGAGACCGCGCACCTGTGGGAGCGGGCAGCCGACCCGGAGGCCGGAACGTGAGCGTCTCCTGGAACGACCCCGGCCACCAGCACGACTACACGGTCCTGGCCACGGCCCCGGCCAGCACCACCGGTGCGGTCACGTCGTGGACGGACTACCGCGAATGCGGCTGCGGCGACCGCGTGCCCGTCGCCGTGACCCAGCTGTCCAGCCCGGTCCCCGCCCCGCGCCGCGAACTGCAGGTACTGCACGCCCCGATGGCCGAACCCGAACCGGAGGCCGGGCGATGACCGGCCGGACACCGCCCGCCCGAGGCCCGGCAGACCGTGAGGCAGCCCGCACCGCTCCGGCCGCCGTCACCCAGCTCGCCGACTGGCGGCCCGCCGCCCAGTTCCCCGGGCTGCCGACCCGGGCCGACCTGGACGCCGCCACAGCCGCGACCGCCGCCGCCATCGCCGACCCGGCCTCAGGCCCCGCCGGGATCCTGCGCAGCGCCCAGGCCGAGGAAGCCGTACACCTGGCCTACCTCCGCCGACCCGGTGCCGCCGCCGAACTCGAGGCCGGGCTATGACCGGCCCGGCACACCCGCCCCAGGAAACGGAACCCGACATGGACCAAGACCACCACAACCCGGACCTGTCCACATCGCCGAAGTCATCCAGGCGTTCCGCGACCACCCCGAGCTATTCACCGCGGCCGGCCTCCGCGACTTCCCCGGCCCTCCCGAGGCAGCCTGACATGGCCCCGGTCAACGTCCGCCTGATGGGCGACCCCGCCGACCTCCCGCACGCCACCGCGGCCATCATCGCGGCCGCCGCGGAGCAGGGCTGGAAGGCCTCTGAACCGTCCCGCCCCTACCCGAATCACGGCGGGCCCGGCGCCCGCGTGTTCTTCACCCTCACCCAAGAGGACCCCGCATGAACCCTGACATCCCCCACGGCCCCGGCCTGTTCGCCGTCGACACCCCCGGCGGCCAGCACATCACCAACGTCCGCCGCATCGCGGGCACCGGCCGCGACCCCGGATCCCTCCTCATCGGCTGGTCAACTGTCCTGCTCGCCCTCCTCGACGCGGGCCTGTTCTACATCTCCTGGTGGGGCCAGTACCTCTTTATCTACGCCGCCCGCCACCAGGACGCCCCGGCCATGATCGAGGCGGCCATGTTCGACACCGGACAGGTCATCTTCACCGGCCTGTCCCTCGGCCTGGCCCGCAAAGGCCGCCCCGCCAAAACCGAACGGTTCCTCATCCAGGCCTGCGCCGCCGCGTCCGCCGCGATGAACTACGCCGCAGCAGACACCAGTTCGCCCAGGTCGATCGTCGCGTTCACCGCCGCCCCCGTCTTCGCCGCCATCGTCACCGACCGGGTCGTCTCAGTCGTCCGCCGCCACGCCCTCGGCATCGACGAGCCCTCCGCCTGGAAAGGCCTCGCCAGGTTCCTCGCCGCAGCCGCCCGGGCCGCCGCCCTCACCCTGCTGTACGCGCTCAGGCTGTGCCTGGCGTTCCGGGAAACCGCCGCGGGCATGCGGCAGGCCGTCCTGGACGCCGCGCCCCTGCCGCAGCCCCCCGTCGACGACGTGACCCCGACCAAGAAGGCGATCCTGCTCGCCGCCTACCGCGCCGCCCCCGAATACGGCCTGCGCTCGGCAGCGTCCCAGGTCGCTGCCCGCCTCGCCCCCCTCGCCGACCTGCAGCCCGGCACCGCCCGCAGCTACGTCTACGCCGAGCTCGCCCGCCTCGAAGGGGAAAGCGCATGAGCCCCGTCCTCATCGCCGCCGTCGCCCTGGCCCTGGCCGCCGCCCTGGCCGTCAAGGGCACCGTCTTCTCCGGGGAGCACCAGCGCCGCATCTACTGGCGGATCAAGGTCCGCCTGCACCCCGGCCCCGGGTTCGCCTCCTACGCCGAGCTGCTGTGGCGCTGGTCCCGGCTGGCCGCCGTCCGGCACGGCCGCCGGGTCCGCCCCGACCTGCCCTGGTGGGCACGGCTCATCAGCCCCGCCACCACCTACGCCTGGCGGCTCGGACGCGGCCAGTGGGGCAAACGGGTCTTCCTGCCCGCCGAACACCAGCGGGTCATCATCGCCCCGCCCCGGATGGCCAAAACCGGCGCGCTCGCCGAGCAGATCCTCACCCACCCCGGCGCCTGCGTCACCTTCTCCAGCCGCGCCGACCTCTACGACCTCACCGCAGGCACCCGCGCCAACCTCGGCCCGCTCCGCGTCTTCAACCCCTTCGGCGTCGGCGCCCTCCCCTCCAACCTGCACTGGGACATCATCGACGGCTGCCAGGACCCCGAGACCGCGTTCTACCGCGCCGCCGCCCTCGTCGGCGACGTCGCCCCCGGCGACATGGCCTTCTGGCTCGAGAAAAGCGCCGTCTCCCTCGCCATGCTCATGCACCTGGCCGCCATCCAGGGCTACGACATGACCGCCGTCTACGCCTGGGCCAACAAATACGGCCAGGACACCGTCCTGGCCGCCACCCGCGACCCCCGCGTCTCCCGCGAACTCGCCGCCAGCTGCGCGGAGATCTTCACCGACTCCAAATCCGCCGACTCCATCCGCATGACCATGAACCGGTCCCTCGGCTGGGTCACCATCCCCCAGCTCAAAACCATGGTCACCGGACCCCAGGCAGGCCCGTTCGACGCCGCCGCGTTCGCCGAATCCCGCGGCACCCTCTACATGATCATGCGGGAAGGCGCCACCTCCGTCGCCGCCCCCCTGTTCCGCGCCCTCACCGACCACATCCACCGGTCCACCATCCTGGCCGGATCCCTCACCCCCTGGCGGAAACTCGCCCCCGGCGTGTTCTTCGCCCTCGACGAAGTCGCCAACATCGGCGTCCCCGCCCTCGCCCAGAAGCTCGCCGACTCCGCCGGCTACGGCGCGTTCTTCACCATCGTCATCCACTCACTCGCCCAGCTCCGCGACGCCTACGGCCCCGACAAGGCCGCCGCCATCTGGTCCTGCTGCGGCGCCAAGATGATCCTCCCCGGCCTCGACGACGCCGACACCCTCCAGCACCTGTCCACCCTCTGCGGCACCACCGGAACCGGCGACACCAAGACCCCCGTCATCGCCCCCGAATCCATCCGGATGCTCCCCGACACCCGCGCCCTGATCCTCCTCGTCAACCGGCCGCCCGTCGCGGTGAAGTTCCGGATCCCCTGGCACCGCCTCTCCTACCGCCTCGGCCGGCTCCCCAAGGCCCCGCAGGCCGTCATGCTGCCGCAGCTCACCGTCGCCGAACTGCTGGAGGACTTCACGGATGCCGCAGCCTGACCCGACCTACCCCGAGACCCTCGCCCGGCTCGTCACCCAGGTCACCGGCCACAAAGGCCAGATCGCCGCCCTGGCCCAGCGCGCCGACCAAACCGACCAGCGGCTCGACCACCTCACCGACGAAATGACCCGCGCCCTCACCGTCCGCAAAGGCCCCGCCGTCATCGCCTGGCACGAACTCGACCCGGCAGACTACAAGGCCCACCTCGCCGACCTCGCCGCCTGGCTGGACACCTTCCTCGCCGCCTACCCCAGCGCCGCCAAATCGGTCAGCCCGTGCTGGCAGGCCCACAAAGACGCCGTCACCGAACTCGGCTTGATCTGGTGCGAATTCACCAGGATCTACACCGCCGAACGCCCCAGCCTCGACGAAGCCCTCATCTTCCACGACCGCTGGCTTCCTGGCGTGCTGCGGCGCGTCCAGCAGATCACCGCGAGCTGCACCACCGGATGCGCCCTCAACCGCCCCGCATGGACCGGGCCCGCCGCCACCGTCAGGAGAGACCCATGGTGAACACCCCCGCCTGCACCGCCCGTGCACCGCGGCTGCACCGCGCCGCAGCCCCTCGGTGCACCACGAAGCCGGAAGGAGGTGAGTGATCATGGCAACCCGGCCACGCCACCCGGCCGCCGAACCAGACGAGTGGCTGACCGTCGACGAGATCTGCACCGAGCTCAAGATCTCCCGGCGCACCTTCGACCGGTGGCGCGCCACCGGCAAGGCCCCCCGCTGCCAGCCGCTCCCCGGCGGGACACTGCGCATCCGCCGTTCCTGGCTGGAGGAATGGCTCGCACCCCCGGACGAAAAGGAAACCGCGTGACCAGCTTCGATGTCCGCGTCTGGTCCGTTGACGCGCGCCGCGGAAAGAAAACCACCTACCGCGTCCGGTGGGTCGTGGCCGGGCAGCACTTCAGCGACTCCTTCGCCACCAAAGAGCTGGCCGAGCGATACCGCGCGGAGCTGAAAGCAGCCGCCAGAGACGGCGAAGGATTCAGCGAGGACACCGGCCTCCCCGAGTCAGCCCGCCGCAAACGCCGCGAGATCTCGCTGTACGACCACGCGCTGGAATTCATGGCGGCCGCGTGGCCGACAGCAGCGGCCAAGAGCCGCATCAGCCTCGTCGAGACACTCACCCGCGTCGTACCCGTCCTAGCCCGCGACCTGCCCGGCCGCCCTGACCCCAACACGCTCAGGTCAGCGCTGCGCAAGAAACTGAACCAGGGCGCCAACCCCGGCGAGCTCGACCAAGCCGAACGGAAAGCCATCGCCTGGATCGCGCGGGCCTCCCGCCCCGTAGGGACGTTCTCGGACGCCTCCGCCGTCTGCGACGTGCTGGACGCCCTCGCCGCCAGGCTCGACGGCAAACCCGCAGCGCCGGAATACTTCTCCCGCCGCCGCGTCCTGCACCGCGTCCTCGCGTACGCCGTGCGCAAGCAGAGGCTAGACCGCAACCCCCTCTCCAAAGGCAACCTCCCCGAAGGGTGGACGGCCCCGCAGCCGCCCGATGACGCCATAGACCCCCGCGCCGTCGGCAGCCCCGGCCTGATCGCGGCCATGCTCGACGCCTGCGGACAGATCGGCAGACGGCAAGGCCCCCGGTTCCAGGCGTTCTACGGCTGCATGTACTACGCCATGATGCGCCCCTCCGAAGTCGCCGCGCTCACCCGCGAAGCCTGCTACCTGCCCGACACAGGATGGGGCCACCTGACCTTCGCCGACTCCAGCCCCGCCGCAGGAAAGGCCTACACCGACGACGGCCAGGTCCACGAGCACCGCGGCCTCAAAGGCCGCACCAAGGGCAGGCCCAGCCCGGCAGCCCGCAGGCCCGTCCGGAAGGTCCCCATCCCACCCGAGCTCGTCGAGCTCCTCCGCGCGCACATCCAGACGTTCGGCACCGGCCCCGAAGGCAGGCTGTTCCGATCCGAGAACGGCAACCCCCTCCTCCCCTCCACCTGGTGGCAGGTCTGGCAGAAAATCCGCGCCGCATCGCTCACGCCCGGCCAGCTGGCCTCACCGCTGATGAAACGCCCCTACGACCTGCGGCACTCCGGAGTCACCTGGCGGCTCAACTCCGGCGTCCCGGCCACCGAGGTCGCCGCCTGGGCAGGCCACTCCGTCGAGGTCCTGATGCGGATCTACGCGCGGTGCATGACCGGGCTCGAGGACGTGTGGATCAGCCGCATGGACGGCACGCTCCACCTGGAAGACGGGCGGAGGCGGTGATCGCCGTGGACGCGCATTGGACGCGGGACCTGCCATCCGGTGGCGACGCGTGGCGGCGGATGGCGGAGCCTGTCACTGAGCCGTTCCGCGTTCCCGCAGCCCAGCGGGCTAAGCCGCTGGCACAGCGATGCGCCCCCAGCAGGATTCGAACCTGCGCGCACGGCTCCGGAGGCCGTCGCTCTATCCCCTGAGCTATGGGGGCTTGGCGCCTGAAAAGGCTACCAGCCGCCGACGATGCGCGGGCACCTTGGCAGGACAGCGCGTGAAAACGTGCTCGAAGACGATACTGTCACGGTGGTGACTCACGGATTGGGACGGGTGCTCGTCGTCGACGACGACGAGGTGATCCGGCGACTGATCGCGGTCAACCTCCAACTTGAGGGGTTTGAGGTATCGACCGCGGTTGACGGCCAGGATTGCCTGGACAAAGTGGCAGAAATCAACCCGGACGTGATCACGCTGGACGTGATGATGCCGCGCCTCGACGGCTGGGAGACGGCGGTCCGGCTGCGCAAGTCGCCCGACACCGCCCACATCAGGGTGGTCCTGATCACCGCCCGCGCCCAGGAGGACGACAAGGTCAGGGGCCAAAGGGTGGGCGCCGACGCCTACCTCACCAAGCCGTTCGACCCGAACGAGATGATCCGAGTGGTTCGCGAACTCGCAGGCGCCGGCTAGTTGATCACCGCCGAACTCCGGCGGGCAATCCTCACCGCGACCGGCCTCCCCGACGCCGACCCGCTGCTCCGGCCGGGTCCGGGGCCGGGCCGCTACGCGTCCAGCCTGCCGTTCCGCCTGGCCCGTCGCGGCCAGGACCCGCGAGAGGTCGCCGCGGACCTGGCGGCCAGGCTCGGCGGCGAGCCGTGGATCGAGGCCGCGCAGGCCACCGGTGCCGGCTACCTGACCGTGACCGTCACTCACGACGCCCTGGCCGGCCTGGCGGTCCGCGTCACCCTCGCCGGCCCGGCCTGTGCCGCGAGCGACTCGCTGCGCGGCCGTACGGTCCCCGCCGCGCCGCCCCCAGATCTCGCCGCCGAGCCCGGCTGGCCGCATGCCCGGGCGGCCCTCGCCGCACACCTGACCGCCCGCCTGGCCGCCACCGCGGGCGCGACCTTGACTTTTTATCCAGAACGAGCCGTGGTTCACCCTCCGCGACCCCTTTCACCCCTTGAGTCCCTCACGCTCCCCGAACCTTGCCCTTCCCAGGGGCACCTGCCCTCTCCGATGCCTTTCCCGCCCGCTCCGCCGCAGCCGGAGTCCGTGGCCGTGGCGGTCGCCTACGCGGGCGCGGACGCGGTACGGTTCGCGCTGGCCGGCCTGCCGCCGGGCGGCGCGGCGCCGCAGGCAGCGATCGTGGCGCGGCACGTGCTGGGCAATTCCGCCTATGCTGTTCGTTACGCGCACGCCGCCGCGGCTGCGGTGCTGCGCTGGGCCGCCGCGCTCGGGACCAGGCCGGCCGGCCCCCAAGAGTTCCGGCCGCGCCTGCTCGCCGAACCGGGGGAGCTGGCGCTGCTCGACGCGCTGTCCTGGCTCCCGGAACGGGTGGCCGTGGCGGCGCGCCGCGGCCGACCCGACGAGTTCGCCGGGTACCTGGAAGGGCTGGCCACGCGAACAATTGACACCATGAGCACCACCAGCTTCAGAAACGTGTCTGACATCAGCAACGAACGGCTGTGGCTCGCGGCGGCGGTACGGACCGGCCTTGCCGCGGGGCTCGACCTGCTCGGCGTCAGCGCCCCGGAACGCCTGTAAGGCCGCCCGCACCCGAAGGGAATTGCATGAGCCGTGTCGCGCACCCGGCCGGGCCACGCCATGGTGACGTGCTGCCGGCAGATCATCCGCCCGCTCCCCCTGTCGACCTGAACGCCCTGCCCGCCGGCATCTGGCCACGCCGGGCCCGGCGGGTCGGCGGCGTACTGACGATCGGCGGCGCGGACGTGCGCGAACTCGCCGCCGAATTCGGCACGCCGCTGTACATCTGCGACGAGGAGGATGTCAGGTCCCGCTGCCGGGAGTACATGGACGCGTTCGGCCCGGACGGGCGGGTGTTCTACGCGGCGAAGGCGTTCTGCAGTCGCGCGATGCTGCGCTGGGTGCACTCCGAGGGGCTCGGCGTGGACGTGTGCACCGGCGGCGAGCTTGAGGTCGCGCTGTCGGCCGGGGTGCCGCCCGAGCAGATCACGCTGCATGGCAACAACAAGACGCTTGAGGAGCTGTCCCGCGCGGTGGCGGCGGGCGTGGGTCACGTAGTCGCGGACTCGTTCGAGGAAATCGCCCGGCTGGCGTACCTGGCCGAAGGGGCCGCGGTCCGGCCGAACGTGCTCGTCCGTGTCACCACCGGAGTCGAGGCGACCACGCACGAGTTCATGGCAACCGCGCATGACGACCAGAAGTTCGGCTTCTCGCTGGCCTCTGGCGCCGCGGACGAGGCGGTGCGGCGCGTGCTCGCCTGCCCTGATCTCTCGTTCGCGGGCCTGCACTCGCATATCGGCTCGCAGATCTTCGACACCGCGGGCTTTGAGGTGGCGGCACACCGGGTCGTCGAGCTGGCCGTCAGGATCCGCGACGAGCACGGGATCGAGATTGCCGAGCTCGACCTGGGCGGCGGGTTCGGCATCGCCTACACCGAGGAAGATGACGCGCCCGAGGTCAAGGAGCTGGCGCAGAGCCTACGCGCGATCGTGGACGGGCAGTGCCGTGCCGCCGGGCTGTCCCGGCCGCGGCTTACCGTGGAGCCCGGCCGCGGCATCGTCGGCCCCTCCACGGTGACGCTGTATTCCGTGGGCACGATTAAAAACGTGGACGGGCTGCGAACCTACGTCAGCGTGGACGGGGGAATGAGCGACAACATCAGGACCGCCCTATACGACGCCTCCTACCTGTGCGCGCTGGCCTCCCGCGAGTCCGCGGCCCCGCCGATGCTCTGCCGCGTGGTGGGCAGGCACTGCGAGAGCGGCGACATCGTGGTACGCCACGCCTACCTGCCGTCCGACCTGGCCACCGGCGACCTGCTGGCCGTCCCCGCCACCGGTGCCTACTGCCGGTCGCTTGCCAGCAACTACAACCACGTGCCCCGGCCCGCCGTAGTCGCGGTGAACCAGGGCACTAGTCCTGCCGTGATCGTCCGTCGCGAGACCATGGACGACCTGCTCAGCCTGGACGTCGGTTGACATCCTCCGCCGCCCCGGAGGGCAGGGATTCCAGCCGTGGCCTGTCGCCGCGCTGTCGGTTCGCGGTTCACCGGCCCGCCAGCCCGGAAGCCTCCCCGCGCCGCCACGGCATGTCCTGCCGCGGTTCCGAACTACGTGCCCACTTGACTATTGCGGACAGCTTGAAAGTATCACTTCGTACTGACATTCTATGGGAGGTGAAGCGGCGTGTTCTCCTCGGCCTTCCAGCCGTGACCTGGTCGCCGCAGTCCTCATGAATCACACCTTCCGCGTGCTAAAGGTGGCCCTGCTCGGCTGCGGGGTAGTGGGATCCCAGGTGGCCCGGCTGCTCACCGATCAGGCCGACGATCTGGCCCTGCGGGTGGGCGCAAGGCTGGAACTTGCCGGCATTGCGGTGCGGCGAGTCAGCCACCGGCGGGCCGCGGGCATTGACCGGGCGCTGCTCACTGCGGACGCGCAGGCGCTCGTGACCCGGCCGGACATCGACATCGTGGTGGAGGTCATCGGCGGCATCGAGCCCGCCAGGTCGCTGTTGCTCGCCGCGCTGAAGCTGGGCAAGCCGGTCGTCACGGCGAACAAGGCGCTGCTCGCGGAGGACGGCGCGGAGATCTACGCGGCCGCCCGCGAGTATGGCGCCGACCTGTACTACGAAGCGTCCGTTGCCGGCGCCATCCCGCTGCTGCGGCCGCTGCGGGAATCGCTGGCCGGCGACACGGTGCACCGCGTGCTTGGCATCGTCAACGGCACCACCAACTACATCCTGGACCGGATGGACTCCTCCGGCGCCGATTTCGCCGAGTCGCTCGAGGAGGCCCAGGCGCTCGGCTACGCCGAGGCCGACCCGACCGCGGACGTGGAGGGGTTCGACGCGGCCGCGAAGGCGGCCATCCTGGCCAGCCTGGCCTTCCACACGCAGGTAACCGCGGCGGACGTGCATCGCCAGGGCATCACCGAGATCACCGCCGCCGACATCGGCAGCGCGCGTGCCCTCGGCCGGGTGGTCAAGCTGCTGGCCATCTGCGAGCGCTGCGACGGGGGCGTCTCGGTGCGGGTCCACCCGGCGATGATCCCGCGCTCGCATCCCCTGGCCGCGGTCAGCGAGGCGTACAATGCGGTCTTCGTCGAGGCGGAGTCGGCCGGCCGCCTGATGTTCTACGGAGCGGGCGCCGGCGGCACCCCGACCGCGAGTGCGGTACTCGGCGACATCGTCGCCGTGGCGAGGAACCGGCTTGTCGGCACGCGCGGCCCGGACGCGTCCGCGTACGCCGGGCTGCCGATCATGCCGATGGGGGAGACCTTCACCCGCTACCACGTATCGCTCGACGTGGACGACAAGCCCGGCGTGCTCGCGCCGGTGGCCGAGGCATACGCCAGGCACGGTGTCTCCATCGAGACCGTGCGCCAGGCGAGCCGAGGCGAGGAGGCACAGCTGATCATCGTGACGCACACGGCACGGGACGCGGCCCTAGCCGCGACGGTCCGCGACCTCGAGGCCCTGCCCGTCGTCCGCGCGGTAGCCAGCGTCATGCGCGTGGAAGGGGAGGAGGAGTGAGGCCCGTGGCCGAACAATCGACGGCGGTCGGCCGCTCGGCGGCACCGCGGCACGGCGTGATCGCCAGGTACCGGGACTGGCTGCCGGTCACCGAGGCCACGCCGGTGGTCAGCCTGGGTGAGGGCGACACCGTCTTGCTGTCTGCCCCGGTGCTGTCCGCCCGCACCGGCTGTGACGTGTACCTCAAGGTCGAGGGCGGCAACCCGACCGGGTCCTTCAAGGACCGCGGCATGACGGTGGCCATCAGCAAGGCGGCGCAAGCCGGCGCCAAGGTGGTGATCTGCGCGTCCACCGGCAACACAAGCGCCAGCGCGGCCGCCTACGCCGCCCGCGCCGGGCTCACCTGCGCCGTCCTGGTGCCGCGCGGAAAGATCGCGATCGGCAAGCTCGCCCAGGCCCTAGTGCACGGGGCCAGGCTGCTGCAGGTCGACGGCTCGTTCGACGATTGCCTGGAGCTGGCGAGGAAGCTGTCCGCCGAATATCCGGTGGCGCTGGTCAATTCCGTCAACCCGGACCGGCTGCAGGGCCAGAAGACCGCGGCGTTCGAGATAGTGGACGAGCTCGGCGACGCGCCGGACGTGCACTGCCTGCCGGTCGGCAACGCAGGGAACATCACCGCGTACTGGATGGGGTACACCGAATACGCGCGGGCGGGCCTGGCATCACGTTCGCCGCGGATGCTCGGCTTCCAGGCCAGCGGCGCCGCGCCGATCGTGGCCGGTCGGCCCGTGCTGCATCCGCAGACGATCGCGACCGCGATCAGGATCGGCAACCCCGCCTCATGGCTACTCGCAGAGGCAGCCCGGGATGAATCCGGCGGCCTGATCGACTCGGTGACCGACAGGGAGATCCTCGCCGCCTACCGGCTGCTGGCCACGAGGGAGGCGGTATTCGGCGAGCTCGCGTCCTCGGCCAGCGTGGCCGGCCTGCTCAAGGCCTGCGCGAACGGGCAGGTCGCGACCGGTTCCAGGGTGGTCTGTACGATCACAGGCAATGGCCTGAAGGACCCGGACTGGGCACTGTCCGGCGCCCCGGCCCCGGCCACCATCCAAGCCGACGCGGATGCCGCCGCAACGGCCCTAGGCCTGGCATAGCTCGTTACCCGGAAGCTTGCCGGCAGCCGCGTCGGCCGCTGCCGAACCGGTACCTGGGCTACCATCCCAGCCGGTACCTCGGCCGCTGCCCAGCCGGTACCTCGGCCGCTGCCCAGCCGGTACCTCGGCCGCTGCCCAGCCGGCACGATGTGGCGCTGTGCCGGCTATAGCCGGCACGATGTGACATCGAGCCGGCGGCGGCGACCCCTCCGGTCCCGGGCGTTGTTGACTGTGTGTTTCGAGTAACAGCTGGGATCTGAGTGAGGAGTCAGATGGGCTGGGTAGACGGCACCGTGCGGGTGCGGGTACCCGCGACGAGCGCCAATCTCGGGCCGGGGTTTGACGCGCTCGGGCTCGCGCTGACACTGCACGACGACGTCGAGGCCTGGGTCGCGGAATCCGGGCTCTTCATCGAGATCTCGGGCGAGGGTGCGGAGCTGGCCGGCACGGGCGAGGAGCATCTCGTGGTGCGGGCGATGCGGACGGCCTTCGAGGCGACCGGGGGCCAGCCGCCGGGGATCGGGCTTCGCTGTGTCAACCGGATCCCGCACGGTCGCGGCCTGGGCTCCTCAGCCGCCGCCGTGGTGGCCGGCCTCCTCGCCGCCCGGTCGCTGACCGGGCACGGCCCGGCCGCGCTGCCCGCGGAGGCCCTGCTCGGGCTGGCCACCGGCATGGAGGGCCATCCGGACAACGTGGCCGCGTGCCTGGGCGGAGGGCTGACCATAGCCTGGATGACGGCAGGCCACCCGCGCATGGTGCGGCTTGAGCCGCTGCCGTCGATCAGGCCGGTCGTGTGCATCGCGCCGTCGCCGGTGCGCACGGACTTGGCCAGGGGACTGCTCCCGGACGCGGTGCCGCACAAGGACGCGGCGGCGAACTCCGGGCGCAGCGCCCTGCTGATCGCCGCGCTGACACAGCACGGAGCCGTGACCGGCGGCGGGGTCGGCGGGGTCGGCGAGGTCGGCGAGGTCGGCCAGGTCGGCCAGATTGGCGAGGTCGGCCAGGTCGGCCAGGTCGGCCAGGTCGGCCAGGTCGGCGAGGCGGCGGACGCGGGCGTGCAGGCGTCGTTGCTGCTGGATGCCACGCAGGATTGGCTGCACCAGGACTACCGTGCGGCGGCCATGCCGCAGACGCACGCGCTGGTGCGCGGCCTGCGGGCCGCCGGCATTCCCGCGGTCGTGTCGGGGGCGGGGCCCTCCGTGCTCGCGTTCCCCGGCTTCCCCGGTCCGCCCGGTAATCGTTACCACCTGGACAGCCTGGGTTCAATCGTGAGAGAAACGGGTATTGCATGGCACGTAAGCTCGCTGGACGTCGAGCGGGAAGGTGCTCGTGTCCTGCGCTCGGAGTCTTCGCCGGGCTGCTGACGCGGGAAACGAGCGACGAGTCCGCCCGGCGACCGGGCACACGGCCCCCAGCGCCAGGCCAACCATCGCACCTGGAACTGAGCCTGCCGGATGCCGAACGGCGAGCCTCATGGGACCGTTGCCTCTTCTTCCGCGCGACACGGATGGCTGCGAAGGAATGCCGTGAGCCCTGTAGGTGTTAGGCTTGGTGGCGCACCGGGTGCCCCGCTCCTGATGGGATGTTCGTCGGCAAACCGGGTGCTTGCCAGCAGACTCGGATGGGACGGTATTGTTGCCGTACCCAGGGTCTTTGCCGCGGGTTGGCTGTACTCCTCATGGACGAGGAGTTCGGTCGGCTTGCCGGGAGGGTGCAATCCGGGCATGCGGGCGAGCGGTGCCGCCGCCTGGACACTCTCAGACTCATCTCCCCAGCTTGCGGACACACGGCAACGCACGGAGGTACGCAAAGGGCGTTGCGGTAATCGTGGATATTGGCGGCTATCAGAAACACCGCGGATTAACTCTGGCCCCAGGGGCCGGAGTAACGGGTCGACGGGCCTAGCGGGTTCACCCGAGGTGGCCGAGAATCATGGAAGGACCATTAGTGAGCGACACAACCGAACTCCTCGGCAGCGCGTCTGGCGCGCCCGAGGATGTCCCCGCCGGCATTTCGGCGCCCCCCGCGGCAGCCGGCGGATCATCGGAGGGGGCCTTGGGGCCTGAAGGGGCGCTGGTACCGACGTCCAAGTCGCGCGGTCGCAGCGGTACTGGCCTTTCCTCGTTGCTTATGCCTGAGCTCCAGAAGATCGCGCAGACCATGGGCATCCCCGGGGCAGGCAAGATGCGCAAGGGCCAGCTCGTGGAGGCGATCGAGGCGCGGCAGGGCGGCAACGCCCGCCAGCAGGAGCCCCGAGCCGCTCGCCAAGGTTCAGACCAGCGTGCCGCGTCCGCGGGAGCTGACGCGACTCGCCTGCGGAAGCAGGACGCCATGGAACCAGACACGTATACGCAGCCCGGCATCGGGGAGGTCGCCGCGTCCGGCATCGGCGACAGCACCCGCGGCGGTCTCGGCGCGGACGGGGCAGGACAGCAGCAGCTCGCCTTCGACGAGGCCCCAGGTGACCGGGCGCGCCGTGACGGCGAGACCAGGCGCACGGCGAACCGGCGCGCGGAAGCCAAGCAGGTCGATGCGCAGGCGGACACCCAGGAGCCCGAGGCCCAGGCCGCCCCGCAGACGACCGGTGTGGCGCAGAGCGATGGCCCGGCAGGCGACGCCGCCGTCGGCGAAGGGCCGCGCGGGGACCGTAGGCGTCGCAACGGGCAGCCCTCTCGCAGCCGCGACCAGGGCAGCCGCGACCAGGGCCGTGACCAGAACGGCCGTGACCAGAACGGCCGCGACCAGGCAGGCCGGGATCAGGGCAGCCGGGATCAGGGCAGCCGGGATCAGGGCAGCCGGGATCAGGGCAGCCGCGATCAGGGCAGCCGCGACCAGGGCGGCCGCGACCAGTCGCGCGACTCCGGCCGTGACCAAGGTCGTGATCAGGGCCGCGAGCCAATGGCGGCCCGCGGGCAGAACGGCGACCAGTTCCGCGACGACGACGGGGATGGACGGCGCCGTAGCCGTGACCGGTTCCGCAACAGGAACCGGCGGCGCGACCGGCCGTCGGATCCGGAGCCCGTGATCGCCGAGGATGACGTGCTCATCCCGATCGCTGGCATCCTCGACGTGCTCGAGGTCCAGGGCTACGCCTTCGTCCGGACGACCGGCTACCTGCCGGGTCCGAACGACGTGTATGTCTCCCTGTCCCAGGTGCGCAAGCACGGACTGCGCAAGGGCGATGTCATCGAGGGTGCCGTCCGCCAGCCGCGGGACGGAGAGCGCAGGGAGAAGTTCAACGCCCTGGTCCGGCTGGACAAGGTCAACGGGCTCGACCCCGAGAAGTCCCTGTCCAGGCCGGAGTTCTCCAAGCTGGTTCCGCTGTACCCGCAGGAAAGGCTCCGCCTGGAGACCGATCCGGGCATCATGACCACCCGGATCATCGACCTCATCTGCCCCATCGGCAAGGGCCAGCGTGGCCTGATCGTATCCCCGCCCAAGGCGGGCAAGACGATGATCCTGCAGGCGATCGCCAACGCGATCACCAAGAACAACCCCGAGTGCCACCTCATGGTCGTCCTCGTCGACGAGCGGCCAGAAGAGGTCACCGACATGCAGCGCACCGTTAAGGGCGAGGTCATCCACTCCACGTTCGACCACCCGGCCGACGATCACACCACCGTGGCGGAGCTGGCCATCGAGCGTGCGAAGCGGCTCGTGGAGATGGGCCACGACGTGGTCATCCTGCTGGACAACATCACCAGGCTGGGACGGGCCTACAACAACTCGGCGCCCGCCAGCGGCCGGATCCTGTCCGGCGGTGTGGACTCCACGGCGCTGTACCCGCCCAAGCGGTTCTTCGGCGCGGCGCGCAACATCGAGCACGGCGGCTCGCTGACGATCCTGGCAGCCGCCCTGATCGAGACGGGCTCGCGGATGGACGAGGTCATCTTCGAGGAGTTCAAGGGCACCGGCAACATGGAGCTGCGGCTGCGCCGCGAGCTCGCGGAGAAGCGCCTGTTCCCCGCGGTCGACGTCGACGCCTCAAGCACCCGCAAGGAGGAGATCCTGCTCTCGCCGGATGAGCTCAAGATCGTCTGGCAGCTGCGCCGCGTCCTGCACGCCCTGGAGCCCCAGCAGGCCCTGGAACTCCTTATGGAGCAGATGCGCAAGACCAAGAGCAACGCCGAGTTCCTCCTCCAAGTCCAGAAGACCACCGTGGGCTCCTAGCCCGCCCCGCGGACCGGGCGAAGCCAGGAATTCCACATGGCCGAATCTCGTTCCACGGTCTGACACACTAGAAGCCGCAACCATGCGGTACCGGTTCACGCCCCGATGGCGACCCAAGGGCGACCCGGCGACCGCCCAAGGCAGGAGTTGTCCATGAAGCCAGACATCCACCCGAAGTACCAGGCCACCACCGTGACCTGCAGCTGCGGGAACGCGTTCACCACCAGGAGCACCGCCGCAGGCGGCTCGATCCACGTCGAGGTCTGCTCAAACTGCCACCCGTTCTACACGGGCAAGCAGAAGATCCTCGACACCGGAGGCCGCGTCGCGCGCTTCGAGAAGCGCTTCGGCAAGACGCCAGCCGCAGGCGGCTCGAAGAAGTAGGGACACGGGGCCGCGGTGGGCAGTGATCCGCAGGGCGGGACGGCCGCGGGCGGCCGAACGCCGTTCGAATCACCACCGCGCCCCCGTGCCACGCCCAAACGTGGTGACACCAAACGGGACTTCACGGACACCCGCGCAAGCGCCCCTCCCGGTGGGTAAAACGCACGTGAGTGGTTCGACACCCAGCAAAAGGTGCCACGTTCCCTAGCTGAGCACCACACGAGTGCGTTTGCGGAACCGTGAGCGTCGAGCGAGCGTTGGCCCGTTGACCGGGTGGTTCTCGTTAGAGCCCCGCAGGTTGGTGAAAGTGGGCGTGGGGGTGGATCGACTGGCGTTCGGCCGCCTGCGGCCGTCCCGCCAGGCGAGCCACCCTCCGTCGCCCGCCCAGTAGCAATAAATCCGAAAGGGATGTAACCAAAACAATGTTCGACCGCCTAGCAGACCTCGTCTCCGAGCATGCCGAGTTGGAGCATGCCCTGGCGGATCCGGGCGTGCATGCCGATCAGGAGAAGGCGCGGACGCTGGGTAGGCGGTACGCGGAGCTGACGCCGATCGTGAATGCCTACAAGGAATGGCAGCAGACGTCCGGCGATGAGGCGACCGCGCGCGAGCTTGCCAGGGAGGATTCCGCCTTCGGCGAAGAGGCCGAGGAGTTGGCAACACGGCGCGAGGAGCTTGAGGCGCAGCTGCGGAAGCTGCTCGTGCCGAAGGATCCGAACGACGGGCGTGACATCATCCTGGAAGTCAAGGCGGGCGAGGGCGGCGAGGAGTCCGCGCTGTTCGCCGGCGACCTGCTGCGGATGTACCTGCGCTACGCCGAACGCCGTGGCTGGAAGACCGAGGTCCTCGACTCCACCGCCACCGGCCTTGGCGGGGTCAAGGACGCGACGGTCGCGGTCAAGGGCAAGGGCGCGGAGGGCGCCTGGTCCCGGCTGAAGTACGAGGGCGGGGTGCACCGGGTGCAGCGCGTGCCCGTGACCGAGTCGCAGGGCCGCATCCACACCTCCGCGGCCGGCGTTCTCGTCGTGCCCGAGGCCGAGCCGGTCGAGGTGCACATCAGCGACAACGACCTCAAGGTGGACGTGTTCAGGTCCTCGGGCCCGGGCGGGCAGAGCGTGAACACGACCGACTCGGCGGTGCGGATCACCCACCTGCCGACCGGCATCGTCGTCTCCTGCCAGAACGAGAAGAGCCAGCTGCAGAACAAGGAGCAGGCCCTGCGGGTGCTGCGGGCGCGGCTGCTGGCGCAGGCCGAGGCGGACGCGGACGCGAAGGCGAGCGCGGAGCGGCGCAGCCAGGTCAGGACCGTGGACAGGTCGGAGCGGGTCCGCACCTACAACTTCCCGGAGAACCGCATCTCCGATCACCGCGTCGGCTACAAGGCCTACAACCTGGATCAGGTCGTCGACGGTGAGCTCGACGCCGTGATCGACGCGCTGGCCGCCGCCGACCTGGCCGCCAAGCTGGAATCGCCCGGCCATGATGAGCCTGCTGCTTGACGAGGTCGCCCTCGCCACGGCCCGGCTGGCCGACGCCGGGGTGGAATCGCCGCGCGCGGACGCCGAGCTGATCGCGGCCAGCGTGCACAACGTCCGCCGCGGCGAGCTTCACATGGTCCCCGACAAAGCGTTCGACACGCGCTACTGGGTCGACATCGCCCGCCGGGCCGCACACGAGCCGCTGCAGCACATCACAGGCCGCGCGTACTTCCGCTACCTCGACCTCGACGTCGGACCCGGCGTGTTCGTGCCGCGGCCGGAGACCGAGGTAATGACCGGCTGGGCGATCGACCGGCTGCGCGAGATGGACGTCGCGCAGCCGGTCGTCACCGACCTGGGCACGGGCTCCGGCGCGATCGCGCTCGCGATCGGCCAGGAGGTGCCAAGGGCCCGGGTGCACGCGGTCGAGGCCGACCCGCTCGCCCGCGCCTGGGCCGAGCGCAATATCGAGCGGTACGTCCACAGGGCGCCCTACACGGCCGGGCGGGTACTGCTCCACGCCGGCGACTTCGCCGACGTTCTGACCGAGCTCGACGGTACGGTTGACGTCGTGATCAGCAACCCCCCGTACATCCCGGTGGGGGCGTTCGTCCCGGTCGAGGTCAGCGAGTACGACCCGCCCGCCGCCCTGTGGAGCGGCGCGGACGGGCTGAACGCCATCCGCGCTTTGGAGCGGACGGCGCGGCGGCTGCTGCGGCCCGGCGGGCTGGTCGCCGTCGAGCACGGTGCGCCGCAGGGAGCCGCGGTGTACTGGGTCTTCCCGGAGGAATCCGGCTGGCGGGACACACGTAACCACAAGGACCTGGCCGGAAGGGACCGTTTCGTTACCGCGGTCTGGTCCGGCGAGGGCGCCTGAGCAAGCCTGAGCAATAGGAGCGGCGTCGAGATGAGCACACGGTACGACTGCCGGGACGCGCAGCTGCGCACCGCCGGGATCGACGCCGCCATCGCCGCGGCGCGGGCCGGCGAGCTGATCGTGATGCCGACCGACACGGTATACGGCATCGGCGCGGACGCCTTCATCCCGGCCGCGGTCACCACCATGCTGGCGGCCAAGGGCCGCGGCAGGAACATGCCGCCGCCCGTGCTTGTCGGCACCGCGCGGGCCGCGGCGGCCCTGGTCGACGACATGGGGGCGTTCGGGCAGGACCTGATCGACGAGTTCTGGCCCGGTGCGCTGACCCTGGTCTTCCGCGCCAGCCCGACGCTGCTGTGGGATCTCGGCGACACCAAGGGCACCGTCGCCCTGCGGATGCCGCTGCACCCGGTCGCGCTCGAGGTGCTCAAGCAGACCGGTCCGATGGCCGTGTCCAGCGCCAACCGCCACGGCCAGCCGGCCGCGATCAACGCCGACGAGGCCCAGCAGCAACTCGGCGAGGCCGTATCGGTGTATCTCGACGGCGGTCCGTGCGCAGACAGCATCCCGTCGACCATCCTGGACCTGACCAGCACGGTACCCAAGCTGCTCCGCGCCGGGGCGATTCCCGTGGACCGACTCCGCCACGTGGCGTCGGTCATCGCGGACGACGAGCACTACGCGCCGGATGCCGCCGCGGCGGCGGACTTCAAGCCGGCCGCCCCGCACCCGATGGAGGGTTCGCCGAGCTCTGGCGGCGGCGCTCTGCCGGACACGTCCGGCGGCGAGCCGCCTGCCGGCGCGTAACGAGTGCCATAAAGTGGCGGTAATGAAAGTCGATCCGACCCGGGTCTGCTGAGGCGGCATGCGCGATTACGCCCTCGTCCTGCTCGTCACGGCGGCGGTAACCTACCTGCTGACCCCGCTGGTGCGGCGGGGAGCGGTCGCCACCCACGCGATGCACGCGCCCAGGCCAAGGGACACGCACACCAAGCCGACGCCGCTGCTCGGCGGGGTTGCCATGTACGGCGGCCTGGTAGCCGGGCTGCTGCTGGCCAGTCGGCTGACGTTCCTGCAGGATCCCTTCCGGGCCGCCGGGTCGAAGACGGCGGCCGGGCTGCTGCTGGCCGGCGGGCTCGCGGTCGTGGTGGGCTTCATCGACGACCGGTGGGGCCTGGGCGCGGTGAGCAAACTGGCCGCTCAGGTGGCTGCGGCCGGAATCCTCGTCTGGAGCGGGCAGTCGCTGCCCTGGCTGCCGATGCCGGGCGGCGGGGTGTTCTCGCTCGAGCCGGACCTGAGCCTGACCCTCACCATCTTGATCGTGGTGATCACCATCAACGCGATCAACTTCATCGACGGCCTGGACGGGCTCGCGGCGGGCATCGTCGCGGTCGCCGCGCTGTCGTTCCTCGTCTACTCCTACACGCTCATCAAGACGATAGGAAGCACCTCCCAGTCGCTGCCCGCGGTGTCATCCGCGCTGCTGGCCGGCATGTGCATCGGGTTCCTGCCGCACAACTTCTACCCGGCACGGATCTTCATGGGCGACAGCGGCGCGATGCTGCTCGGCCTGCTGCTTGCCTACGGTCCCATATCGAGCACCGCGTCGCTCGACCCGGCGCTGCTGACCAACTACTCGGCGCACAACACCCTGGACCGGTTCCCGACGTTCCTCCCGCTGCTGGTGCCCGCGGCGATCTTCGTCATACCGTACGCCGACCTGATGTTCGCGGTCGTCAGGCGGACCAAGGCAGGCAAGCCGCTGATGGCCGCCGACCAGCAGCACCTGCACCACCGCGTGCTCAACATCGGGCATTCCTACCGGCAGAGCGTGCTGATCATGTACCTGTGGGCGGCGCTGTTCTCGGTCACCGTCGTCTCGCTGTCGGTGATACGTACCAAGTCCCCCATCCTGGCCGCCGCCACCGTGGTCGCCGTGCTGACCCTGCTGCCCGTCACCATGCCCCGGCTGCGCCCCTGGCGTGCCCGCGGCCGCCGCCGTGCCAAACCGGTAATCGCATCGCCCGCCGCAGCCGTCGCCCCCGGCAGAGGACGCCGCCCCGAAGCCGCACCGCCCAGGCCCGCGCCCCGCAGCACCCGACCCTCCCAGCCCGCAGCCAACGGCACGCCCTTCCCTGGCCGGGCCCCGTTCGCCGGTGCGGCCCCCTTCCAAGAGGCAACCGCCTACACGGATGCCGCCCAGTTCCCAAGCACAGCACCGTATCCACGCGCCGATCTATACCCCGAGACCGGAATGTACCCGGCCCCGCCCCCGCCCCCGCCCCCCCTCCCGGCCGCGACCTCGTTCCCGGACGCCGCGCGCTTGGGGGATGCGGCCCCGTTCCCCGGTACAGGTCCGTTCCCGGACGCCGTGCCGTTCCCGGATGCGGCCCCGTCCCGAGACACATGTCCGTTCCCGGACGCCGTGCCGTTCCCGGATGCGGCCCCGTCCCGAGACACATGTCCGTTCCCGGCCGCGGCGCCGTTCCCGGACGCCGCACGCTTGGGGGATGCGGCCCCGTTCCCCGGTACAGGTCCGTTCCCGGGCGCGGTCCCGTTCCCAGATGCGGTCCCGTTCGCGGGATCAGCCCAGTTCACCGACACGGTCCGGCCGCTGGGTGGCCCATACCGGTCGGCCGACGCGGCCCCGCTCAACGGCGATTCGCTGCCGCGGGCCGGCCGCCTGCTGGGACTCGATGGAACTCAAGAGGCCCATAAGGTCCAGGGTGTTCCGGAAGCGTATGGCGCGCAGCAGGCTTATGAGGTCCAGGACGTTCCTGGGTCGTATGGTGCCCAGCCGTTTCCCGGTGCGGTCCAGCCGCCGGACAACGGGCCCGACCCGTTCCCCGACAGCTAGCACCGGTGGCCCGGTCCGATGATTCAGCCGAGCCACGCTTGGAATCTGCGGGGCCGGTGAGACTGGTGGGGCTTGAAATGGGTGTTTCAGGGATCGTGGGTCGTTGCTGCCCTCCTAGGGGAGGTTTTGGCCCACGATGTGGCAGGCGACTCGCAGAGCGTCCGTGTTACCTCGGTCCAGGTCGGGCCGCTTAAGCAGCGGTCCGACGTTGGCATCGGCCCCCCAGACGGCGGTTACTTCGCGGAGTTCACGTTACTCTGCCTTTACCTTCCTGGCGCTTGCCGACCCGGTGAGGCAAGGGAACCGCCGCCGAGCGGGCGCCCTGGGCGGCCGTTGGTCATAGATTTCCAGCGAAAAGGTAAAGACAGAGTCAAGGACTTTGTGATATGTTTCACGAGCAGTCCTTTCCAAGGTGAGTTAGAGGCCCGTGATACGTTTCCTTAACCTAACCGGAGACCCGCATCGCGGCAGCGGTGCGGCCACAGGCGCGCGGGGGAACACCCCCGGCAGCGTAGGTGCCGTCAAAACCCCAGGAGCCACATAGATGCTGGCGAGTTACGCCACCGTCGTCCGGCGCGCGGCGGTGCCAACCGGCCTGGCCGCCGTGATCATGGTCGCCCTGAGTGCCGGCCTGGTCGGCACCAAGGGCCTGGTCGGCGCCTTGATCGGGGTGGCCTTGGTCATGGTGTTCTTCGGCATCAGCATAGTCGTGGTCGGGCGGGCCGCGCGGATCAGCCAGCCGGCCATGATGATAGCCGCGCTGGCCAGCTTCCTCGTCAAGATCGTGGCTCTTGCCGTAGTGGTGTCCTCGCTGAGAGGGACGACCGCGTTCAGCACGCGGGCGCTCGGCCTCACCGCGATCGTATGCGTCCTGGTCTGGGGCGCCGCCCAGGTCGTCGCGGCAATGCGGGTAAAGATGCTTTACGTCGAGCCCGAAGGGAAGGCGGTGCAGCGTGGCGGCTGACGTGAACGGCACCAGGCGAGCGACCAGGCCGGCTGGCGATGACGGCACGGCGAGGGCGCTCGGGCTGGAAACCGGGTGGGTGGTGTTCAGCTACCTGATCGCCGGGATGGCCGCTTACGGCATCATCGGCTGGGCGATCGGCAAGGCCGTGCACGCCCCGCTGCTTTTTCCTGTCGGCATGATCGTCGGCCTGGCGATCTCGGTCAGCTACGTCATCTACCGCTACGGCAGGCAAGGGTCCGTGGAGCGTGATTTTGCCCGGCAGGGCAAGTCGAAAGACATCCCAGGAGCTTAGGTGTCAAGCCGCTGCGGAAGATTGAGGGAGGTTTTGCCGGTGGGACCAGGCGGTGGCCTCGTCGTAGAGGGTGCGGGTTTTCAGGCATCCGTGCAGGATGCCGA
>JBOHCG010000024.1:0-29484 GCA_050698735.1 Streptosporangiaceae bacterium | reverse complement strand
CGGCCGGGCTTATACCTAGTGTGTTGCTACTTTCTAGCTGACCGGCTTCAGGTGCAGCACGGTGATCTCGTTGAACGGCCCGGTCGGCTCGCCAGGGGCGTACGGGTTAGACTGCGACGGCCAGCCGGTGAACTTGCTTGTGTTGTACTCGAACCAGGCCACTCCGTAGAACAGCGGGATGACCGGCAGTTGCGTCGCGACGATCTGCTCCATGCTGGCGACGTCGCTCTGCTGCGTGGCGGTGCTGTCGGTGCCGGCGAACGACTTCAGGTCGTTCTCGGCCGTGGTGTTGTAGAACCGCTCGTAGTCCCCGGTCGCGGTCTTGCCGATGGGGGCGGTGAGGTCGGTGTCCAGCCAGTTGTCGTAGAGGTAATACGGTGTCGGGCCGCCGTTGCCCCAGTGCGCGATCGCCTGGAAGTTACCGGTGGCCAGGTCGGTGGTCCACTTCTGCACCGAGGTGCCGTTCACGGTCACGTCCATGCCGACCGCCTTGAGCTCCTGCGCCATGATCTGGTCGTCGGTGATGAAGTCGGTGTAGGCGGATGGGTCCTCGATAGAGAAGGCGAGCGTCTTGCCGTTCAGCTGGTAGTAGCCGTTGCTGCCCATCTTCCAGCCTGCGGCCTGCAGGATCTGCTTGGCCTTGGCGGGGTTGTAGGTGGCGACGTAACCCGAGGTCGCCGGCGTGACGTAGCTCTGGTCGAGCGGCAGCGTGATGCCGGTCAGCGAGCCCGCGCCCTGCACCGGCGGCTGCTGGAAATCCTCGCCGACGTTGGAGATGGTCGTCCGGTTGACGCCGTAGGAGATCGCCTGACGCACGGCGAGGCTGTTCAGCGGGAACGCCGTGAGGTTGGGGATCAGCGTCTCGGTCTGCAGCGGCGCGTCCCAGTAGTGGTTGGTGGCCGGGTCCTTGCCGACAAATGCTGTCGAGATGTTCTGCACGAAGTTGCCGGCCCAGTCCAGCGACCCCTGCTCCAGCGCGAGGTTGGCGCTGGTGTTGGAGTCGTAGGCGGGGAACTCCAGCCTGGTTACCTTCGGCGCGCCCTGCCAGTAGTTCTTGTTGGCGGTCAGGATCACGGCCTGCGGCGAGAACGAGGACAGCTCATAAGGACCGGTGCCGACCGGCTTGGTGTCGGCGTAGGTGGCCGGGTTGCCCGCCTTGCTCCAGATGCCCTCGGGGATCATCGGGGTCTCGGTGATGTAGTACAGCAGCGTGTACACCGACGAGGTGAAGTTGACCACCAGCGTGGTCGCGTTCGGGGCCGACGCGCCGGCGAGCGGCAGCCCGTTGGTGTTGATCGCGGCGTTCGCCTTGATGAGGTTGAACTCCCACGCGGCGTCGCTGGCGTTGAACGCCTCGCCGTCGGTGAACTTCACGCCGCTGCGCAGCGTGAACGTGATCGTCTTTCCGCCGTTGGACCACGTGTACGCGGTCGCCAGCCAGGGGTAGGTCACGCCCGGCTTGAGCAGGTCGAACTGCATCAACGGGTCGTAGATCATGTTGGTGGCGCCGAGGATGTTGTCCGCGCTGGTGGAGGAGAACGGGTTGAAGTCCTGGCTCACGGGACCCGACGGGCTGCTCTCCATCACGAGCGTGGAAGTGGTGGAGGTGGTGGATGAGCTCGTCGAGCTCGTCGAGCTCGACGAGCTGCACGCCCCCAGCGCCAGCGCTCCAACGGCGCATAGCGTAGCGGCGAGCGTCGTTTTTCTTCTCATGATCGCTCCGCGTATCAGGCCGGCACGTTGCCGGCGGGGGATGGACTATCGGTTGCGTCGTTGTATTCGGCGTGGCGCAGCCAGCAGGCCGCCACATGGCCCTCGCCCACCGATATGTCCGGAGGCTGCTGCTCGGAGCAGATCGGCATGGCGTGGGGGCATCGGGGGTGGAACCGGCAGCCCGAGGGCAGTGTGATCAGGCTCGGGGCTGACCCCCGGGCCTGGATCGCCTGCGGGCCTGGCCGTTCCGGATCGGGCGCGGCGTCAAGCAGCAGCTGGGTGTACGGGTGTGCTGGGTTGTCGGTCACTTCCAGACTCGGTCCGGACTCGACGACGCGCCCGGCGTACATGACGGTCATCGTGTCGGCGAAGTACCTGGCAGATGCGATGTCGTGGGTGACGTAGAGGATCGCCAGGCCCTCGACGTCGCGCAGTTCGCCGAGCAGGTTGAGGACGCCGAGCCGGATCGAGACGTCCAGCATGGATACCGGCTCGTCGGCGAGCAGGACGGTCGGCCCGGCGGCAAGGGCCCGCGCGATGGCGACCCGCTGCCGCTGGCCGCCGGACAGCTCGTGCGGCAGTTTGTCCGCGAACTGCCCGGGGGGATTCAGCTTGACCCGGGACAGCAGCGCGTCTATCGCGGCGTTCACCCTGGGCCTGCCGCGCGCCCGGTGGTGGATTCGCAGCGGCCGGGACAGGTGGTACCGGACGCTGTGGATCGGGTTCAGTGAGGAGAACGGGTCCTGGAACACGATCTGGACCTTGTGGCGGTACTGGTGCAGCTTCCGGCCCGACACCGGCTTGCCGTCCAGCAGGATCGTGCCCCTGGTCGGCTTGATCAACTGGGCGAGCATCCGTGCCACCGTGGTCTTGCCGCTGCCGCTCTCGCCCACCACCGCGGTGACCCGGCCAGCCCGCAGCGTCAGGTCCACGTCCTCGCAGGCATGCACGACGGCGCGCAACCGACCCCGCCCACGCGCGGGCTGAGAGCGCACCCGGAAATGCTTGGTGAGCCCGCGTGCTTCCAGGACGGGCGCGCCTCGCGGCTCGTCGCTGGCCGGCACCGCGGACGTGCCGGTGCTCATGTCGGTCATCGCGGGCCTCCGGACGATTCGGGCGCGGCAGGCACCGGCGCGCTGCCGACCAGGCGGCGTGACTGGCCGTCCGGTTCTGGCGCGGCGAGCTCGTCGGGGAGCTCGGGTTCCTCGTGCAGCCAGCAGGCGACGAGGCGGCGGGAGTCTGTCGCGATCGCCGGGCGGGTGAGCTCAGGGACCTGCTCCGCGCAGCGCGGCAGGGCGTAGCGGCAGCGGGGCTGGAAGGAGCAGCCCTCCGGCAGCTTTCGCAGGTCTGGCGGAGAGCCGGGGATGCCGGTCATCACCTTGCGCTCGCCGTGCAGCGAGGGGAACGAGTTCAGCAGGGCGGCGCTGTACGGATGGCGCGGGGCGCGGAACAGCTGCTGCGCGGGAGCTGACTCGACGATCCGCCCGGCGTACATGATCGCGATGGTGTCGGCCATCTCGAGCAGCAACGACAGGTCGTGGGTGATGAAAAGCACGGAGAAGCCGAGCTGGTCGCGCAGCTCCATCACCTGCTCCAGGATCTGCCGCTGGGTGACGACGTCCAGGGCAGTCGTCGGCTCGTCCATGAGCACGACCTGAGGTTCGAGTGCCAGCGCCATCGCGATCATCACGCGCTGCTTCATGCCGCCAGACAGCTCGTGCGGGAAGCTGCGCAGCCGGTCCGCGCTGATGCCGACAAGCTTGAGCAGTTCGGCGGCCCGCTCCCGGCGCTCCCTCTTGCTGTCATCAGGAAGATGGGCGGCGAGGGTGTCGGTGAGCTGGGCCTGCACGGTCAGCACCGGGTTCAGCGAGTTCATCGCGGACTGGAAGACGATCGCCACATCGCGCCAGCGCAGGCTGCGCAGGACCTCCGGGGAAGCGTCGAGGATGTCGATGGCGAAGTCCGGGCGCTGCGCGTCGGGCCGGAACAGCACGCTGCCGCCGGTGATGATCGCGGGCTGGCGGAGCAGCCGTGTCGCCCCGTAGGCGAGCGTCGACTTTCCGCTCCCGCTCTCGCCGGCAAGGCCGACCACCTCGCCGCGGCGCAGCGTCAGGTCCGTATCGATCACGGCGTGCACGGCCTGGTCGCCGCGGCCGTAATCCACGCAGAGGTCGCGGATCTCCAGCACGGGCTGCCCGGCACCGGCCAGCGGCGCCGTCGGCACGCTCACCTTGTCCTCCGCCTGGAGCTGACCGTGTCCGCGCCGGCCGCGACGGGCGTCACGTTCGGCCGGTTGGCCCGCACCGGTGTGATGCCCTGCTGCCTGCTGGCGGCACGCAGTTCCTTGCGGCCTATCCCGGCCGCGCGCAGCCGCGGGTTGATGAACTCGTCGATGCCGAAGTTCAGCATCACGAGCGCGAGGAGAATAAGGGCGACGGCGACGCCGGGCGGGACGTACCACCACCACGCGCCGCTGGTTATGGCCTCGTTGTTCTCCGCGTAGTAGAGCATGGTTCCCCAGCTCCAGGTGTTGATGTTGCCGAGGCCGAGGAAGACGATCGCGACGTAGAAGGAGATGGCGCCGACGACCGCGAACACGGCGTTCGTGGCGACGACGGCGACCTCGTTCGGCAGGATCTCGAACAGGATGATCCGGAGGTTCGACTCGCCGGCGGCCTTGGCGGCCTGCACGAAGTCCTGTTGCCGCAGCGCCAGGGTCTGCGCGCGGAGGACCCTGGCGCCCCAGGCCCAGCCGACGATGCTGAGCACGAGCGCGATGATCCACACGCTTGCCTGCGGCACGTAGCTGGTCAGCACGATCAGCAGCGGAAGGCCCGGGATCACCAGGAAGATGTTGGACAGCAGGGAAAGCAGTTCCCCGCCGCTGCCGGCGAAATAGCCGGCGCTGACGCCCACGATGATCGCGAGCACGGTCGCGATCGCCCCGGCCGCGAAGCCGATCTCCAGCGTGGACGCGGCACTGACGAGAAGCTGGGACAGCACGTCCTGGCCGGTCTGCGTGGTGCCGAGCAGGTGCGCCGCCGACGGTGGCTGAAGCACGGCCGAGCTGATCGCCGACGGGTCATAGGGCGCCAGCGTCGATCCGAAGATCGCGATGAACACGAACACGCCGAAGAGGATGAGGCCCGCGGTCACCCACCTCGACCGGCCGATCCAGGCCCAGGGCCGGGCACGCGCGGCCGGCTCCGGCACGAGCACGTCGAGGTCGGCGGCGGTTCCCAGGTTGACAGCCATCGGTCAGGCCTCCTGCCGCGCTCGCGGATCGAGCAGCACGTAGACGAGGTCGGCGATGAAATTCGCGGCGAGCACGGCCAGCGTGATAACGAGGAAGATCGCCTCCATCAGCGGGTAGTCCTCGTTGTTCACCGCGCTGAGCAGCACGTAGCCGATGCCGGGATAGGAGAAGACCAGCTCGACGAGCAGCGCGCCGGAGACGACGAGTCCAAGCGCCACGGCGAAGCTGGCGAAGTTCGGCAGGATCGCGTTCCGCGCCGCGTACATGATCATGATGCGACGCTGGGACATGCCCTTGGCCTGCGCGACGAGCACGTAGTCCTGGTCCAGGGTGGTGATCATGACGTTGCGCTGGCCAACCATCCAGCCAGACATGGACGCCACCACGATCGTGGCGGCCGGCAGCAGCGCGTGATAGCTCGCGTCGCCGAGGAAGGCCCCGCCGAGCCCCGGCGTCAGGCCCGCCGTGTAGCCGCCGGAGATCGGGAACCAGCCGAGCTTCACGGCGAAGATCTCGATCGCCACGAGCCCGAGCCAGAAGTACGGCAGTGCCTGCAGGAACGCGGTCGTGGGCAGCGCGACGTCCAGCCATGATCCGCGCCGCCAGGCCGCGAGGGTGCCGATGGTCGTCCCGACGACAAAGGCGATGATCGTCGACATCCCGACCAGCCCGATCGTCCACGGCAGCGCGCCCGCGATCACGCTTGTCACGCTTGACGGGTAATAAGTGATCGAGATACCGAGGCTGCCGTGGGCGAGCTGACCCCAGTACTGGAAGTACTGCGTCAGCAGCGAACTGTTCGTGTTCAGGCCGAATGCGACAGCCAGCGCGTGGTACAGGCCCGGCGAGACCGGGCCCTGCGCGGACAGCCGGGACACCAGAAGCTCGACCGGGTTGCCGGGCATCAGGCGGGGGATGAAGAAGTTCATTGTGATCGCCGCCCATGCGGTCACCAGGTAGAAGCCGAGGCGCCGCGCCAGGAAGGTCATCTGGCACCCTTCTCCCTTGCAGACCGCGACGGATGTCTCGGCAGCTTGGCAAATCGTCCAGGTCAACTCTCATCTGCGCGATAGGGCGCCGAGAAGATCGGACGCCCACACAGAAAAGTTTCGACGTGCCGACATCTTAAAAAGCCCTGTGTTACCGGTCAAGACTCAAGTTCGCATAGATTTGACTCGATAGTTTCAGCCACTGCCCCAAGTCTGCTGGCAGCCGCCTGGCCTCGTCCTTCATGCAATCCGTAGGTCCCGTGCAGCGCGATCCGTTAACGGCTTGGCTACGATAGCCGCACGATAACTTTCGAAACAGGCTTCGGTTGACCTATCCTCTGCCTAGGCCGGGCCGTGCTGTAGGCTCCGGCCTAGCTCCCGAGGACCCGATGTGTGACCGAAATTACGGCCCGGGGCACGTTAGTAGATGACGAGCGCGGCGCCAGGCATTACGATACCGGTATCGAAATTGTTTCGAGATCAGGTGGGAAGGTGACCGGGTGCCGTCCAGCAGGGAGCATGCGCTCGACAGGGCAAGTACTGCGCCGCCTGCGGGCAGGGAAGACGACTCGCGGCGCATCACTCTCGCCATCATCGCGGCCGAGGCAGGGGTCTCTCTGCCCACCGTGTCCAAGGTCGTCAACCGGCGGCCCGATGTCGCGGCGGCCACCCGCGCCCGGGTCGAGCGGCTGCTCGACAAGCACCACTACTCGCGGGCAGGGACGCGTCGGCGACACCGGTCCGGGCTGATCGACCTCGTGTTCAACGGCCTGGACAGCCCGTGGGCCGTCGAGATTCTGCGCGGAGTAGAGGAATGGGGCGCGGTACACGAGACCGGTGTCGCCGTCTCGTCCGTGCGGCACGGCAACGCCCGGCCCGCCAGCTGGACCAGCGCGCTGGCCAGTCACGATACCGACGGCGTGATCCTGGTGACCTCCGAGCTCACCGAGGATCAGCTCGGCCAGTTGCGCAGCGATGGCATCCCGCTGGTCGTGGTCGACCCGGTCAACCCCCCGCCGCCCGAGCTGGTGAGCGTCGGCGCCACCAACTGGGCCGGCGGCCTGGCGGCCACCGAGCACCTGCTCAGCCTCGGACACCGCCGGATCGCGGCCATCGCCGGGCCCGAGGATTACCTGTGCAGCCGGGCCCGGCTCGACGGCTACCGGTCGGCACTCGAGCGAGCCGGGATCAGGTTCGACCTGGCCCTGATCAGGCACGGAGACTTCTACCACGAGGGCGGCTTCCTGCGCGGCGGTGAGCTGCTCGACCTGCCTGACCGCCCGACCGCTATCTTCGCTGGCAGCGACCAGCAGGCGCTCGGCGTCTACGAGGCGGCGCGGCAGCGCGGCCTGCGGATACCGCAGGACCTGAGCGTGGTCGGCTTCGACGACCTTCCGGTAGCCCGGTGGGTCTCGCCGCCGCTGACCACGGTGCGCCAGCCGCTGGCCGAGATGGGCCGCGTGGCGGCGCAGATGCTCGGCGAGCTCATCGAGGACATGTCGCTGCGCAGCAGGCGGGTGGAGCTGTCGACCGAGCTGATCACGCGGGAGTCCACCGGGCCCGCCGACCTCGTAGGCCGCGTGGGATCGTACCGGTGAGCAGCCCCTCGGTATCCCAGCCTGGTATGGCCGTCACGCAGGTCTGGCGCGATCCGTCGCGTCCGGCCGCGGAGCGGGCCGAGGACCTGCTGGGCCAGATGACCCTGGAGGAGAAGGTCGCCCAGCTGACCAGCTTCTGGATCGGCACCGACACACGTGACCCGAACGTCGCCCCGATGCAGGACGGCCATGGCGCGAGCCCGCCGCCGCTGGCCGAGGTGATCCGCGACGGCCTCGGCCAGGTCACCCGGTTCTTCGGCACCCGGCCTGTGGCCCCCGCCGTAGCCGCCCGCGGGCTGGCCGAGCTCCAGGCCCAGATCGTGGCGGCGAGTCGCTTCGGCATCCCCGCGGTCGCGCACGAGGAGTGCCTGACCGGCTTCTCCGCCTGGACCGCCACGGTGTTCCCGACCCCGCTGGCCTGGGGTGCCTCCTTCGATCCCGAGCTGGTGCGGGACATGGCCGAGGCCATCGGGTCCAGCATGCGCGCGGTCGGCATCCACCAGGGCCTCGCGCCGGTGCTCGACGTGACCAGGGACCCGCGCTGGGGGAGAACCGAGGAGAGCATCGGCGAGGACCCCTACCTGGTCGGCTGCATCGGCACCGGCTACGTGCGCGGCCTGCAGGCCGCCGGGATCCAGGCGACGCTGAAGCATTTCGCCGGATATTCGGCCTCCCGCGCTGGGCGCAACCTGGCCCCGGTGGCCATGGGCGCGCGCGAGTTCGCGGACGTGATCGTGCTGCCGTTCGAGATGGCGATACGGCTCGGCGGCGCCAGGTCGGTGATGCCGTCCTACACGGACGTGGACGGCGTCCCGGTGAGCGCAGACCGCGGGCTGCTGACCGGCGTGCTGCGCGACCAGCTCGGTTTTGACGGCCTTGTCGTCTCCGACTACTTCGCCATCACCTTCCTGCAGACGCAGCACGGCGTGGCCGGGACCGCGGCCGAGGCCGCGGCGCTGGCCCTCGAGGCGGGCCTGGACGTGGAACTTCCCAGCGTCTGCTGCTACGGCAAGGCCCTCGTGGCCGCGGTGCGCACCGGCCAGGTGCCGCCCCAGCTCGTCGACCGGGCCGCGGGCCGAGTGCTGCGGCAGAAGCTCGAGCTCGGCCTTCTCGATCCGGACTGGAGCGCGACGGCTAACGGCTCGGACGCCGTCATCGACCTGGACCCGCCGGCTCAGCGCAACCTGGCCCGTCGGCTCGCCGAGGAATCCGTGGTCCTGCTCGCGAACCGCGACGCCTCGCTGCCGCTGCGGCCGGACGCCCGCCTCGCCGTGATCGGGCCGCTCGCCAACGATCCGCTGGCCTTCTTCGGCTGCTACAGCATGGCTCGTCACCTTGGCGACAGGTACCAGGAGGCCGCCGAGGGAGTGGCGGTGACCACGCTCCTTGGCGCGCTACGAGCCGAGCTGCCCGAGGCGTCGATCTCGCACGTGCCCGGCTGCGACGTCCGCGGCGAGGACCGCTCCGGGTTCGCGGCCGCGGCCGAACTCGCCAGGGCGGCCGACGTCGTGCTCGCCGTGCTCGGCGACAAGGCGGGACTGTTCGGCCGCGGCACCTCCGGCGAGGGCTGCGACGCAGCCGACCTGCGGCTGCCCGGCGTCCAGGCCGAGCTGCTGCAGGCGCTGGCCGATACCGGCACGCCGGTCGTCCTCGTGCTGGTGAGCGGCCGCCCGTACGCGATCGGCCCGGTCGCCGACCGGCTCGCCGCCGCGGTGCAGGCGTTCTTCCCCGGCGAGGAGGGCGGCACAGCGATCGCCGGCGTGCTGTCCGGCCAGGTGGCACCCAGCGGCCGGCTGCCGGTCGAGATGCCCAGGCTGGCCGGGGCGCAGCCGTCCTCGTACCTGCGCTCCCGGCTGGCCGGCCGCCATCCCGCGAGCTCAATCGACCCGACCCCGCTGTTCGCGTTCGGCCACGGCCTTTCGTACACCAGCTTCGAGTACGCCGACCTGGCCGTAAGCCCGGGACAGATCGACACCGACGGCACGGTTGAGATCTCTTGCACCGTGCGTAACACCGGCACCAGGCCCGGAACCGAGGTCGTCCAGCTCTACCTGAGCGACCCCGTGGCCCAGGTCGTCCGCCCGGTCCGGTGGCTGGCAGGCTTCAGCCGGGTCCCGCTCGATCCCGGCCAGGCACGCCAGGTCACGTTCCGGCTGCACGCCGACCGCACCGCGTTCCACGGCAGGGCGGGCCTACGCCTGGTGGAACCGGGCGAGATCGGCGTCGCGGTCGGCGGCGCGTCGGACCGGCTGCCGCTGACCGGATCGTTCACCCTGTGCGGTGCCGAGCGCGTCGTCGGCGCCGGACGGGTTCTCGACACGCCCGCCGAGATCCGCTGACCGCCACGGCGGTCAGTAGCGCATGCCCATCGCGGTCCGGACTCCTGCCAGCGTGGTCGCGGCGATGTCGTTCGCGCGCTCGTTGCCGTCCCGCAGCACCTGCCGGACATAGCCGGGATCCCGCGCGTACTCGGCCCGCCGGGCCCGGACCGGGGCCAGCGTCTCGTTGACCGCGGCTGTGACGGTGTCCTTGAGGGCGGCCGAGCCCCCGGCGCCGCTGACCGCCGACTGCCTGGAGTGCGCGATCTCGTCCTTGATGGTCGGGTTGCGGCTCAGTTCGGGCACCGAGACCAGGCTGAGGAACGGCAGCAGCAACTGGTTCAGCGCGGGCACCGCGCTGTGCGCGAAGATCGTGGCCCGGTCGAGCCCGATCGCCAGGTAGTCAAGCAGCATGCCGGTGACGCAGGAGTCCAGGTGCTCCGCCGTGTCCCGGTCGGTCAGCACCTGGTAGTCGGCGATCAGCACGAAGACCTCCGCGCCGAGATCGGCCAGCCTGACCCGGTTCCTCAGGGTGCCGAAATAATGGCCGAGGTGCAGCGGCCCGGTCGGCCGGTCGCCGGTCAGTATCCGGAACCGCCCGGCGTCGGCATCGATCATTTCCTCAAGCTCGGCCGAACGCCGCAGCGCAAGTGTGGTGCTCATCGATGATCGTCCTCTCCTTAGGGTCCGGAGGACGGCCATCCCAGTATGGGAAACAGGGCATGAAAAAGGCCGCCCGCCCGGACGGCCCGAACATGAATGCTGCGGCGACCGCCCTACCCGGCCGGCCACCAAGCACCCAGTACACAACGCATACCCACAACCATACCGCGAAGCCCAGCAGCAGCAGGGCCGGCCCGGACATCTCGTCCCCCGCCCTGGCCGCTGCCGCGCCGCCGAGGTACCTCCACAACTTGCGCCACAGGACGTAACGAGAATCCACAAAAACACGTTACAAATCCGAGGCCGCCGACCTCTCCCCGGCCGACGTTGACGAAGGGGGCGGCCGCAGGACGGGGAGGCGCAGAAGGCGGCGGCGGCGCCGTGAAAGGCTAGGGCGCATGGAATACGCGCATCTGGGCCGCTCCGGCCTGCGGGTCAGCCGCCTATGCCTGGGCACGATGAACTTCGGGCCGCTGACCCCGCCAGCCGAGGCGCACGCGATCATGGACCGCGCGCACCCGCGACATCGAGCTTGAGGTGCTGCCCGCGGCGATCGAGTACGGCGTCGGCGTGATCCCCTGGTCCCCGCTGGACGGGGGGCGTCACCGGCCCGATCATCGGCCCGCGTACCCTCGTCCAGCTCGACGACGCCCAGCGGGCGGTGACCCTGGATCTCGACGACGTCCTCAAGCGTCTCGACGACATCTTCCCTGGCTACCAGCCTGCGCCGGAGCACTACGCTTGGTGACGGCGCGACCGTGAGCGAGCTGGCCGAGGCCCGTCCCGCCGGATCGGCCGGAGTGCCACGGCTGATGCGGAGCCGCTCGGGCGAGCAGCGTGTCACGAACATCGAGTTGTTCTTCGACCTGGTGTACGTGTTCGCGATCACCCAGCTCTCGCATTTCCTGCTGGCCCACCCCACCGTGCGGGGCGTGCTGCAGGCCGGCCTGCTGCCTGCCCGGGCTACCGCACCCCGCCGAGCCGGGTCGGTCCGATATCGTTACCTAAGCTCAGGGCTTGCCGGGTCTTGGGTCCGAAGGGAAGGATCAGCGACGCGATGAGCCAGGCTGCGGTGGACAGGTACGCATGGGCCGAACCGGGGGTGGAGGATCTCGGCGGGGGCGTGCACCGGATCCCGCTGCCGCTGCCGATCGACGGGCTGAGGGCGGTCAACGTCTACGCGATCGCGGAACCCGGCGGGGTCGACCTGATCGACGCCGGGATAGCGCTCGGCCCAGCGCGCGAGCAGCTTACCGCCGCGCTCCGGGAGCTTGGCTACGAACTGGGCGACATCCGCAACTTCTTCGTCACCCACGTGCACATCGACCACTACTCCCTCGCCGTCGAGCTGCGCAAGACGTTCCACAGCGTGGTCTACCTCGGCGAGGAAGAGCGAGGGAACCTGATCGCGATCAGGGAGATGGTCAACGGCCGCCGCGCCCGGTTCTTCGGCACCGACAGCCTGCGCAGGCTGGGCGCGCTGGAGCTGGTCAACGAGCTTGGCGGGGAGCAAAGGCAGGTCCCTGCAATCGTCGACTGGCAGGACCCCGACCGCTGGGTGGCCGACGGGACCGACCTGGACCTGCGCACCCGGACGCTCCGGGCGGTGCACACTCCCGGCCACACCCGGGGCCACGTCGTCTTCCACGACGCCGCGGCGCAGGTCATGTTCGCGGGCGATCACGTGCTCCCGCACATCACCCCGTCGATCGGATTCGAGGCGGCGGACAACCGGATGGCCCTGCTCGACTACCTCGACTCGCTGGCCAGGACCCTGGCGCTGCCCGATGCCCGGCTGCTGCCGGCCCACGGGCCCGTCACCGCCAGCACGCACGAACGGGTGAACGAGCTGCTCGCCCACCACGACCAGCGGCTGGCCGAGACCCTGCAGGCGGTGCAGGCGGGCAACGCCACCCCGCATGAGGTGGCGAAGGCGATCAAGTGGACCAGGCGGCACCGGGCCTTCGGCGACCTGGACCTGTTCGCCAGGGTGCAGGCGGTCAACGAGACGGCCGCGCACCTGGAGGTACTCACCGTCCGCGGCCAGCTGACGCACGAGGTTTCCGCCGACGGCGCCGACACGTACCAGATTGCCCCGCCCGAGACGAGCTAACAGCCGAAAGGCCGGGCCCGGCGGGAGGTCGGGCCCGGCCTTTCGAAACCGGGAAGCGCGGCTGAGGCTCGCTTAGCTGAGGCTTGCCTAGCTGGCGAAGTCCAGCAGCGGCTGGGCGCGGCTGGGGTGACGCAGCTTGGACAGCGACTGCTTCTCAAGCTGCCTGATCCGCTCGCGGGTCAGGCCGAGCGCGCGGCCGATCTCGTCCAGCGTGTGCGGGTTGCCGTCATACAGGCCGAACCGCATCGCCATGATCGTGGCCTCGCGCGGCGTCAGCGCATCGAGCGCCGAACGAAGCTGCTCCGCCATCAGCTGCCGGTCTACCAGCTCGGAGGCCTCTGGCGCGTCGACGTCCTCGATGAGGTCGCCGATCGACGTCTCGCCGTCCTCACCGATGGTGGAGTCCAGGCTGATCGGCTGCCGGCTGGTGCGCAGCAGCTCCTCGATCTGGTCCGGCGTCCGGTCCAGCTCGACGGCGAGCTCCTCGGGGGTCGGCTCCCGGCCCAGCCGCTGATGCATGTCGCGCTCGACCCGGCTCAGCTTGCTGAGCATCTCGAGCACGTGCACCGGCAGCCGGATGGTCCGGGCCGAGTCCGCGAAGCCGCGCTGGATGGCCTGCCGGATCCACCACATGGCGTAGGTGGAGAACTTGTAGCCCTTGGTGTAGTCGAACTTCTCGACCGCCCTGATCAGGCCGAGGTTGCCCTCCTGCACGACGTCCAGCAGGGACAGCCCGCGGTCGCTGTACTTCTTGGCCACCGACACGACCAGGCGCAGGTTGGCCTCGAGCATGTGTGCCTTGGCGCGGCGGCCGTCCTCGGCGACGAGCTCCAGGTCCCGCCGGAGATCCTCGTCCAGGCCGGTCGCGGTGTCCAGCTTGTGCTCGGCGAACAGGCCGGCCTCGATCCGCTTGGCCAGGTCAACCTCCTGCTCGGCGGTGAGCAGGCTGGTACGCCCGATGGACTTGAGGTAGGTGTGCACCGAGTCGCCCATCGCAGGCGTCTGGTCGTCGAGGTCGGCCTCTGCGAGCTTGTCGACTCCGGCCAGCGCGGCTGACTCGGCCTCGAGGTTCACCACGTCGGCGTCGGCCAGGTCAAGGCCGGAGTCGTCGTCGCTGTCAGCGTCGTCGGCGCCCTTCACCCCGCGCGCCCCTGCCGACGCGGTGCGCGCCGGACGGCTCTTGGCAGCCCTGGTGTCCTCGGACAGCTCGTTGGCCAGCCGTACCCCAGCCTCGCTCAGCTCGCGCAGGATGGACCGCCCCTCGGCAGGCGTCAGGCCGGCCTGGTCAAAAGCGTTCCTCAGCTCCGCAAGAGACAGGTGACCCTGGCTCCGCCCGCGCTGGATCAGGTCGTCCACGCGGGTCATACTCGCCTCGTCATCCGAATCAGCGACAGGTCGAACAATCGTCGACGTCGCCATGGCGATCCGCGGCATGAGGCACCTCCCTCCTCCTACTAACGCACACAACGCACACGTCGTTCACGGCTTTCAGCAAGTACCCCTCGCCGCCCCACGTAGTCTTCGGCGGAGGTGCAAAGTCCGGGCACTAATTAGTAACGTTCTCCGCCTCAGTTTGTTCCCGCCGAAGCAGTTCCAGCCTGAGCCGGGCGATGTCGTGCTTCCCACTGGGAAGCATCGGAATGACATCGACCTCGACGACCCTGTTCGGAGCAGCGTAACGCGGCAGACGCTGCTGCACATGCAGACGCATCAATTCCAGCGTCGGCGCGTCCCCCGGATCTTCCGGGACGACCACGGCGACGACCGTTTCGCCCCATTTGGAATCGGGCTGTCCGACCACCGCCACGTCCCGCACCCCTGGAAGGCTCTGCAGCACCGCCGCCACCTCGCCGGGGACCACTTTGTGCCCGCCGGTATTGATGATGTCGTCGGCCCGGCCTCGCACAGTCAGCCGCCCGGTCGCGTCCAGCCGCCCTAGGTCGCCGGTCCGGAACCAGCCGTCGCGAAGCTCCTGCCCGCCTGGACGGTAACCGGAGAACAGGACCGGGCCCGCGATCCATATCCGGCCCGGGGAATCGTCGTCGTCGCGGACCTCTACCCGCACGCCGTCCAGCGGCAGCCCGCCGTAGACGCACCCGCCGCAGGTCTCCGTCATCCCGTAGGTCGTCACGACCGGTATGCCGGCCGTCCGCGCGGCGTCGAGCAGGCCAGCCGGCGCGGCCGCGCCTCCGAGCAGCACCGACCGGAACCCGGTCAGCGGTGCCGGTCGGCCCCCGCCGCCGTCCTCGGCGATCAGCCGCCTGAGCTGCGCGGGTACCAGCGACACGTGGGCGCAGCCACAGGCCGCCACCGTCTGCCGGTCGGCCCGCCCGGCTAGCACCGGCTCGGTGCCGCTGACCAGCGAGCGGACGAGCACCTGGAGCCCCGCGATATGCGTGGCCGGCAGGCAGCACAGCCAGCGCTCGCCGGGCCGGGCGCCGACCCTGGCCAGCGAGGCCCGCGCCGAGTGCAGCAGCGCCGCGGCGCTGAGCTCAACCCCCTTAGGGCCGCCGGTGGATCCGGAGGTTCCGATGACGACCGCCGTACCTTCGGCGACCGCCTCCTTTTGGTCCGAACGAACCGTGGTGACACCGCCGGCATCCTCCACCGTGTGAGGGCCGAGCGTGTCGAGCAACTCGGCAATGCGTGCCTTTGGCAGCGCCGCATCCAGCGGCAGGATGGCCGGCCCGCTGCCGTCCAGCGCCGCGGCGAGCAGCTCGAGCAGCCGCGGCGTCGCGCCCTCGACAAAGATCGCGTGCAACCCTCCCGGGCCAGGGGGGTACGGGGGGACGGGCAGTCCCCCCGTGATCGGGGGGGGTTTGGGGGGGTCGTCCCCCCCGGGCAAACACAGCTCACGATCGTTAAGGTTAGATCCCGAACTTGACACGGCATCCTGGAGGTTACGAGTGATCGAATGGCAGCGGTCCGGCCCGGAACACGGGAAGGACTACTCCGACATCCTCTACGACAGCGCCGAGGGCATCGCGAAGATCACCATCAACCGGCCCGAAGTGCGAAACGCTTTCAGGCCCACCACCTTGTTCGAGCTCTCACACGCATTCAACGTCGCGCGCGACGAGCCGGACATCGGTGTGATCATTCTCACCGGCGCGGGCGACAAGGCGTGCGACGCCACCATGCTCTATTACATGAGCGAGGAGGCCCAGGAGGGCCGCGACGCCTATCAGCAGAAGCGCACCCCCGACTTCGCCCGCTTCCCCCGCCGCCCATGACCCCTGGTTGCTCAGCCGAGTTGGAGAAGGTGCGGGCGTTCGCCATTCCGATGCCGGTGAGGTTCCGGGGGATCACGGTACGGGAGGGAGCGCTGATCGAGGGACCTGAGGGGTGGGGGGAGTTCTCGCCGTTCGCCGAGTACGGGCCGCAGGAGTGCGGCCGGTGGCTGGCCAGCGCGCTGGAGTCCGCGACGCTGAGGTGGCCGGACCCGGTCAGGGACCGGGTGCCGGTGAACGTGACCGTGCCTGCGGTCGGGCCGGAGCGGGCGGTCGGCATCGTCGCCGCGTCGGGCTGCCGGACGGCGAAGGTCAAGGTGGCCGAGCGCGGTCAGGCTGAGGCGGAAGACATCGAGCGGGTCGAGGCCGTTCGCGAGGCGCTCGGACCCGCCGGCAAGATCAGGGTCGACGCCAACGGCGGCTGGGAAGTCGGTCAGGCCGCGCGGATGCTGCGGCTGCTGGCCAGGTTCGGGCTTGAGTACGCCGAGCAGCCCTGTGCCACCCTGGACGAACTCGCCGAGCTTCGTCGACATATCGATATACCGGTAGCCGCCGATGAGTCCATAAGGAAGGCCGCCGACCCGCTCCGGGTCCGGGCAGCGGGGGCGGCCGACATCGTGGTGCTCAAGGTGCAGCCGCTCGGCGGCGTCCGCGCGGCGCTGCGGGTGGCGGAGGCCTGCGGCCTGCCGGTGGTGGTGTCGAGCGCGGTGGATACCTCGGTCGGGCTGGCCGCGGGCGTCGCGCTCGCCGCCGCGCTGCCCGAGCTTCCCTACGCCTGCGGCCTGGCCACCATGTCGCTCCTCGCCGGTGACGTCACCGCCGCTCCGCTCGTGCCGGAATCCGGAGAACTGCCGGTCCGCCGCCCTGCCGTCGACGAGGCGGCGCTGGCCCGCTGGGAGGCCGATCCGGCTCCGTGGCGGGAGCGGGCGGCCGCCGCCGCGCGGTTCCTGCCCGAGCCCGCCGCCGACGGCTCGGCGATACCGGGGCGGACGTGAATCCCGCTACCGCGTTCGGCCTGACCTTTGCCGATGAGCTGATCCGGTGCGGGCTACGGGACGTGGTGCTCGCGCCGGGATCGCGCAGCACGCCGCTGGCGATGGCGTTCTTCGACGCCGAACAACGCGGCCTGATCCGGTTGCATGTGCGGATCGACGAGCGATCTGCGTCGTTCGCCGCGCTGGGCATGGCCAAGGTCGCCCGCCGCCCGGTGGCGGTACTGTGCACCTCGGGTACGGCGGCGGCGAACTTCCACCCGGCCGTGATCGAGGCGGACGAGTCCGCAGTGCCGCTGCTCGTGCTCACCGCCGACCGGCCCCCCGAACTCAGGGCGACCGGCGCGAACCAGGCGATCGACCAGGTCAAGCTCTACGGCAGCGCGGTGCGCTGGTTCTGCGAGGTCGGTGCGCCGGAACGCAGGCAGGGCGCGGTCGGCTACTGGCGATCACTGGCGTGTCAGGGCTGGTCGCTCGCCTCGGGCAGCGCCGGCGGCCCGCCCGGCCCCGTCCACCTCAACCTCGCCCTCCGCGACCCCCTCACCCCTGACCTACCGGGCGGCCCGCGAAGCCAGGACTGGCCAGAACCGCTAGATGGACGCCCCGACGATATCCCCTGGACCCGCTTTTCTGGGTCCAGGGGACCAGGGGGGTACGGGGGGGCGGGCAGCCCCCCGGGGGAAATGCAGCTCGACCTACCCTGGACCGAACGCGGCGTGTTGGTCTGCGGGGACGGCGACTACGACGCTTCGGCGCTCGTCGAACTCGCGGGGAGAGCCGGCTGGCCGGTGCTCGCCGAGCCGTCGTCCGGGGCCAGGTACGGACCCAACGCGCTGTCGGCCTACCAGTACCTGCTCTCCACCGCGGACTTCATGGCTGGGCACCGGCCCGACTTGATCGTGTCAGCGGGCAGGCCCGGGCTCTCCCGGGCGCAACTGGCCTTCATCGGCATTCCGGTCGGCCGTCATGTGGTCATCGCACAGGGTCCGGGCCGCTGGGCCGATCCGCAGCGGGTCGCCACCGACGTCGCGGCGGGAATCCGGCTTACCGGCGCCCCTACAGGGCCCGCGGGCTGGCTGGACGGATGGCGCCGGGTGGATGAGGCGGCGCGGCGCGCCGTGGACGCCGTGCTGGACTCCGGCGACAGCCTCTCCGAGCCTCGGTTGGCCAGGGATCTCGGCCACGGGTTGCCGGAAGGCGCTCTGCTGTGGACCGGATCAAGCCTGCCCGTCAGGGACCTTGACTGTCACTTGGCGCCCCGCGCTGACATCCGCGTGCTGGCTAGCAGAGGAGCCAGCGGCATCGACGGCACGACGTCGGCGGCGATCGGCGCCGCTCTTGCTCACGGCGGTCCCGCGTTCGCGCTGATCGGCGACCTGGCCTTCCTGCACGACGCGCCCGGCCTGGCGCTCGGGTCCGGCGAGCCAAGGCCCGACCTGTGCCTGATCGTCGTCAACAACGACGGCGGAGGAATCTTCTCCGGGCTGGAACAGGCCGCCTTCCCCGGTTCGTTCGAGCGGCTCTTCGGCACCCCGCACGGGACGAGCCTGCGCCACCTAGCCGCCGCCTTCGGCCTGCCGTATCACCGGCTCGAGCACCCAGATGACCTGATGAAGGCGCTGCCCGGGGCCGGCCTGCGTATCGTCGAGGCGACCACGGACCGCGCCGCGGGCACAGCGCTGCGCGCCCGGCTGCGCGAGGAGGCGGCCAAGGCCGTCCGGGCCGCGACCGGCCACTCGCCCCGGAATCCGGGCCGCGATTGAGGATGCGTGCCGCCGGGCAGAAACAGGGCCGTGTTTCAGCCGATAAGGAATGACCCGGAAGCGGGCCAGGTGCGGCGGATCACGTTCGTCCCGTTCCTGGCCGACGGCCGGTGCGTGCTCATCGAGGGTCCTGGCGGCCCGGAACTTCCGGTCGCAGAGGTGCACGATGACGAGGACTACCGCGACGCGGTGCTGCGGATCCGGCCCGGCACGGGGCGCTTGCTGGTCAGCGACTATGCCGCCAACCCGTCGGCAGGCCATCCCACCGCAGCCGAGACGCTCCGGTCCCTCGGCTTCCGCTGCGCCGGCCAGACCAGCGGCGGTGACCGTCCCGGCCGCCCACGGCTCCTACGGCATGGATAACCGCGGGCCCGGCCGGTGCGTGATAATTGGCAGTGTCATGACCCTTACTCAGCTGAACGCGTTCGTCCTGGTCGCACGGCTTGGCTCGGTGACCGCCGCTGCCAACGCGCTCGGCGTCAGCGAATCCGCGGTCTCCCAGGCACTGTCAGCGCTTCGCCTGCACCTCGGCGATCAGCTTGTCACTCGCGGCCCTGTCGGCATGACGCTCACGGCCGGAGGGTCCAGGCTGCTGGCCACCGCGTCACAGATCGTGGTGCTCGGCGCCGAGGCGCACGCCGCGGTCCGAGCCGCGCAGGGCGCACCCGAGCAACTGCGGGTTGTGTCCACCTCCACTATCGCCGAGTTCGTGATCGGCCCGCTGACGGAGGCGTTCACCCGGCGCTTCGCGGGCACGGTGGAGGTATCGGCGGGCGTGGCGGTGACCAAGGAGATGAGCGTCCTGATCGCCAACCGGCTCGCCGACGTGGCGATCGGCTCGGCGGTGCCCGACGATCCGGGCCTCGCCCTGGTGACGGAGCCCATCTTCAGGTACCGGCTGGTCGTGGTGACCGCCGGGCACACCAGGCCGCGGGGCAGCGCTCGCCAGTGGCTGTGGCTGGTCGACCCGTCCGGCACCGACCCCGGCAGCGAGACCGGCCAGATGCTGGCGAGCCTGGGCATACCCGAGGACAGGATCAGGGTCTTCCCCAACCAGACCGCGGCCTGGGCGGCCGCGGCCGACGGGACGGGCGTGGCCCCGGCGGTGGAGCACCTGGTCGCCCAGCAGGTGCGCCGTGGCGAGCTCTCCGTGGTCGAGCATCCCGGCTGCCGGATGGAAGCGTGCTGGCACGTCACACTGCTGGAACGGCAGCACCAGAGCGCCGCGGCCAGTTCGTTCAAGCGCTATCTCGGCACGCCGGAGGCCATGCACCTGATGCGGTCGCCGGCCGGTGGCGTGCCGCCTTCGCGGTTCCGGCCGCCGGTCTACGTCACGATCTGGAGCTAGGGCCGCCCAGGGCACCCCTTAAGCAAGCACTTATTCGCCTGTTGCGGGGCCGTGCGCGTCAGCGGATCATGTTGACGCGTCACAGGTGACGGCTAGTCCGTCATTGCTGTCCAGCGGCAGGAGCATGCGGCATGCGCATTGAATCGGACGGGCACAGCCGCGGTAACCCGCGGCTTTACGAGCTGATCGAGCACGCTCCGAAGACGGGCAAGAGCCCGACCGTCTGGGCCTGGCCAGAGCTGATCGACTACCTCAAGGTGGCCGGCCAGCCGGTGGCGGGACCGTGGCCGCCGCACCAGGAGCCGCGGCCGGACCCCGAGGAGGACTCGCTCCCCATGGCGGTGCCCGACCCGGAATCGAAGGGCACGGAATCGAAGAGCTAGGTCGGCGAACCGAATCTCCTCAGCACACCAGGAGGATCCTATGTATCCCTCGCGGTTCCGCTATGAGGCGCCGTGTTCGCTCGACGAGGCGATCGGCCTGCTGCAGACGGGCGGCGACTACGCCAAGGTCCTGGCGGGCGGCCAGAGCCTGGTCCCGCTGATGAAGCTGCGCTTCGCCTCGCCGGAGCTCGTGGTGGACATCAACAACGTGCCGGGCCTCGGCTACCACCGGGCCGATCCCGACGGCACCCTGCGTATCGGCGCGCTGTGCCGGCACGCCGATCTGGAGCGCTCGGACCTGCTGAAGACGACGCAGCCCACCATGGCCTCGGCGGCTCCGCTGATCGCCGATCCCATCGTCCGCAACCGGGGCACGCTGGTCGGCTCGCTGTGCCATGCCGACCCGCAGGGGGACTGGGCCTCCGTGGTGCTCGCGCTCGGCGGCTCGGTGGTGGCACGTGGGCCGCGCGGCACGCGGGCCATCCCGCTTGCCGACTTCGTCACCGGGCCCTTCCAGAACGTCCTGGACCCGGACGAGATCGCGGTCGAAGCGGTGATTCCCGCCGCGAAGGGAACCCGCTGCGGCGGCTACCTCAAGCTCGAACGGCGGGTCGGTGACTTCGCCACGGTGGGGGTCGCGGTCGCGGTCGAAACCACCGGCGAGAACGTGACCAGGGCGGGCATCGCCCTGACCGGCGTCGGCGGGTCGACCATCGGGGCGACCGAGGCCGCCGCGGCGCTCGTCGACGGGCCGCTTACCGCGGACCGCATCGCGCAGGCCGCTGACCTGGCGGCGCAGGCCGCACGGCCGAGGACCGATCATCGCGGCAGCGCGGAATACAAGCGGCACATGGTGCGCACCTTCGTGGTCCGCATCCTGAGCCGCGGCAACGCGGCAGAGGAGAGGGCAGCCTGACCATGACGATCGTTTACGACGACGAGGACACCCAGGACGACGTCCCGGTACGCAGGATCAGGTTCACCATCAACGGCCAGAAGAAGATCGCCGAGGTGGAGCCGCGGTTGCTGCTTGCCCACCTGATCCGGCGCGGGCTAGGGCTGACAGGCACCCATACGGGCTGCGACACGACCAACTGCGGCGCCTGCACGGTGCTCGTCGACGGCCGCCCGGTCAAGTCCTGCACCATGCTCGCCGTGCAGGTCGACGGGCACGAGGTCAGCACGGTCGAGGGGCTCGCCACGGCCAGCGAACTGCACCCGCTGCAGGAGGGCTTCAAGGAGGAGCACGGGCTGCAGTGCGGGTTCTGCACGCCGGGCATGATGATGGCCGCCAAGGCCCTGCTCGACGCCAACCCCGATCCCACCGAGGAAGACATCCGGTGGGCGCTGTCCGGCAACCTGTGCCGCTGTACCGGATACCAGAACATCGTGAAGTCGGTGCTGTGGGCGGCCGCCAAGCTCAGGTCCGAGTCGGCAGGCTAGCGGGGAGGAAAGACCATGTCACAGGCACTGGACGAGATCAAGATCGGCGGGCTCGGCGCCAGCCGCAAGCGCGTCGAGGACAACCGCTTCATCCGCGGCAAGGGCAACTACACCGACGACATCACCCTGCCCGGCATGCTGCACATGGAGATCCTGCGCAGCCCGCTGGCGCACGCCAGGATCAAGTCGATCGACGCCAGCAAGGCGTGGGACATCCCAGGCGTGCACCTGGTCCTGACCGGCGAGATGATGGCGACAAGGAACCTGGCCTGGATGCCGACGCTGTCCTATGACACCCAGGCGGTGCTTGCCACAGACAAGGTGCGGTTCCAGGGCCAGGAGGTGGCCTGCGTCATCGCCGATGACCCGTATATCGCCAAGGACGCGTGCGAGGCCATCGAGGTCGACTACGAGCCCCTGCCGGCCATCGTGAACCCGGAGCAGGCACTAGCCGAGGGCGCTCCGGTCATCAGGGACGACAAGGAGAACCAAGAGAACAACATCGTCTTCGACTGGGAAGTCGGCGACGCGGCGGGCACCGACCGGGCGTTCGAGCAGGCCGACGTGATCTCGAGGCTGAAGCTGCACTACCCGCGCTCGCATCCGTCGCCGATCGAGTGCTGCGGTTCGATAGCGGACTTCAACCGCGCCACGTCCAAGCTCACCGTGTACATGACAACCCAGGCGCCGCACATCATCCGCGCCGCGGTGGCCCTGGTGGCCGAGCTTCCCGAGCACATGATCCGGATCGTCTCTCCGGACATCGGCGGCGGTTTCGGCAACAAGGTGCCGGTCTACCCCGGCTACGTGTGCTCGATCCTGGCCTCGATCCTGCTTGAGCGGCCGGTGAAGTGGATCGAGGACAAGACGGGCAACCTCATCTCGACCGGCTTCGCCCGTGACATCTACCTCGACGGCGAGATGGCGCTGCGCCGGGACGGCAAGATCCTCGCGGTTCGCATGCGCTGCGAATCCGACCACGGCGCGTTCTTCTCCGATGCCCAGCCGAGCAAGTTCAAGATCGGCCTGCTGCACTCCGCGTTCGCCGCCTACGACATCCCGGTGGCGCACCTGACCGATCGGGGTACCTATACCAACAAGGCGCCGGGCGGCGTCGCCTACCGCTGCTCCTTCCGCGTCACCGAGGCGATGTTCTTCCAGGAACGGATGATGCAGGCCGCGGCCGACGACCTCGGCATGGACCAGGCCGCGTTCCGGCGGATGAACTTCGTCAAGGACGACGACTTCCCGCACCGCACCCCGTTCGGCTTCCTGACCGATTCCGGCCAGTACGCCAAGTGCCTGGACGTCGGGCTGGCGGCGATCGGATACGAGGACTTCAGGCGCGAGCAGGCCGAGGCCAGGAAGCAGGGCAGGCTGCTCGGCCTGGGCATCTCCACGATGACCGAGCCGCTGGGCGCGGGCAATAGCCGCGAGTACGACATCCTCGGCATCAAGATGTTCGACTCGGCAGACCTCAAGGTGCACATGACGGGCAAGGCCATCCTCAGGACCGGCGCCAAGACCCAGGGCCAGGGGCACGAGACGACCTGGGCCCAGATCGTCAGCCACGAGCTCGGCATCCCGGCCGAGGACGTGGTCGTCGAGGAAGGCGACACCGACACCGCGCCGTTCGGCATGGGTACCTACGCCTCCCGCAGCACGCCGGTTGCGGGCGCGGCGGTCGCCATGGTGTCCAGGAAGATCCGCGCCAAGGCGCGCAAGCTGGCGGCGCACCTGCTTGAGGTGTCCGAGGAAGACATCGAGTGGGAGCTCGGCAGGTTCTACATCCGCAGCGCGCCCGATCGCGGCGTGACCATACAGGAATGCGCGATGGCCGCCTACAGCAACATGCCGGACGGCATGGAGCCCGGCCTCGAGAACACCGCGTACTACGACCCGCCCAACCTCACCTGGCCCTTCGCCGTCTACATCGCCACCGTCGAGGTCGACCCGGAGACCGGGGTCTGGGACGTGCTGAAGCTCGTCGCGGTCGATGACTGCGGCGTGCGGATCAATCCGATGATCGTGGAAGGGCAGATCATGGGCGGCCTCACCGAGGCCTACGCCATGGCCAACATGCAGTTCATCACCTTCGATGCCGACGGGAACTGCGTGGGCTCGAACTACATGGACTACCTGCTGCCGAGCGCCTGGGAGACCCCGGGTTTCGAGCTGCACAGCGAGGTTGTCACGCCGTGCCCGCACCACCCCATCGGGGCCAAGGGCATCGGCGAGTGCGCCGCGGTCGGCGGCCCGGCGGCCTATGTGAACGCGGTGATGGACGCATTGTCGGAGACTGGCGTCCGCAACATCGACATGCCGCTGCTGCCTGACCGGGTCTGGGAGGCCATCACCTACCAGCATGACGTCTCTGGCGCGCCGCCGGTGCGCTCGGACGACTGACTGCGGGAGAACTCATGGAAGGCTTGGATGTCCTGGCGGAGATGGGCGAGCTGACCCGTCTCGGGCAGCCCTTCGCCCTGGCGACGGTGGTCTGGCGGCAGGGCCCGTCGTCCAGCCAGCCGGGCTCGCGCGCGATCATCACCGCCGAGGGCGAGCTGCGCGGCTGGATCGGCGGCGCCTGCGCCGAGCCCGTCGTGATCCGCGAGGCGCAGCAGGTGATAGCCGACGGGACCGCCCGGCTGCTGCTGCTCGGCACCCCGGACCAGTTCGGCGAGGCGGTGCCGGACGGCATGACCGTCGTGCCCATCTCCTGCCAGAGCGAGGGCGCGCTCGAGATCTATATCGAGCCGGTGGTGCCGGTGCCGCACCTGGTCGTCGTCGGCAGCTCGCCGATGGCCCAGACGCTCGCCGGCCTGGCCGTGACCCTTGGCTGGCGGACGGACCTGATCCCCGGCCCGGACTTCACGGCGGACAGCGCGGACGAGCGCTCCATGATCGTCGTGGCCACCCAGGGACACGACGACGAGGACGTGCTCGAGCGCGCGGCCAGGGCCCGGCCCGCCTACCTTGGCCTGGTCGGTTCGCGCCGCCGCGGAGCAGCGGTGCTCGGGTACCTCGCGGAGCGAGGCGTGCCGCAGGAACAGCTCGACAGGGTCCGGGTGCCCGCCGGGCTAGACCTCGGCAAGACGACGCACAAGGAGATCGCCGTCGCCATCATGGCGGAACTGGTCCAGCTGCGCGCATCCGGCGCGATGGCCGGCCCGAAGGGCAGCAGCGCCAAGGCCGCCCAGTCCCGGGCAGCAGGGCAACTGCCGGAGGCGGCACAGGACCCGGTGTGCGGCATGACCGTAACCGTGACGGCAGCCACCCGCCCGCTTCGGCATGACGGCACGGACTATTACTTCTGCTGCGCCGGCTGCCGCCGGGCGTTCGAGGACAATCCCGACGCTTACCTGAAGAGAGAGACCCGATGCTGATCAAGAACGAGTTCGAGGTCGCTGAGCCGGTCGAGAAGGTCTGGCAGTTCCTCGAGAACATCCCGCAGGTCGCCGCCTGCCTCCCGGGCGCGGAGCTGACGGATGACCTCGGCGACGACCACTACAAGGGCAAGGTCGCCGTCCGGATGGGCCCGGTCCGGCTGCAGTTCGCCGGCACCGCCGACATCACCGAGCGCGATGAGGCCGCCAAGAAGCTGGTGGTGAACGCGAGCGGCGCCGACGAGAAGGGCCGGGGCCAGGCCAGCATGGTGGTCACGGCGACGCTGGCACGTGCGGGCAGCGGCACCAAGGTCGCCGTGACCCAGGATCTGCAGCTGTCCGGCGCTGCGGCGCAGTACGGCCGCGGCATGATCGCCGACGTCTCGGCCGTGCTGATGCGCGATTTCTCCGCGAACATGCAGGACAGGATCGAGCGGATCGAGCGCGGGGAGTCGGCCGAGCAGATAGCGGCCGCGGCCGCGAGCCCGGCCAAGGGCTTCACGCTGGGCCTGCGTGCCGCGCTGATGGCGCTGAACCGGGTGTTCCGCAGATTCTTCATGCCCTACCAGGCCACGAGCTGAGGAGGACCAGTCATGGTCTTGTGGTGGATCGGGAACGTGATTCTTCTCGTCGCGGTGGTACCGGTGGTCATCTACCTGCTCAACCGGGTGCTCGCCGCGGTCGAGCGGATCCGGCACGCCACCGACGACATCCTGTCCGGAGGGGTCGCCCTGGTTGGTGAGCTCAACGGAGTGCCTGAGGCGCTGGCCGTCACCGACGAAACCATCAAGGAAGTCGCCGTCGGCGCGGTCCGGTACGCAGGCTCCGTCGCCAAGCTTCTCGGCTGAGCAGAAAGGAGAAAGGCCATGCCAGCAGCCGCCTGGTTCACACTAATCGTCGCCGCGCTGATCATCGCGATCACCGCGCTCGGCCTGTTGCGGGTCATCTTCCACCTGCGGGCCGTTCGGAAGACACTGGTCGCGACCACCGGAGGGGTCCAGGCCGTCGCCAGCCTGACCAGCACGGTGCCGGAGCGGCTCACCTCGGTCAACGCAAGCCTGAAACCCGTCCGCGACTTCTGCGAAACGGTCTAGGGGAGGAGCCGCTCATGCAACCGAACGTCCTTGCCGCTGGCACCAGCACCACCGGGTGGGTGATCGGATACACCATCGGCATCATCGTCGTGCTCGCGGTGGTGGCGCTAGTCGTCCCGATCCTCCTGCTGGCGCGGTCGATCGGCAACGAGGCGCCGAAGATCAACGACGCGCTCACCCACGCGGTCAAGAACACCGCGCCGCTCGCCGCGCTGCGCACGACCATCGAGCATGCCACGATCATCATCGGCGGCCTGCAGCGCGGCCGCGCCAGGCTGGGAGGGTAGCCATGCACGCACTGGCCATGTCCTCGACCGAGCACAACCTGTGGACGATCGCGAACATCCTCGGCCTCGTCGTCGTGGTGGCCGTCGCCGCGCTGCTGAGCCTGCTCATCTACCTGGTGAAGGTCATCGACCGCCGCGTCGTCACGGTGCGCGACACGCTCAAGGCCGCGGCGGCGAACACAGCGGACACGGTCCTGATCCCGCAGGTCGCCGGCGGCGTGGAGGCAGTTCTCGCCGAGGGCCTGCAGCACCACCTGTTCCTAGGTCGGGTACTCGGGAAGGTCAAGTCATGACGGGGCTGGTCGTCTGGACGGTCATCGACGTCCTGCTGCTGATCGCGGGCCTGGCGTTCTACCTGTTCTGGGTCGGGACCCTGCTCACCCGCATCGCCGGGAACCTCGAGGAGTGCGCCGAGACCGTCCGCACCATCGTGGGCCACGCCAAGCTCATCGGACCCGGCGTAGGGCACATCAACGAGACCGGCGGCGTGGTCGCCGGCGCCCTGCCGCTCCTGTACGGGATGGCTGAGGAGATCGTCACCGACGTCACCCCGAGGCCGGAACAACCCGCGGTCCCCGAGCCGGCCCGCCCCGCCTCCGGCACCCGCCGTTCGCGCCTGCTCGACGCCGTAGGCTTCCGCCCCCGCTTATACGCACCCGAGTGCCATCGACCGCGCGGCGACGAAAGCCGCCCACGTGGTCGTGCCGTTGGGTACGGTCTGGCGAACCCCGCAGCTGCCCGGACATCCCCGCTGGCCTAGCTGGCCCGCGTAACTGTTCGCCGTCAGATTTCTCCTGCATGCCCGGCCGGCGGCCGCCCGCTGCCGTACCATATCTGCACGACAGGCCGGGGGCGGGCGCGGCAGGGCTGCGACGGCCCGGTTTACGCCGCGTCGCTCACTTCCCGGTCGCATCCATCCTCCGAGGGTACGGGCGAGCCGTCCCGGGCATGATGAGCAGTGGCTCAGGAGGGAGTGCCCGATGATCGGCACGTTGCGCACGGTGGTGCTCGACGCACCTGACGCCCGGCGGCTCGCCGCGTTCTATACCGCCCTCGGCGGGTGGACCGAGCAGTACGCCGACGACGACTGGATCACGTTGGAGACCGGGGACGGGTGGCGCGTCGCCATCCAGCTCAGCCCCGGCCACGTACCGCCGCGGTGGCCCGATCCGGCGTACCCGCAGCAGGCGCACCTCGACCTGCGCGTGCCGGACCTCGACGCCGGCTCGGCGAAGGCGGCCGGGCTAGGCGCCGGGCTGCTGCGCGAGAACGAGAACTGGCACACGCTGGCCGACCCGGCCGGGCACCCGTTCGACCTGTGCCTGTTCCCGGCGAAGCAGGAGACCACGCTGATGGGCGTGATGCTCGACTGCCCGGACGCCGGGCAGCTGAGCGCGTTCTACGCGGAACTCCTCGGCAAGCCCGTCACGTACAAGGGCGAGGGCGCGGCGATGATCGGTGCGGACGGGGCGCAGCCGGTGATGTTCCAGCAGATCACCGGGTACCACGCGCCGCGGTGGCCCGACCCCGCGTATCCGCAGCAGTTCCATCTCGACGTTACGGTCGACGACGCCGACATGGCCGAAGCGGCGGTGCTGAAGCTCGGCGCCACCTCGCTGTCTTTCGGCGACGTGAACTGGCGGGTCTACGCCGACCCGGCCGGCAAGCCGTTCTGCCTCTGCTGGGACTAGGTCTGCACGCACATGCTCATCGGGCACGCGCCGCAGGCTCCCGCAGTCGGCGGCACCGATCAGATAGACGCACTCAGAACCAGTGCAGGTGACCGTGCTGATCGCCGCCGCTTCATCCGTCCTGTGCCGAGAATTCGGCTTTGAGCCTGCAGGTATCGCGCATGCGGTCACGGAGCTTCTCGTACGCTGGCCGCTCGCGGATGCGGTCCAGTGCCCAGCGGATGGCCTGCGCGCGAGTGGCCGCGATGCCCGCCATGATCAGCGTGTCCACTGTTTCCAGGCCGGCCGGTCCCAGCCGGGTTAGCTGGAAGGTGTCTTCGCCGTGCTCCGAATCCTTGTAGTCCGATAGCGTCTGCCCGACCAGCATGCTCATCCGGGGGTCGTGGCCGTCGCGGGTGACAGGGGTGTTGTTGAAGAACTCCACTATCCTGATCTCGCGGAGCTTCTCTGCCAGGTAGCGCGGGAGCTGCTCGATTGCCACCTGGTGGGTGTCCAGGAACGCCTTCTGGGCCCGGTCGTAGTCCTCGGGCCCGTCCGCGTCGAGGAGTACCCGGACCGACAGGTCCCGGGGCTGGATCTGCGGGTCGTCGCCGTATTGCAGCAGCACGACCTGCCGCACCGCGTCGCCGGGGAAACGCGTCCTGACCTCGTCAGCAATCTCGCGTTCGATGACATCCAGCACGGCCCGGTCCATCGCGGCCTCCCTTGGCGATCCAGAAACTGAGGGTAACGCCGCGATTCGTTCCCGGCCACGCAATATTCACTGCGGGTCCGCGACGCGAAACATCACTTCAGCGACCTCGTGGCGAGCATCGGGCCGAGGCTGCGGTCGGCGGGGGTGAGTATGTGCTCGTACCAGGATCCGTCTTCTGAAGTTTTTTGCCCGGTCGTGAACCGCCGGCTCGTCGGGTGCAATAGAGGAGGTGATGGACGACGACGAGCTGATCGCGAGCTTGGCTGGCGGTGACGACACGGCGCTGCGGGAGTTGTTTGACCGGCATGCCCCGTGGCTGGCCACCCGGCTCCGCAAGGCGCTGCCGCCGGACGACGTCGAGGACGTGCTGCAGGAGACGTTCCTCGCTGTGTGGCGGAACGCCAGAACCTACCGGCCGCAGGGCACGGCTGCCGGCTGGCTCTGGGTGATCGCGCGGAACCAGGCCGCCCTGCTGCTGCGGAAGCGCGGCCCGGCGACCGGGGCGCTGCCCGGCGAGGGCGGGCTG